>DASSGR010000124.1:0-13297 GCA_035693425.1 Solirubrobacteraceae bacterium
GGTGCCGGCTGACCGTGAATGGCGTGCGAGCCGCCACGGTTCGTGGATGCCGCGAATGCCGTGTCAACGTCATGCGGCAGACGCTTGAGCTCGAACGACATCGCGACCCGAGTGACGCCGATCGCCACGGCCCAGATACCAGCGACGAGGATGAGCGCTGTCAGCGTCGCGACGGGGTTGGCCAGGGCGAGCACGCCGAGCGGGATCTCGAGCAGGCCCGTGATCAGCAGCATCCACCAGTTGGGCAGGAACTTGCGGGCGGCGAGCGAGCCGGAGATCGTGACCGTTCCGACCACGATCAGCCAAGCGCCAAGGAAAACCGCGAGCGCGACGAGTCCGGGCGCGGGCCAGACGATGATCGCGACGCCGGCCGCGATCGAGAGCAGCTCGGTGATGACGTTGACACGTCGCACGCCGTTGTCGATCCCTGAGGTCAACGCGGTCGTCACGCCTTCGATGATGAACAGGGCTCCGGTGAACGTCGCGAGGCTGACGACGCTCCAGTCGATGCTGAAGATGAGCACGCCGGCCACGATCAGCAGCAGGCCGTTGACCAGCAGGCGCCACCAGTTCGATGCCCGCGCTGGGCAGCCTCTCGCGTGAATTTCTGGGTGATGTCGGGAGGTGTGCCGGGAGCGAAGAACATTTCTGACTCCTCCAAGTGGAATGTTGTTGTGACCGCTGTCCCTCGCAGCTTCGGAGCTTACGTTGGACAGTGCTTGATGGCGACGATCGGCCCGCTGGAGCAGATCCATCGCACCTGGGTGATGCCCTAGTCCGCGCCCACCAGGGTTCAGTCGCCGGGGTGCTCGTCGTCGGCCAGGCTGACGATCGCCGGGGTCACACGGCCAGCCACGCGGTCGACCAACTGCTTGGCCGCATACAGTCCCGCGGTGATCAGGTTGTGTCCTTGCTGCCCGAGCACCACGCCGATCAGCGTCACGCTGCCGCTCTCGGTGTGCCACCCGGACCGGAACATGAAGCAGCCGCCGGCCGCGTCGTCTGAGCCGGTCTTCATGCCGACGAACCCGTCACGGCCAAGCAGCGTGTTGGTGTTAGTCACTTCACCGGCGACCGGCAGCCAGTAGCTGCGGGTGGCCATCATCGATGCCAGCGTCTCGTCCTCGGCTACCAGCCGCGCCAGCCGCAGCTGATCGAGGGCTGTCGAGACCGTGTCCGCGTCGTATCCGCTTGGATCGGTGTAGGTCGTGTGAGACATCCCGAGCGCGTGCGCGGTGTCGTTCATCTCCGCGACGAAGGACGCGACGCTGCCGTCGACCTGACGGGCGACGAGCACCGCGATGTTGTTCGCGGACGGCAGCAGGATCGCGATCAGGGCGTCCCGCTCGGTGAGCTGCTCGCCGGCGCTGACATCGACAATCGACTGACCCTCGCGGCGCCTCGTCTCGGTGTCCTCGACATCGCGCTGACCGACCACGAATCGCCGGCCGCTGTCGCCCGCGTGCAGCGGGTAGTGCCTGAGCACGAGGTAGGCGGTCATGACCTTTGCCAGGCTGGCGATCGGGACCGGCTGCTCGTGCGGGCTCGCTGCCGGCAGGCCGTCGCCGAGCACGTACGCCCCCTGCCCGAGCCGTGGCCACCCGTCCGTCGACAGGTAGGTGCGCTCCTTGTCGTTGAGCAGGTGGCGAGGTGCCGCGAACGCCGTGGCGGCGAGGAATAGGGCGAGTACGGCGCCGAGCAGCACGCGGCGACGGCGACGGCCGTACTTGGTCATGCGTGCTGTTGGTGCAGGTTCGCTGTAGGTCACGCCGCCATTCAAGGCGCCGTGGGGTTGCCAGCACGTATGCGGTTTTCAATATGCCGACGATATGCGCCGGCTCTAGCATCGGGGCATGCGCGTGTTGCTCGTTGAGGACGAGCCCTACATGGCAGAAGCCATCCGCGATGGCCTACGCCTGGAAGCGATCGCGGTAGACATTGCAGGCGATGGCGACGCCGCTCTGGAACTGCTGAGCGTCAACGCCTACGACATCGCCGTCCTCGACCGCGACATCCCCGGGCCCTCCGGTGACGAGATCGCCAAACGCATCGTCGCCTCCGGCAGCGGCATGCCGATCCTCATGCTGACCGCTGCCGACCGGCTGGACGACAAGGCTTCCGGGTTCGGGCTCGGCGCCGACGACTACGTCACCAAGCCGTTCGAACTCCGAGAGCTTGTGCTCCGCCTCAGAGCGCTCGACCGCAGGCGCCCGCACAACAGGCCACCCGTGCGAGAGATCGCAGGGCTGCGTCTGGATCCATTCCGCCGCGAGGTCTACCGCGACGGCCGCTACGTTCCGCTCACCCGCAAGCAGTTCGCCGTGCTCGAAGTTCTAGTCGCTGCCGAAGGCGGGGTCGTCAGCGCCGAAGCACTCTTAGAGCGAGCATGGGATGAGAACGCAGACCCATTCACAAACGCCGTTCGCATTACAGTCTCCGCGCTGCGCAAACGCCTCGGCGAACCCGGGATCATCGCCACCGTGACCGGCGCTGGGTACCGAATCGACACCCAACACGACATCGGGCGCGACGGAGGGGACCGTGGATAGAGCCCCTGGGTTGAGCGTTCGCCTCAGGCTCACCCTCAGCTATGCCGGGTTCCTCATGCTCGCCGGCGCCGTGCTGCTCGCCGCCGGGTACTTCTCCCTTTCGCGCGGTGTGCACCCCGGTGTGATCTTCATAGTGCGTAGCCACGCCGACCTCCTCCGCAGTTTCGCCCCGGTCGCGGCCATGGTGATGGCGTTCCTGCTGGTATTCGGTCTGTTGGGAGGGTGGTTTCTCGCCGGGCGCATGCTCGCCCCTCTGACCCGCATCACGGACGCCACACGCACGGCCGCGACCGGATCGCTGGCGCACCGAATCCAGTTGGAAGGCCGTCAAGACGAGTTCCGCGAGCTCGCCGACGCGTTCGACACCATGCTCGCGCGGCTCGAAGCACGCGTCGCCGAACAGCAGAGATTCGCGGCCAACGCCTCTCACGAGCTGCGCACCCCGCTGGCGATCACGCAGACCCTTCTCGACGTGGCCCGCAACGATCCCAACCGCGACACCGGCGAACTCGTCGACCGCCTCCATGCCGTCAACACCCGCGCGATCGACCTCACTGAAGCGTTGCTCCTGCTCAGCCGCGCCGACCAGCGGGCCTTCCCCCGAGAACACGTCGACCTGTCCCTCGTTGCGGAAGAAGCCACCGAAACGCTCCTCCCCCTCGCAGAACAACGCGGCCTCACCATCGAGACCTCCGGCGACGTGACGCCCACCATCGGCTCACACGCGCTCCTACTGCAGTTGAGTACGAACCTCGTGCACAACGCGATCGTCCACAACCTGCCTAAACAGGGCACCGTGTGGGTCACGACCAGCGTTCACCCCAAGAGTGTGGTGCTCACTGTCGAGAACACCGGCGACAAGCTCACCCCACAGTTGGTTGCCACTCTTGCCGAGCCGTTTCGGCGTGGGACCGAACGCATACGCACTGACCACGCCGGCGTAGGCCTGGGCCTGACAATCGTCAAGAGCATCACCCAAGCGCACGACGGAACCCTCACCCTCAGCCCCCGCCCCGCTGGCGGGCTCCGCGTCACCGCGCAACTACCCGCCGCGCCACAGCACAATGGCAGATGACCAGCCGCGGCCTGACTACTGACTGCGCGTCAGACTGTGGAGCGAGGGTCGTACGCTTTGCCGGGCACTCCGCCGATCGCCAAAAGCCGGATGCCATCAGGGCCCGGCAGAACCTTGCGTCGCGCCGTCGGCCCGACGCGGATGAGGTGACCGGCGTCTACCGGGTACCGGTGGCCGTCGACCTCTACGTCGGCCGAACCGCGCAGCGCGATATAAACCTCCTCCTGCCCGAGCTGGTGGGCGGGCGGATTCCCGGGTCCCTCCGAGGCATGGTCGTGCTCCGGGTACGCGGTCGTTTCCGGCGGCATATCGATGATCGACATCCCGAACGGTGTCACGCCCAGCTCGGCTCCAGCACGGCGAAACGTGAACCCCTCCACGAAACCCTGGATCGCGTCGAGCTCGTCGATCCCGGCGTGAGTCACATCAGCCATGTTGAACGAGAGGCCGCGCTCATCCAGCGCGGCACGCAGGGCTTTTATCGCCGTCGGCCCCATGCCGTGCAGTTTGCTGAGGTCGGATTCGGAGACCTGCGCCAGCTGATCTAGCCGCGTGTACCCGGCACCCGAAAGTGCCCGGCGTGCGGGCGCCGATAGCTTCGGAAACCCAGTGTCGTCTTCGTTTCGCAATGGAGTCCTCCGGATCGTGCTCATGGTGTGGCCTCGGGGGTTCACGTGCTGAGACTGCGATCCAGAACCAGACTCATCGCTCCTACTGGCGCCGGAGGGACCGAGGCCATGAGCGCCCGAGAGTCGTCTGCTGTGTTTACCCGTGACCAGCGGGCGCGGGCTCGTGAAACCCGCGCTCGAGCAGGCGCGAGACGAGTGGAAGGTCGGCTGCGGTTGCCGGGCGAAGTGTGATCGCCGGCTCACGCGAGCCCGTGATCGGGTCGGCGGATAGCACGAGAGCATGCTCTGAGTGATCGAGCACCCCGCCGCGGCGCAGCGCCAGACGCTTGCCCGCGACTGAAGGGCGCGGCACGATGAGCAACGGTCGCCGATCGCTCCGCTCGCGACACAACGGCAAAGCGGCGTCCAATAGGGCGGTGCCGATGCCACGCCGGCGAGCTTCCGGCGAGACCATTCCCGCCAGCTCCGGGGAGGACTCAAAGCCGTAGATCCCGAGGAAGCCGAGCAGCCGCTCACCCTCCCACCACATCAGGTCCTCGACGCGGTCGCCGCTGCGCCGGCGAAGCGTTCCCCACTCCAGCTTCAAGCGGCCACCGTCGGCCTCAATCACCCGCCGTTCAAGTTCGGCGATCGCCGCCAAAGCTCGTGGAGACAGGCCAGTGGCTGGCTCAAGCACACAAGGGAGCAAACCAGATCCCTTACTGTGCCAGACCAGTCGAGCGTTCCCTGCCGGCCCCGATCTAGGATTGCTGCTTCGACCGCCCGGCGGCGTCCCCCGCCAGCACTCCCTCGAGGTAGTTCAGCTCGGTTTCGTACACGTGAGCCGACTTGATGATCATCAACAATCGGCCGACGGGCCGGTCGAGCGCATCAGCGACGTGGCGCTGCAACGCAGCCAGCTCGACGAGATTGCCGTAGCCCTTGGCGCCGAAGTCAATACTGTGTGCGTACACGACTAGCTCGACGGCACCGTCCGGAAGCCAGAAGTCGAGCATGCTGACACACGGGATGTACGTCGTGTCTGTGTGTGGTTGAAACGTCGTGATCGTCGCCGAACGCGACGAAGGGTTCGCGCGGAGGCGGTCGATCACCCACCGGACCTGGTCACGGCCGGAGTGCTCGTAGTCGAACAGTCGCGTCGCGTAGCTATCGGCATCACCGAGGCTCGCCACCCGCACGTGATCAGTGAAGTTGGCGTGCATCCAGGCCAGCCGCTCGGGGTCTGCGTGCGCGACGATGATTTCGTCGTCGGGATCCGGCCGCTCGACCGCCAAGGTGACTAGGGAGAGCTCCCGGATCGGCAGGCCGTCGTACAGGCTCGGCAAACCGCTGGCGACGATCCGGCCGGCCACAGCAAACCACGACTCGCCGATGGTGCGCGATCGCAGAACGGACGGTTCGTCGAAGGTACGTCGATGCTCCTCGGGCAGCTGGACGGGCGTCGCGGCCCAGCTGGCGAGGAGGTTGAGGGCCTCTTCGGAGCGGCTACCGGGTGCGGCGGTGAAAACCGCGAGGCGTAGTCCGGTGTCGGCCGCGAGCTCCATGACCTCGTAGCTGAGTTCGAGGTCGCCCACGACGGGGTGGTGCAGGCGCTTGGTGCCGGTTTGGTGGTATCGGACGTTGTGCGCGGCCCACCAGGTGCGGAAAGGTTCGCTGCGGGTCGAGAGCTCGCCGACGAGGTCGGTCAGGCTGCGGTCGTAGGGGTTGCGGCCGGCGATCGAGCGCAGCGCGGCCACCAAGTCCTTGGCCGCTTTCTCCCAGTCGAGGAAGAACTCTTGTGCGGCGGGATCGAGGAAGGTGAAGCGTGCGCTGTTGGGCGGCTGCTCGCGGCTGTCGAACAGCGGCGCGTAGAGGGCCCGGCCGAGCTGGTTGGCGGCCAAGTAGTCACAGCGCATGTTGCTCACAGTCGCCGGCGCGGTGATGCTGTCGAGGATCTGTTGCACGGCGGGACGGACGCGCTGCTGAACCGGTCGGCGCCGCTGCCGTGGGGCGATCGGGCTGGCGGCGCGGGCGAGGTCGAACAGGTGGGCGCGCTCGGCGTCGTCGAGCCGCAGCGCGTCGGCCAGCGACTCCAGGACGATGTCGGAGGCGCCGGTGGCGTTGCCGCGCTCCAGGCGCTTGTAGTACTCGACGCTCACCCCGGCCAGGGAGGCGACCTCCTCGCGTCGCAGCCCCGGCACACGCCGTTGGCCGTATGTCGGCAGACCTGCCTGCTCGGGCGTGACCTTGGCGCGTCTTGACGTCAGGAACTGCGAGAGCTCGCTTGCTGCGTCCATGACTCCCAATGTACGCCGCCGGGCGCGCTTGAGGGGTGCCTTTTCAGTACCCCTCTGACAGGGCCTCTCAGGTTTCGCAGATCGGTGCGACAGTCAAACGCGGTGGCAATCAATTCAACCACGACAGATGACACCAGCATGAACACCGAGAACAGCACCGGCCGGGTCGCCGTCATCACCGGCGCCTCCTCGGGTATCGGCGAAGCGACCGCCCGAGCGCTCGCCGCAGACGGCCATCGCGTCGCGCTGCTGGCGCGGCGCCTGGATCGCGTCCAGGCCTTGGCCGACGAGCTCGGCGCCGGCGCGATCGCGATCCAGGCCGACGTCACCGATCGCGACTCCATCCTCGCCGCCGCGCGGCGTGTCCAAGACGAACTCGGCGGCGCGGACATCCTGGTCAACAACGCCGGGGTGATGCTGCTCGGCCCGTTCTCGGCCGAGCTCTCCACCGACTACCGCCGGATGATCGAGACCAACCTGTTGGGCGCGATCACGACCACCGAGGTTTTCCTGGATCAGCTTCTCGCCGACGGCGGCGGTGACCTGGTGAACCTCTCCTCCGTGGCTGGCCGTACCGCGCGGCCCGGCAACGCGGTCTACGCCGCGACCAAGTGGGGGATGAACGGCTGGTCAGAGTCGCTGCGCCAGCAGTTGCGGCCCGACGTGCGCGTGATCGTGATTGAGCCCGGCGCCGTGGCCACTGAGCTCACCGATCACATCACCCACCGCGAGACCAAGGCGGCGGCCGAGCAGATGTATCAGGCAACCGCGATCACCCCGCAGGACATCGCCGAGATCATCGCGTTCACCGTCTCGCGGCCGCGCAGCGTGTCGCTCAACGAGATCCTCGTGCGCCCCACCGCCCAGGAGCTATGAAGACCGGCATCCAGCACCAACGCCCCCAGAGAGGAACGAACCGACCATGACCACCACCACGATCCCGAGCCTGGAACTGAACAACGGTGTGCAGCTGCCCGCCGTCGGCCTCGGCGTCTTTCAGACGCCTCCCGACGAGACCCGCGACGCCGTCCGCGCAGCGCTCGCCGCGGGGTACCGGCACATCGACACCGCCGCGGCCTACGGCAACGAGCGCCAGGTCGGCGAGGCGGTGCACGGCTCCGAGCTGGACCGCTCAGAGTTGTTCCTCGAGACCAAGATCTGGATCAGCGACTACGGATACGACCAGACGCTGCACGGCTTTGAGAAAAGCGCCCGCAAGCTCGGCGTCGAACAGATCGACCTACTGATCCTGCACCAGGCGCTGCCATCCGCGTTCGATCTGACCCTCAAGGCCTACCGTGCCCTGGAGACGCTGCTCGCCGACGGCAAGGTCCGCGCGATCGGCGTCAGCAACTTCACGGTCGAGCATCTCACCGCGCTGCTCGCTCGCGCCACGGTCGTTCCGGCGGTCAACCAGATCGAGTGCCACCCCTACTTCCAGCAGCGCGACGTGCAGACCTTCGGCACCGAGCGCGGGATCCTCACGCAGGCGTGGTCACCGATCGGCGGGATCACGTTCTACCGTGACGGCAGCCACGGCAGCACCCTCGACGACCCCGTCATCGCAAAGATCGCCAGCGCCCACGCCAAGACCGCGGCCCAGGTGATGCTGCGCTGGGGTCTGCAGCAAGGCCGCTCGGTCATTCCGAAGTCGACCAAGCCCAGCCGCATCGCCGAGAACATCGAGGTGCTCGACTTCGAGCTCTCCGCCGATGAGATCGCCGCGATCGATGACCTGGACACCGGTCGGCGCGGCGGACCCGATCCCGACGAGATCACCCTCGAGGCCTTCGGCCGCGAGATCCCGGAGGCCTGAGACCACCGGGGACGCGCGTGACCGCCGCGGTGAGGCGGCGGTCACACTTGCGATCAGCGCGCGGCCGGCGAGCGGCGCCGGCGGGAGGCGGTACGCGACGTACTACCCGATCGTGTACTGGTAAGCCACCGCAACGCCGACCGACTGCTCCGCCTACCGTTTCCAGAGCAGGGCTGCGATCAGGTCGTTGCTGCTCGCTCACGCTCGCCCCGTTTTCGCCCTAGTCTCGCGGCGCATGAGGCCCGCCGATCCATCGCCGAGCCACAGAGCGATCGAGAATTTGATCGCAACTTATGCAGAGCTTGTGGATGCCGGCGATTTCGCGGCGGTGGGCGAGTTGCTCGCGGACGCGACGTTTACTGGCGGCGCCGGCTCGGTGAGCGGCCGGACCGCGATCGAGGAGATGCTCCAGGAGAATGTGATCGTCTACGACGACGGCACGCCACGCACCAAGCACCTCACCACCACTGTGGCGATCGAGTTGGACGAGGAGGCGGGCACGGCTGTCGCGCAGTCGTACTTCACGGTCCTGCAAGCCCTGCCGGGCCTGCCTCTGCAACCGATCGCCAGCGGCCGCTACCAAGATCGCTTCGAGTGCCGCAGCGGGAAGTGGCGCTTCGTGGAGCGGCGGGTGCGAACCGATCTCGTCGGCGACATGAGCCGTCATCTGCGCCGCCCCCCCGCCGAACCGTAATCCCTTATCTCACAGGAGCTTGTCGAGGGTGATCGGAAGGTCGCGTATCCGGAGGCCAGTGGCATGGAAGACGGCGTTTGCGATTGCGGCGGCGGTGCCGACGATGCCGAGCTCTCCGATGCCTTTGGACCCGATCGGGTTGGCGTTTCGGTCCTCGATGTCGAGCCAGTGCACCTCGACGGCGCCGACATCGGCGAACGTCGCGCTGTGGTAGCTGGCGAAGTCGTGGTTGATGACGTGCCCGAAGCGAGAGTCGAGCACGCTGTGCTCGTGAAGCGCCATCGAGATGCCCCAGCTCATGGCTCCGAGCAGTTGTGAGCGGCCGAGCTTCGGGTTGATCATCCGTCCCACGTCGAACACGCCGAGCAGTCGGGGAACGCGCACTTCGCCGCTGTCGGCGCGTACCCGTACCTCGGCGAATTGGGCGCCGAACGCGTGCATCGAGAACCTCTCGGTGTAAGGCGCGCCTGGGAGCGGCCCGGCGTGATCGGCGATTCGGGCGAGGTCTCCGGTGACCTCGAGCCCATGGGCAGGGACTTTTCCCTCGTGGTCTGAGTCGAGGCGTTCGCGGAGCTGCCGGGCAGCATCGATGATCGCCGTGCCCGAGCTGGCAGTCCCCGGGGAGCCGCCAGCGATTGTCGCGACCGGTAGCGCAGAGTCGCCGATCTCCAGGTCGATGTGCTCGACTGCGACATTCAAGGCGTCGGCGGCGATCTGGCTCAGCGCGGTCCAGGCGCCGGTGCCGATGTCGGCTGCGGCGATCTTCACGCGGTAGCGCCCGTCCGGATCGGCTCGGATGATGGCTTTGTTGCCTGGGATCAGGTAGTTGGGGTAGGTCGACGCCGCCACCCCGGGTGCCGACGAGCCAGCCACGATCGAGCCGAGCCCGCGGCGTCGGGTCGCGTGCTGCCCAGCCGAAGCGGTCGGCACCCTCGCGCAGGCAGCGCACGAGATGGCGGCTGGAGAACGGCAGCCCGGACTCGGGGTCGTTGTCTGGCTCGTTGCGAATCCGGAACTCGATCGGATCCAAGCCGCAGGCTGCCGCGATCTCGTCGATCGCGGACTCGAGCGCGAACATGCCTGGGGCTTCGCCGGGCGCCCGCAGCCAGCTGGCCGGCGCGATGTCGAGCGGCGCGACCCGGTGGGTCGTCCGCCGGTCGGGCGCGGCGTACATCAGCCGCGTGCCGATCGCGGTCTGCTCGGCGTACTCCTTGATCCTCGTTTTGCGATCTCGAGCACAGGGCTCGCGGCCGGCGGCGCTTGCTCATCGCTCGGGCTGGTCAGCATCCCCACGACCCCTGGCCGGTGCGCGACGCGCGAGCGTCTCGGTGAAGCGCCTGTACGCGATCGCGGGTTGCGCGGCGGGAGACCGAAAGTCCTGGCGTCGCGCCGGGCGCCGTGGCGAGAAAGCAGTCCCCTGGGTTTCCGTCCTTGGTTCCGGCCGACTGCGCGGGCTGATGGGGGTCATGTTCAGCGAGCGCGAGCTCACGCAGGTGCGCTAGTGCGCCGCGGAGGATCCGGGAAACCTGCATCTGCGAGACGCCGAGCCGTTTGGCGATCTCGCTTTGGGTGAGCTCGCCGTAGAAGCGCAGTTCGAGGACGCGCTGCTCACGTTCGGAGAGCTCTCTTGCCGCGCTCGCAACCGTCAGGCTGGCGTCGATCTGCTCGAAGCGAGGATCGTCTTCCCCGAACGAGTCGGCCAGCGACCGCGACTCGCCATCCAGCTCGTCATTCGGCTCCTCCAGCGAGGTTGCGTGATGCGCCGCCGCGGCCTCTAACCCATCGAGCACCTGCTCAACGCTCACCTCCATGTACAGCGCAAGCTCGTCAGCCGTGGGCGATCGCCCGAGTCGGGGACTGATCACTTGCTCGGCCTCCTGCACCTTGAGCGCCAGCTCCTGCGCGCCGCGGGGGACGTGAGCGGACCATCCCGTGTCACGGAAGTAGCGCTTCAGCTCGCCCAGGATCGTCGGTACTGCAAACGAGGAGAACGCTGTCCCGCGGTCCGGGTCGAACCGGTCTATCGCTTTGAGGAGTCCGAGGCTTGCGACCTGGAGCAGATCGTCAAACGGCTCCCCGCCCCGGCCGCGATAGCGAGCGGCAAGTGTGCGAGCCAGCGGCAGGTAGCACTCGGCCAGACACTCCCGAGCGCGGGGATCCTTGTCGCGTTGCCAGCGTTCGAACAACCCGCGAGTAGCTCTGTCGCGGCCAACCGCAGCTGTACTCATGATCACGTCACTCCTGGGAGGTCGCGGTCGAGCTCGGCCGCGGTCTGTCGGTTCGCGCCGGCTGGGGGATCCGCCGGGCCTCAATACGTCGCACAAGCGCGGTTCGTAAGGCCGCGCTTGGGGAGTCGCAAAACTCGAAGTGAGAATCCAGGCTCGTGAGCGCAAAGACGCGGTGCACAGCCCGCGGGCCGCGCACCAGCACGAGTTGCACGCCAGAGTCGCGGAGGTGCCGCTCCGCGCGCACCAGCAAATCAAGACCGCAGGAGCCGATGAATCTGAGCCGAGACAGGTCGATGACCACCGCCGCCTTGCCGCGCATGGCGTGATCAAGCCGCTCCTGTAGCACCGGCGCGGTGGCGAGATCCAACTCGCCGCGCAGAGTCAGGACCACGCCGAGCGGATGATCGACGCGGCGTACGTCCAACCGTGCGGGCGGCTCTTCTGCCCGCGTCCCGGCCTGTACCTCGAGATCCGCCGTCACAGGACGGTCGTCCGCCGGGTCGACGATGCGATCGGCGGCAACGTCGCGAAGCACACCCTCATCGGTCGAGCCTTCCATCCGGTCCCTCCTAAGCTCAGACACATACAGACCTTTCTATCTACAGCAGACGGACCGGTCTGTCAAGACCGTTTACCGCAGCTGTACGAGCAGCAAACAGCTTTGAGCAGGACAGACAGACCGTTGCGTATCGTGGAGAAAGACCGGTCTGTTGGCTATGATTCGGTGCTGTGAGCACCAGCCGAGAGGCAACTCCCAGGCCGGCCGCGCGTGACCGGATCCTCGAAACGGCGTACGAGCTGTTCGCCCGCCAGGGCATCCAGGCCATCGGCGTTGACGAAATCATCCGACAGGCGGGCGTCGCCAAGGCGACCTTCTACCACCACTTCCCCTCCAAGGACGATCTCGTGCTCGAATTCCTGAACCTGCGCGAGGAACGCTGGACGCTGGCCTGGATCGACGCAGAGGCAAGGCATCGCGCCGACACCCCCGAGGAACAGCTGCTGACGATCTTCGACCTGTTCGACGAATGGTTTCATCGCGAAGACTTCGAGGCCGACTCCTTCGTCAACGTTCTGCTCGAGCTCGGCCCCACCCACCCCGCCGGCAGGGCCAGCATCCAGCACCTCGGGAACGTCCGCGCGATCATCACGCAGCTGGCCGAGGAAGCCGGCCTGCGCGCTACCGAGTCCTTCACACGCTCCTGGCACATCCTGATGAAAGGATCGATCGTTTGCGCTGCCGCAGGCGACACCGAAGCCGGCAAACGCGCCCAAGCAATGGCCAAGCTGCTGATCGAACAACACCGCTAGCCGCCCGCACCGATAAGAACTGGGCAAGGACCGCCAGCATCGACCGTTCCAGCCCGTAGTGTGAGACCGTTGGATCGAACTAGACACGGCAGTGAGGGAGGCGAGGCCGAAGACCGCTCCCTTCACGAATCCGCAGGCGTCAGACGATGCCGCTACACGCGCCGCGACGCGCCCCCTTTTCCGGCAAAGGAGCAGCCGGTGCTTGCTCAATTCCGGCTAACGCCCGCCGCCGGTCTGGACGATAGGCGGCCATGATCACGACATCGTCCACTGCGTCTGTAGTCGCCCCTCTCGGACAAAGGGAGCCACGACGCCCGCGCTGGCTCCGCGTGCACGCGCCGACACGAACGCAGGTCTCGCGACCGTTGATCACGTCCGTCTCGCAACTCGGTGCTGATGATCTCGCTGCTGTCGATGCCCTGCAGGTAGATGCTCGCGATGCCGAGGTTCGCATGTCCCAGCTGACGCTGGCTCCGGTGAATACTTCCGTTGTGCACCGCGAGTCGTGCACGAGTCGATCGTCACACTGGCTTGTGGCGAACTCGGTAGCCAGCGGTACCTCGGTCCAGGGCGGGCGCCAACCGCGCTTCCGGAAAGCGTGCGTCCGTTCGCCGGTAGTGCGGGCTCTGCTGGCCTTCGCCTTCTGTCGGTTGATAGCGAGGGCCTGAGCAAGCCGCCTCGATGTGCAGAGGGCGCGGCCGCGCCAGGGCGATACAAGC
>DASSGR010000125.1:0-73799 GCA_035693425.1 Solirubrobacteraceae bacterium
CTGCTCGGTCAGCCCAGTGTGCCGAGCCGACAGTCCCGGCACCTCCTTTGGCAATCCAGACCGCATGTCAACCGGGCCCGGCGATCGACCCCCTATGCGCGGCCGCCTGAGCGGGGCTTTTCTCCAATCGGGGAGACAGGATTTGAACCTGCGACCGCCCGGCCCCCAGCCGGGTGCGCTACCAGACTGCGCCACTCCCCGTGGTCCGATCTGATTCTACGGGCAAAGCGGAGGCGAGACTGGAACCGCTAGCCTCGATGAGGCCGTCAGGGGCGCGATCGATGGCAAACTGTTGATCGACGTCGGGCCACGTTCTGACGGCCCTGCACGCGGTGGTAGCTCAATGGTAGAGCCTCGGCCTTCCAAGCCGATTATGCGGGTTCGATTCCCGTCCGCCGCTTCCTCGTTCCCTATCGGGCGACGCGTTGCTCGGTAGGAACCTCGCCGTCGCGGGCCAATCCGGCGGGCGGCCACGGGCCGGTCCAGTTGTCGAGTGCGCCGTCGAGCGTCACCACGGACCCTGAGAAAGCGGGGCCCAGCGGAGAGGCCAGCAACGCGATCAGCCATCCGTACTCGGCGACGTCGCCCAGCCTCTGCAGCGGAACCGTGGCAGCGGCGCTGCGCCACAGCTCGGCCGGGTACTTGCGCAGCGATTCGGTGTCGAATCGGCCGATCGCCACCGCGACGACCGAGACGCCGTCGCCGACCCAGGCTGCAGCGAGCTCGTTGGTGATCGCCTCCACGGCGGCGCGCGCGGCGCCCGTGTGCGCCATCGCCGGAAACCCCTGGTGCGGGGACACGGTCACATTGACGATCGTCCCGCGATTCGCCGGCCTCATCGCGAGCTCGTAGGCGGTCTCGGACATGGTCAGCGTGCCTTCGACGTTGAGGCGCTGCACCGCGTGCCAGCCCTTGTCCGTGATGCCCTCCGCGGGTACGAAGTACTGGCCGCCGGCGTTGTTGAGCAGGAAGTCGAGGCGGCCGTGCCGGTCAAGTACCCACCGGACGATCCCCTGCGCCTGATCGCCGTCCCGCACGTCACCGACCACGTACGAGGAGCCGACGTCCTCGGCAGCAGCCTCGAGCACCTCCTCTCGCCTACCGGCGATCACGACAGATGCTCCGCAGCGAGCCAGCTCGGCGGCCGCGGCCTTACCGAGGTTCGTCCCGCCCCCCGTGACCAGTGCAACCTGCCCGTCGAGCAGGCCGTCGGCGAACACCCGCGACGATTGCACCGCCCCTACTCCCCCATCACCTTGATCACAAGGCGCTTCGGCCGCCCACCGTCGAACTCGCAGTAGAACACCTGCTGCCACGGCCCGAGGTCCAAGCGCCCGTCGGTCACCGGCACGATCACCTGGTGGTGGACGAGCAGGTTCTTCAGATGCGCGTCGCCGTTGTCCTCGCCACCCCGGTGGTGGCGGTAGTCGCCGGGATTGGGCAGTAGCTCGCGCGCGACGTCGCCGTCGGGCTCTTTCCAGCTCGGCGGAGCGACCTTGTCAAGCCACTCGAGCACGTCGGCTTGGAGCCCCGGCTCGTCGTCGTTGATCCACACGGCGGCCGTGATGTGCATCGCCGCAACGAGCACCATGCCCTCGCTGATGCCCGCGTCGCGCACCGCCCGGTCCACGTCCTCGGTGATCCGGACGAACTCGCGGCGGCGCTCGGTGTTGAACGTGAGGTACGCGGTATGCGACTTCACGCCCGCAGATCCTATGGGTTGGCGCTCGATCTCGAGTTAGCCGTGAACGGGGCCGAATGAGCAGGGGAGCCGGGATTCGAACCCGGGTTCACGGTTTTGGAGACCGCGCGCGTGGACCACTAGCTTACTCCCCTGGGAGCGGCCCATATTAGCCGCCATCCCCCATCTAGAATCGCCCAGGGCCTCGCCGCGGGCGTGGCGAAATTGGTAGACGCGCCGGCTTTAGGTGCCGGTGGGCTTACGCTCTTGGGGGTTCGAGTCCCTCCGCCCGCATACTGTGATGAGTCGGGACATAGGTCTCGCCTGAGTCGCGACATAGGTCTCACTTTCGAGAGCTCGGCCATCGGCCGGGCTCTCGCATTTGGTTGCGCCAGTAGGTCTTGTTCGGGTCGATGAGATGGGTGGAGAGCAGTTCGCCGGTGTCGAGTTCGATGACCGTGATCTGGTGGTCGTCGGCGAGCGCGAGGACGCGCTTGCGGGCGTGGCTGGTGCCGATTCCGAGGTGGTGCATCCGTCCGGCGCGGCGCAGGCTCATCTTGCCTTTGGTGTCGAGCCGGTCGTAGCGCAGGCGGTAGTGCCCTTGGGTGTGGCCGTTGGTTGCTGGAGCGGCTTTGGGGGTGGCGCGGTAGGCGTCGCCCGGCGTTCTGCGGTTCAGGGCGCGGTGGGGGCGGTGTTCGTTGTAGTGCTCGCGGAACTCGTCGAGCTGGCACTGCAGCTCGTTGACAGTGCGGGCCGTTGGTCGGGCTCTGAGCCAGCGCTGCAAGGTCTGGTGAAACCGCTCGGTCTTGCCCTGCGTTTGGGGATGTCCCGGGGACCCGTTCTTCTGCCGGACACCGACGAGCCGTAGGACGTATTCAAACGCGTTGCGCCCGCCGGTGAACCGGGAGGTGTAGACGCTGCCGTTATCGGTTAGCGTCGCAGCCGGCGGGCCGTATTGCTCGATCAGGCCCAGGAAAACCGCGACGACGTCATCGCCGCCGACGGGCTGATGCACCGTGCAGGACAGCAGGCAGCGGGAGTGGTCGTCCAGCCAGTTGAGGATCTCCACGTCGGTCCCGTCCGCCAGGCGCCAGTGGATGAAGTCCGATTGCCACATCTCGTTCGGCTGGGCCATCTCAAACCGCGTATAGGACGATCTGGGACGCTTGCGTGGCTGCGGTGTGATCAGCGCTGACTGATGCAAGATCCGACGGATCGTCGAGGTCGACAGCGCCGGCAGCCCTTCTCGTTCCAGATGCCAGGCGATCGTCACCGGCCCCGCGTCCAGGCCGTCGGCCGTCAGCTGCAATCGCAGCTCGACCACTCGCTGACGGACGTTCTCGGGCGTCGCGATCGGCGTCGTCTTGGGACGGCGGGAGCGAGGCTCCAGCGCGTCCAGACCACCCCCTTGATAACGCGCGAGGAGGCGGTGCAGATGCCGACGGGAGAACCCGTACTCGGCAGCAGCCGCGGTCACCGACAGCTGCTTAGAAACGATTTGAAGGACAGCAACGCGAGCTCGGGACATGCCCGCGACTCTTCGCCCACCCCCGGACAAGCCGCGCCCGGCGATCGCCGCTGCGGCACTCGCTCCGCTCGCGCCTCCGCGACGACCGCCCGAACACCGTCCTCAGCGCCCAGACAAGCTGTGACCCATGTCCCGACTCATGAGAGACCTATCACCTGGGACACATGTCCTGAACCCAGACACCTCCGCCCGCATAGCCAGTTTCGGCCGTCCGCGTCGGGCGGCGAAAACGGGGTACGCGGAGGTCAGTCGCGCGCCGCCGCCAGCGCCTCCTCCGGGTCAGGGTAGGCCACCATTTCGACCACCTTGCCGTCGCGGAAGGTCGTCACATTGGCGACCGGCTCGTCGCGTTGGTCACCGGAGCCCTGCGGTCGCATGATCACGACGACCTTGTCGCCGGCATCGATGACGTCGATCAGCTCGATGTCCGGGCCACGGCGAGCGAGCGCGTTTCGCATGAACTCGAGCGTCTCGGCGCGGTTCTGGCAGCCGCTGGACGGGTCGCCGCCGTGCCACTTGACGTCCGGATCGAGCATCTCCGCGATCACCTTGAGGTCACCGCAAAGCATCGCGTCAAAACCGCGGCGGGCTATTTGGGCATTGCTCTCAGACATGGCTCAATCATCCCACCATCCCGCTGGCCTGCGGGGGCGGGATGCAAAGCGCCCCCGATATAGCGACGCAAAACCATCCAACCCTCCGCTCGGCGTTCGCTACAGCCGCACCACCGCGGCCGCGAGGAACAGCTCGTCTGCCGGGCTCGGCTGCGCGTCGGCATCCTCGTCGAGTCCGCCGACCGTGGCCGAGATGTCCCAGTAGGGGTGATACTCGTCCGTGCGTCCGGACACCGCGCGGTACAGGTCAAGGAACCGGTCCGCCGCCTCCTGTCCGAGCTCCGAGGCGATGTTCACCCGGCAGTGACCCACGTCGGCCCACGGCGACCCGATGCTCGCGTTGACCCAGTCGACGATGCCGCTGACGCGTCCTTGTTCCCAGAGGACGTTCCCCGGGTGGTAATCGCGATGGACGAAGAGCCGCTCGTCGCTCGGCGACTTGCCGTCGAGGACATCAAAGCCACGCTCCCAGACATCGGGGCGCGCCGCCCGGGCGGGCGGGCGGCGCATCCGCACCGGATACGGCCGGTAGTAAGGAAGCACGCCGCCAGCTGAAACGCGCACACAGTGAATGACCGGCAGCGGCTCGGCCAGCGCGCGCAGGAAGTCCTCGACGACTACTGGGTCCCACTCGACCCGCCCCGGCAACCTGCTCATCAGGACCGAGGGCGCGCCCGCGTCAGAGCCATCTGGATCCACGGCGACCAGCCGCGGCGTGGGAAGCTCGGCGCCCGCCAGGAGCTCGAGTGCTTCCGCCTCACGCGTGGCCGTGTCGGGCTCCTCGGCAAGCCAGTCCAGACGGACGAACCGCCGCAGCACGAGCTCTCGCGGACGCGAGGCCCCTGTATCGACAAGCACGGCGTGCACGGCCGACGATGTCCCGCCGGCGAGCGCCTCGGCAGCCAAGACTCGCGCCCCATAACCGAGCGAGGCCGTCACCCACCGCAGCGCCTGGTCGGGCACAGGGCCGCGAAGCAGCGCCTCGTCGGCTGTATCGAACTCGAAGCCATGATGGGACCGACGCTCTTCTGGCTCGCTCAACTGCGTCACAAGGCCGACGCAGATTGTATGGTCCGCAACATGGCACAGCGGCGGACGCTGACTCCCGGATACGTGGTCGTCTATCCCAACCGCGAGAAGGCAGCGAGCAAGCTGATGAAACTGGTCGTGGCGCTGATCCTCCTCGCGTCCGTCGGACTGATGTTGATCATCACGGTCGGGGGCTGGTCCAAGCTCCAGGGACTCAAGCCGGTGAACCTCGTCTGGTGCATCCTCTACGTGATCATCGCGTTCTACGTGTTCGGACGCTGGGCACGGGGACTGCTACCGATCGCGGCCGCGCTGGCGATCCTGCTGTTGATTCTCGCCGTGATCGCTGCGACGGGCGTCGCCGGCACCAGTTGGTTTGACCGCAACAATCCCGGCTTCGCCGCGCCGCACACGCTGTTCGGGGGAAAGGGCCTGGATCCGGACGTGCTCGGCGTGCTCACGGTGATTCTTGCTCCGGTGCAGCTGGCCCTGATCGTGTTCGCGATGGTGGCGTTCGCGCAGGCGTGGAACGTCGAGGTGGAAGTGCCCAAGGAAGAGGCCGAGAAACGCGGGTACAAGTTCTCCACCCACGCCGCGGCAGCGGCCTGACCCGCAGCCGCTACATCGGGAGTGCGGCGGGTGGGATTCGAACCCACACGTCCTTACGGACAATGCCTTTTGAGAGCATCGTGTCTACCGTTCCACCACCGCCGCTCCCTCGGGCAGTCTAGATGTGAGCGGCCGGTGAGCGCCGCCCTCAGGCGTCGATCAGCTGATACAGCTCGTCGACAAGCGCCGGCGGCGCAGTCAGGATCCCCCAGCGTTCGTCGTCAGACGCCGGAAACTCCCGGACGGCAAGCCCGGCTCGGGAGCAGACGAGCGCGCCGGCGGCGATGTCCCACACGTTGAGCCCTCGCTCGTAAAACGCATCGACCCGCCCGATTGCGTTCCAGGCGAGGTCAAGCGCCGCGGCGCCGACGCGCCGGATGTCGCGGACCTCTGGCAGCACCCGCGCAACCACCGCAGCCTGGCGGGCGCGCCAAACCGGGTCGTAGCCAAAGCCGGTTGCGACCATCGTCATCCCAAGGCTGTCCGGGCGATCGTCCACCTCGACCGGAGAGCCGTTAAACGTCGGCGGGCCCGATCGTGTGGCGGCGAAGACCTCGTCGCGGAGCGGATCGAGCACGACTCCGGCAATGGTGTCCCCCCCGTCCTGACAGGCCACGCTGACCGCGAACGCCGGAATCTCGTAGAGGTAGTTGATCGTGCCGTCGAGCGGGTCGACGACCCAGCGCAGGTCGCCCTCTCCGGTGGCTCCCCCCTCCTCGCCGAGGATCGCGTCGTCGGGCCGGCGCTTCGCGAGCACGCTCCTGATCGCCTTCTCCGCCGCGAGGTCCGCGTCGGACACGAGATCGGTCGGCCCGCTCTTGGACCGCACCCCGCTCTGGCGCCGGCCGTAGCGTTGTTTGAGCTCGGCAGCGGCCGCGTGGGCGGCCTCGTGCGCCACAGCGAGGAGCTCGCGCTCCTCGTCCTGGGTCATGTCGTCGGTTGATACACGATGTGGGGGCTCGCTGCGATCATCCAAGAGCATGCGGCTCACAGAGACTGTCTCGGGGCTCGTGGGCTTCGCGCGGCGTGGGCCGGGCACCGATGCCGAGCGGCGGGCATCGATCTGGCTCGGCGATCAGCTCGCGCAGACCGGTCGCGACGTTCGGATCGAACCGTTCTGGTGCCGTCCCAATACGGCGCTGGCGCACACGTGGCACGTCGGGCTGGCGATCGCCGGCAGCCTGATCGCGATCCCCAGCCACACGGTCGGCGCGGTAGTTGTCGCCATCGCGCTCGTCTCGATCGTCGCTGACGCGACCATCGGCATGTCGCTGGGCCGCCGCCTCACGCTCGAGCACGCGAGCCAGAGCGTGGTCGGCACGGCGCCCGGCAAGTCGCCACACGCGGTCCGGCTGATCATCACCGCCAACTACGATGCCGGCCGGGCCGCGCTCGCATACCGCGACGCGTTCCGGGCGACCTCCGCCCGACTGCGCAGACTCCTCGGCGACCGGGCGCCCGGTTGGATCGCCTGGATCACGATCGCAACTGCCTGGCTGCTCGCCACAGCGATCCTCCGCATGGCTGGCGTCTCCAAGACGACCGTCGGCGTGGTCCAGCTGATCCCGACGGTCGGCCTGGTCATCGCCGTGCCCCTGCTGCTCGATCTGGCCGGCGCCGACTGGAGTCCCGGCGCCAACGACAATGCCAGCGGAGTGGCGGTTGCGATGTCGCTCGCGAGCGCGCTCGACGCGGCGCCGCCAGCTGGCGTGGCCGTCGACCTGGTGCTCGCCGGAGCAGGCGAAGGTGGCGGCATCGGCCTGCGCAAGTATCTGCGCGCCAACCGGCGCACGCTGCAGCCGAGCAACGCGATCGTCCTCGGCATCGCGCCGACGGGCCGCGGCCAACCAAGATGGTGGGTCGGCGACGGTCAGTTCCTCCCGTTGCGCACCTCGGGGACGCTGCGAACGCTCGCCGCCGAGACCGCCGCCGGCGAACCGCATCTGAAGGCGGCACCACATCGAGGGCGCGGCGCCACGCCTGCGCTTCCGGCCCTGAAGCGCAGGCTGCCGGCGATCGCCATCGGCTGCCTGGACGACCGCGGCCTCGTCCCCCACTCACACCAGGCCGGCGACACCGAGGACAACGTCGAGCCGAAGCCCCTCGACGACGCGCTTCAGTTCGCGTTGATGCTCGTCGACGCGATCGGCGAGTACGTCGAGAACAACCCGGTCACCCAGCCCCGGGCGTCTACGCCGGCGTGACGGGGTTGCGCTTGTCGGGCCACTCCCGGTGCTTACCGGCGGCCAGCGCATACCGGCGGATCAGCTCGGCCCGGAGATCCTCCGGCTGGATCACGGCGTCGACGACCAGCTCAGAGGCGAGGTGCAACAGGTCGATGTCCTCCGCGTACTCCCGGCGCAGCTCCTCCGTCCGCTGCGCGCGCTCGTCCGGATCCTCAATCGCCTGCAGCTGGTTGTAGTAGACCGCGTTGATCGCGGCCTGGGGTCCCATCACCGCGATCGAAGCGGTCGGCAGCGCGATGCAGCAGTCCGGGTCAAACGCCGGCCCGGACATCGCGTAGAGGCCCGCGCCGTAGGCCTTGCGCACGATCACGGAGATCTTCGGCACGTTTGCCTCCGACACGGCGCTGATCATCTTCGCGCCGTGGCGAATGATCCCCTCGCGTTCGACCTGTGTTCCGATCATGAACCCGGGTACGTCGGCGAGGAACAGGAGCGGGATGTTGAACGCGTTGCAGGTCCAGATGAATCGCGCGCACTTGTCCGAGGAGTCCACGAACAGCACGCCGCCCTTGACCTTCGGCTGATTGGCGACGATCCCGATCACGCGACCGTCGAGTCGGGCATACCCGACGATCACCTCCTTGGCCCAGCGCTCGTGCACCTCGAACAGCGAGCCCGCGTCGATCAGGCTGTCGAGCACGAGCCGCATGTCGAACGGCTTGTTCTCGTCGACGGGGATGATCTCGCGGATCGGGCGGTCCGATGCGGCCGCCGCCGGCGGGGCGTCAGGTGGCTCTCCAGCATATGACGAAGGGAAGTAGCTGAGGTAGCGACGGGCCGCGTCGACGCCCTCCTCGTCGGTCTTGACGAGCATGTGGCCGACGCCGCTCTTGGAGGTGTGCATCCGCGCTCCGCCCATCTCCTCGAGCGAGACCTTCTCGCCGATCACCATCTCCGCCATCCGCGGCGAGCCCAGGTACATCGAGGCGTTGCCATCGCGCATGATCACGATGTCGCAGAAGGCCGGGATGTAGGCGCCACCGGCCGCGCTGGGCCCGAACAGCACGCAGACCTGCGGCACCACGCCGGACAGGCGCACCTGGTTGAAGAAGATCCGACCGGCGTGTCGGCGGCCCGGGAACATCTGTACCTGCTCGTTGATGCGGGCGCCGGCCGAGTCGACGAGATACACGAGCGGAGCCCGCAGCGACAGCGCGCGCTCTTGGATGCGGATGATCTTCTCGACGGTGCGGGGCGCCCACGATCCGGCCTTGACCGTCGGGTCGTTGGCCATCACCGCAACGGGGCGGCCTCCGATCGTGCCCATGCCGGTGACCACCCCCTCGGCGCCGAGCCCCTCCTGCTCCCAGCCCGCCAGCAGACCTTCCTCGGCGAACGACCCAGGGTCGAGCAGGCGAGCGACACGCTCGCGGACCGGGATCTTGCCCTGCTCGGCGGCCTTGGCCCGGTGGCGCTCGGGTCCGCCTGCCAGCGCGCGCGCCTCGGCGCCCTCCAGAGCGTCCGCGTGATCGACGTCGGTCATGACGGGTCCCTCCCCAACGGGATCGTCGGCGCGACGGCCGAGGGTGGCGGAGGCGGCGCCGGCGTTGACGGCCGAAGCCCGATCACCAAACCCACCACGCCGAGTGCCAGCAGGAACAAAGGCCAGCCGAGTAGCGATGCGCCATTGACCGGCGGCGCCCCGACCAGCAAGGCGAACGCCAGCAGCAGCACGACACCGATGTACGCGGGACCCGGCTCGCGGTCGGCTCCCGCGTAGGCGATGAGGCCAAAGCCCATCGCGAGGATGAACAGCTTCCAGCCGAACGGCGCGCCGCTCCGATGGCCGGCCAGCGGCACCGCCACCGTCACCGTCAGCGCGATCAGGTAGGAGAGAGCCAGCGCGAGCGTGACGAGCCCGGCCGCGTTGACGAGCGCCACCGCGTGTCGGCGTTGCCCATCACGCAGCCGCACGGCGCCGACTGCGAGGCCCAGCGTCAGCAACAAGAGCACGGCCCGCACCAGGCCAAGGCCGCTCGGGTTGAACACCCAAACGACGAACGCCTCCACGGCGACCGCCCCGGCTAGCGCCGCGATCAGCGTGCAGGTGGCCGAGTTGGCCCGGCGCGCGGCGATCGCCGCGACGCCAGCCTCGAGCCCGAACGTCCACATCTGGCCGCCCGCTCCCGGCGGCCGCTCGGAACCCAGAGCCTCGGCCAGCAGCTGCAGCGCCAACAGCAGTGGGAGCAGGCCCGCGATCAGCAGCATCGAGTGGTACTGCGTCGGCGCTGGGCCGTCCAGTGGCGTCAGCCAGCCCATCGTGAGAATCAGGATGGCGATCAGCGCCACCACAACCAACCTG
This sequence comes from Solirubrobacteraceae bacterium, assembly GCA_035693425.1. GTDB lineage: Bacteria > Actinomycetota > Thermoleophilia > Solirubrobacterales > Solirubrobacteraceae > Palsa-465. Next base: position 10,010 of record DASSGR010000125.1, read on the forward strand.
ACCCCCACCGACCACTGCGTCATCCGCAGGTCGATGACGATCGCCGACAGCGCGAGCGGTATCGCCCCGGCCGCCGTGACATCGCCGCGGTAGGGCGCAGGCCGCAGTCGTTCAAGCACCGGATTCATCGGAGGGCAAGGCTACCCGTGCTGCCACTGCACGGGGCCAGCCGACAGCACGTGGCTGCCCAGAGGTCGCCCGAGGACCTCCTGCGCCGCGCGCGAGGCGGCGATCAGGGCCTCGAGGTCGATGCCCGTCGCCACCCCCATCTCATGCAGCATCGAGACGAGGTCCTCGGTGGCGATGTTTCCGGTGGCACCGGGTGGCACCGGGCATCCGCCCAGCTCCCCGAACGATGACTCGAAGCTCTCAACGCCCGCTTCCAGCGCAGCAAGCACGTTGGCCAGGCCCTGGCCGCGGGTGTTGTGGAAGTGGGCGGTGAGCTCCACCCCGGGGAGCGCCTCGGTAGCCGCGGCGAAGAACTCTCGCACCTGCATCGGGTTGGCCATCCCGGTGGTGTCCCCGAACCCGACCTCCTCGGCGCCGGCGTCTGCGAGTGCCCGGGCGATCGACAGAACGCGGTCGACGGGCACGTGACCCTCGTACGGACACCCGAACGACGTCGAGATCACTCCTTCGCACCGTAGGCCCTCCGCCCGTGCCCGGGCGAACGTCCGCTCCAGACCGGCAAGCGACTCGGCGATCGGCCGCCCCACGTTCTTTTGGTTGTGGGTCTCGGACGCCGACAAAAAGCCGTTGATCTCGTCGAAGCGGTCGCGGTGCACGAGCGCACGCTCGAGACCGCGCTCGTTGGGGATCAACACGCTGACCGACACCGAATCAGGCAGCGACACCTCCGACAGCACCTGCTCTGCATCCGCGAGCTGCGGGATCACGTCCGGCCGCACGAAGCTCGTCACCTCGATCCGCTGAAGCCCGGCCGCGCCCAGCAGCTCGATCAGGCGCACCTTGTCGGCCGTCGCGATCACCTCGGGCTCGTTCTGAAAGCCGTCGCGCGGCCCGACCTCGCGAATCCGTACGCGTTCAGGAACGCCTGCCACCGATGATCCTGCGCTCGTGCGTGCCGACGCCGACCGTGCGCCCGTCGGCGGATACGACCTCGACGGCGAAGCGCAGCTTGCGCCCGTCGACTATCTCCTCGAGCCGCGCCCGGCACACGCAGCTGCCGCCCTCCAATACCGCGGCGACGTGCTTGATACAGACCTCGAAGCCAACGGTTGCGGCGCCGTCCTCCAGGTACGGAGCCACAAGCCTCGTCGCGGTGTTCTCCATCACGCCGATCATCCCAGGCGTGGACAGGACGGCCTTCGGCAGCGAGCCGTCGACGTCGGTCAGGAGAAGGCCCTCGGCCTTGAACTCGTGGGTGCCTTCGAGGCCTACTTCCAGAGATGCGCTCATTGCTCTGACCCTACAACGCCTACACTGCCGCCCGGTGCCCGCCCCTGTCTGCATCATCGGAGGTACGGGTGCGCTCGGGTTCGGGCTGGGGCTGAGGCTCGGCCGCGCGGGCGTGCCGATCGTGATCGGCTCACGCGACCCCGCGCGTGCGCAGGAATCTGCGACGCACGCCTCCGAGCACGTTCCGGACGCCTCGTTCACTGGGCTCCAGAACGAGGAGGCCGCGAAACAAGCCGAGACGGTGATCATCAGCGTCCCGTTTCGCAACCAGTCCGAGACCATGACCCACCTCAAGGGCGTCCTGAAGCCCGGGCAGCTGCTCGTGGACGCCACGGTGCCGCTCGCCGCGGCGGTCAGCGGCAAGGCCACCCGGACGCTCGGCGTGTGGCAGGGGTCCGCCGCCCAGGCGGCACAGGAGATGGCCCCGGAGGGAGTCCGGGTCGTCGCCGCGTTCCATACGGTCAGCGCCGCGCTGCTGCGAGACCTCGATCACGAGCTCGACGAGGACATTCTGATCTGCGGCGACCGCCGTGAGGACAAGGCGCGGGTCGCCGAACTCGTCGACCTGATCCCGGGGTTGCGGGCCGTCGACTGCGGGCCGCTCGAGATGGCCAGGATCGTCGAGCAGCTGACCCCGCTGATCATCTCGATCAACGTGCGCAACAAGGTGCGCGCGGGCATACGGATCACCGGCCTGTGACCGACCAGGTCGTCGTCCTCGCGGGCGGCACCGGCGGCGCCAAGCTTGCCCGCGGCATGCTCGACGTGGTCGGTCCCGAGCGCCTGACGGTGGTCGCCAACACCGGTGACGATGTCGAGATCTACGGGGCCCACGTGTCGCCCGACCCCGACCTCGTCACCTTCTGGCTGGCGGACCGCATCGACGACCGCGGGTGGGGCCTGGAAGGCGACACGTTCAACGTCATGGACGGTCTGCGCGAGCTCGGGGTCGACGTCTGGTTCAACCTCGGCGACCGCGACCTGGCGCTGGGCATCGAGCGGGCGCGGATGCTCGACGACGGCGCTCGTCTCACGGAGGCCCACGCGATGCTCGCCGAACAGCTCGGCGTCAAAGCACACGTCCTGCCGATGAGCGACCGCCCCGTCCGCACGCGGGTGCTCGCCAACGGCAGATGGTGGCCGCTCCAGGAGTTCTTGATCAAGGCCCGAGGCGAGGGACCGGTCGACGACGTCGACCTGCGAGGCGCAGGCGTCGCAAGCCCCAGCCCCGAGGTCACCGAGGCGATCGCAGGCGCGCAAGCGATCGTGATCGGCCCATCCAACCCGATCATCTCGATCGGCCCGATCCTCGGGACGCCGGGCATGCGGGAGGCGATCGCGAGCAGCGGCGCCCCGGTAGTCGCGGTCAGCCCCATGGTCGGGGGAACGGTCCTGAAAGGCCCCACGGCGGTGTTCATGCAGTGGGCCGGCCACCCGCTGTCCAGCGACGGGATCGCGGCGGTCTATCACGGCCTGATCGACGGCCTCGTGGCGGACGAGCGCACCGAGACGGTCCCAACGCTCCAGATCGACGTCTCGCTCGGAACGCCCGAGGATCGTCGCACGGTCGCGGAGCAGACGCTGCGCTTTGCGCAGGCACTCGGATAGCGTTCGCCGCCGATGCGGACAGTCGCGATTCTCCCCATCAAAAGCTTCGGCGAGGCGAAGCAGAGGTTGTCGCACGAGTTCGACGCGCCGACCCGCCGGGCACTGGCCCAGTCGATGTTCTCCGACGTGCTGGTGGCGCTCAGGCGCACGACGTCGGTCGACGAGATCGTCGTCGTCACCGCCGACAACGGCGCGCAGCGCATCGCGGGCGGCTACGGCGCGATGGTGCTCGACGACGACGACCGGGGCCACAACGTCGCGGCGCTCAACGGCATCCGCCACGCGCTGATGTCGGGAGCAGAGCGCACGCTGCTCGTTCCCGGCGACTGCCCGATGCTCGACCCAAAGGAGCTTGAGCACCTGCTCGCGCGGCCCGTCCCCGAGCGATCGGCGTTGATCGTGCCCGACCGCCATGGCACGGGCACCAACGCGCTGCTGCTCACACCTCCGGAGGCGATGACTCCCGCGTTCGGGCCGGGGAGCTGCGAGCGCCACGTCGAGCATGCGCAGGCCGAGAACACAGAGCCCGAGGTCGTGAAGCTCAGCTCGCTGGCGCTCGATGTCGACACGGCCGAGGACCTCGCGGCGCTGCAGAACGCGCTGGCCACATCGCGCGGCGGCGCCGCACACACGCGGGGCATGCTCAGCCAGCTGGCGCGCAGCATGGCGTGATGATCTCGCTCGTAGCGTCGACGCTCGAAGGCATTCCCGAGGTGCGTCAAGGCGACGATCTGGCGGCGTTCATTCACTCGGGCCTGGAGGCGCCGCATGGCGGCGAGTATCCGTGCACCGACTACGACGTGCTCGTGATCGCCCACAAGATCGTCTCCAAGGCCGAGGGACGCGTCAGGTCGCTCGTGGACGTTGAGCCGAGCAAGCGTGCGATCGAACTCGCCGCAGACCACGGCAAAGACCCACGACACGTCCAGGTCGTGCTCGACGAGTCCAAAGAGATCCTGCGCGCGTCCAACGGCGTGCTGATCTGCGTCACGCGGCACGGCTTCGTGTGTGCGAATGCCGGCGTCGACGCATCCAACGCGCCGGCTCCCGACACGCTGGTCCTGCTGCCCGTCGATCCGGACGCCTCGGCGCGCCGGATCCGGGCCGCATTGCGAGACCGGATCGGCGTCTCCCCCGCGATCGTGATCACCGACTCGTTCGGACGGGCGTGGCGCCACGGCCAGTGCGACGTCGCGATCGGCTGCGCCGGGATCTCACCGCTCGAGGACTGGCGCGGGCGCGCCGACGCCGCCGGGCGCGAGCTGAGGGCGACGTGGATAGCGATCGCCGACCAGCTCGCCGCGATGGCCGACCTCGCGCGCAGGAAGGACGCACAGGAGCCGGTGGTCCTGATCCACGGCGCCGGCCGTCACGTCACCCCCGACGACGGCCCGGGCGCCGCCGCGATGATCCGGCCCGAGGCCGAAGATCTTTTCAGGTAGCGTGGCGACCGCAACAGCGCCCGATTCGCAGGAGAGAGCATGAGCGACGAGACCGTCAAGTACCTGCTGCCGGAGAGCGAGATCCCGACGCACTGGATCAACCTGATTCCGGACCTTCCCGGCGACCCGCTGCCGCCGCTTCATCCGGGCACGCTCCAACCCGCCGGCCCCGACGACCTCACTCCGATCTTCCCGATGGCGCTGATCGGTCAGGAGGTCTCCCCCGAGCCTCAGATCGAGATCCCCGAGCCTGTTCGCGAGGCGTACAAGCTATGGCGCCCCACGCCGCTGTTCCGGGCCCGCCGCTGGGAGCGCATGCTCGATACCCCCGCCCACATCTACTACAAGTACGAGGGCGTCTCGCCCGCCGGATCGCATAAACCCAACACCGCCGTCGCGCAGGCCTACGAGAACGCACAGGCCGGGATCAAGCGGCTGTCAACCGAGACCGGCGCCGGGCAGTGGGGATCAGCGCTCGCGTTCGCGTGCTCGCTGTTCGGTCTCGAGTGCGAGGTGTTCATGGTCGGCTCGAGCTACGACCAGAAGCCCTATCGCCGCTCGATGATGCAGACCTGGGGCGCGACCGTCCATCGCTCGCCGTCCGATCTGACGCAGGCCGGCAAGGCCAATGCGAGCCATCCGACGGGGTCGCTCGGGATCGCGATCTCCGAGGCCGTCGAGGTCGCCGCCCAGCGCGATGACACCAACTACTCGCTCGGCTCGGTGCTCAATCACGTGTGCCTGCACCAGACGGTCATCGGCCAGGAGGCGATCGCGCAGATGGCGATGGCGGGCGAGCAGCCCGACGTGGTCATTGGCTGTGTCGGTGGCGGGTCGAACTTCGCGGGCCTGACGTTCCCGTTCATCCGGGAGGTCTTGCGGGGCAACGCGAAGACGCGATTCCTCGCAACCGAGCCGACCGCATGTCCGACGCTAACGCGGGGCGTCTACCGCTACGACTTCGGCGACACCGTCGGGCTGACGCCGCTGATGCCGATGTACACGCTCGGCCACGACTTCGTGCCCCCACCGGTGCATGCGGGCGGCCTCCGCTACCACGGTGACGCACCGATGCTGTGTGGGCTGGTCAAGGCCGGCGTCGTCGAGGCCAATGCGTACCACCAGAACGACATCTTCGCCGCGGCCGTCGAGTTCGCCCGCGCCGAGGGGATCATCCCCGGCCCCGAGCCCGCGCACGCGATCAAGGGCGTTGTCGACGAGGCACTGGCGGCTCGGGAGGCGGGTGAAGAGCGTGTGATCCTGCTCGGCTTGTCGGGCCACGGCCACTTCGACCTGTCGGCGTACGACGCCTATCTGGCCGGCGACCTAGAGGACCCGGAGTTCTCCGAGGCCGACATGGAGGCCGCGATCGAGCGGCTGCCGGAGGCGCCGGCGATCGCCTGAGAGCCTCGCAGCACCCGGGCGCGAGACGGCCGGGTCGCGGTCAGCAGCGCCGCGAGCACGAGCACGACTCCGGCGAGCTGGAGCGGGCTCGGCGACTCGCTGAAGATCAGCGCTGCGAGCGCGACGGAGCCGACCGGCTGCACGGTCAGCAGCAGCGACGTCATCGCGGCGGGCAGCCGCGCCAGCGAAGTGATGATCAGCAGCCAACCGAGCACCTGGGAGGTCAGTGCCAGCGTGATCAGCCAGGCGGCCCCCGGCCAGGCCGGGATCAGATGCCCGTCGCCGATGATCCACCCTCCCAGCACGCAGAACACGGTCGCCACCGCGGTCGCGTCGAACAGCGGACCCGCCGGCCTGCGCACATCGGACCCGCCGTGGCGCAGCAGCAACAGAAAGCCCACGTAGGCGATGCCCGCCCCGAGTCCGAACACCGCGCCGGCGCCAGGGTTGCGACCGTAGGCGCCGTGCTCGAGCACGCCGGAGATCAGGAACACGCCGAGCAGTGCGAGCGGGAGCGCCGCCAGCACCTGCCGGCCGGGCTTCTCTGACAGGACCGCCCACGCCACCAGCGGAACCAGGACCACCTGCACGTTGGCGAGCACGGTCGCCAGGCCGGCGCCGACGTCGCCGATCGAGTGGTGCCAGAGGATCAGGTCAAACGCGAAGAACAGACCCGAGGCCAGCGCGACCCGGCGTTCACGCCAGGCGCGGCGCCCCAGGCGGCGGTCCTCGAGCCACGCCAGCAGGCCGAGCACAGGCAGCGCGTACGCGCACCTGAAGATCGCCGCGGTCGACGGCGACGCATGGCTGAGGCGAACCAGGATGCTCGAGAACGCGATTGCGATCGCGCCCAGCACCGCGCAGATGCGAACGTTGCGCTCAGATGACAGCCAGCCCTCCACGACCCCGAGGGTAAAGCAGCCGGTCCGTTACGAAAGATCGGTGGGTGCGCCGACGGCGTGAAACCCGCCGTCGACGTGGATGATCTCGCCGCTGATCGCCCGCGCGTAGTCAGACAGCAAAAAGCAGATCGTGCCGGCGACCGGCGAGGGGTCCTCCGTGTCCCAGCCCAGCGGGGCCTGGGCGCGCCACAGCTCGGCGAGTTGCTCGAACCCGGGGATCCCTCGAGCAGCCACGGTGCCCAGCGGACCCGCCGACACCAGGTTGACGCGGATCCCCTTGGGGCCTAGGTCGCGCGCCAGATAGCGCGACACGGACTCGAGCGCGGCCTTGGACACGCCCATCCAGTCGTAGATCGGCCACGCCAGGCTCGCGTCGAAGTCGAGCCCCACGACGCTTGCGCCCGGCTCCATCAGCGGCGCCAGCGCCGCACCAAGGGCCTTGAACGAGAAGGCGCTCGTCACGAAAGCCTGCGCAGCGCTGTCCGCCGGCGTGCTCAGGAACTTTCCTCCGAGCGCATCCTCGGGCGCGAACGCGATCGCGTGCAGCACTCCGTCCACCGCGCCCCATCTCTCGCGGAGATCCGCCACAACCCCATCGAGGTCCGAAGGTTGGTTGACGTCGAGCTCGAGCACGTCCACGGGCTCGGGCAGCTTGTTGGCCGCGCGCTCGGTCATGCGCCGGACCCGGCCGAAGCTCGTCAGCACCACCGAGGCACCCTCGCGCTGGGCCTGCTCGGCGACGTGGTAGGCGATCGAGTCCTTGGTTATGACCCCCGTGATCAGAAGACGCTTGCCGTCCAGGATCACGAACGCGGCCTCGCAAGCGCCCTCAGCGCCCACACCAGCCGCTTGCGCGTGTCGATCGGCTCGACGATCTCGTCGATGAATCCCGCCGCCGCCGCGGCGTCGGCGCGCAGATGTTCGTCGGCGTAGGCCGCCGCGAGGCGCTCGCGCTCGGCCTCGGGGTCGTGCGCCGACTGGAGGTCGCGCCGATTGACGATCCCGACCGCAGCGCGAGCGCTCATGATCCCGAGCTCGGCCTCGGGCCACGCGAGCACCAGGTCGGCGCCCAGGTCGCGCGAATTCATCGTGATGTACGCGCCGCCATAGGACTTGCGCAGGACGACGGTCACCTTGGGCACGCTTGCCGCGGCGAAGGCCCGGACGAGCGAGGCGCCGTGGCGGATCACGCCGGCCTGCTCCTGCCTCGAGCCGGGCATAAACCCGGGTGTGTCGACGACCGCGATCAAAGGCAGTCCGAACGAGTTGCAGAAGTTGACGAACAGAGCGGCCTTCTCGGAGCCCACCGCGTCGAGCACGCCGCCGAGGTAATGCGGCTGGTTGGCGACGATCGCCACGGGGCGGCCATCCAGTCGCGCCAGGGCAGTGACGACGTTACGACCCCAGCGGGGATGCAGCTCGAGCAGCGAACCGGAGTCGACGATCCCCCACAGCGCGTCGCGCACGTCGTACGCGCGCCGCGGCTCCGACGGGACGACCCGTCCAGGATCATCGAGCTCGGGCAGCATCGGGGCCACGACGGGCGGCGTCTCGCCGGCCGCCGACGGCAGGTAGCCCAGCAGCTCGCGCACGCGGGCGGCGGCTGCGGGAACGTCTCGCTCGACCAGGTGGCAGACGCCGTTTCGGTCGTGCACGCGCGGACCGCCGAGCGCGGCGGCGTCGATCTCCTCGCCCAGGGCCTCGCGGACCACGCCGGGCCCGGTAAGGAACATCGCCGCGTCCTCGGTCATCAGGATCAGGTCGGTCAGCGCGGGCGAGTAGGCGCCACCGCCCGCCGACGAGCCAGACACGATCGAGATCTGCGGGACGACTCCGGTCAATCCGACCGTGTGGCGGAAGATGCGACCGTAGCCGCCCAGCGCCGCCGTCCCCTCCTGCATCCGGGCGCCGCCGGACTCGACGAATCCGACCACCGGGATCCGGGCCCGCTCGGCCGTCTGCAGCACGCGAATGATCGTGTCGGCGTGACGCTCGCCAAGCGACCCGCCGAGGTAGCTGCCGTCCTGCGCGTAGCAGGCGATCGGCCGGCCGGCGACCATTCCCGTCGCGCCGACGACCCCGTCGCCGTCGATCGCGCGGTCACCCAGCCTGGTCGAGGTCACACGGGAGCGCATCACCTGGACGCTGCCCGGATCGCACAGCATCTCCAGACGCTCGAGTGGGCTCAGGCGCGCTGCGGGCTCGCGGACGAGTGTCGCGGTCATTGCGGAGCTCCTTGCAGGATCAGCGACACGTTGTGGCCGCCGAACGCAAACGAATTCGAGATCGCCACCGGAGGACCTCCGTTGGCGCTGATCAGCGGGCGCGCCTCGCCCGGGACATAGTCGAGATCGAGCTCGGGGTCGGGCACCTCGTAGCCGAGCGTTGGCGGGATCACGCGGCTGTCCAGCGCCTCGATCGTCGCCACCGCCTCAACCGCCCCCGCGGCGCCCAGCAGGTGCCCGATCGAGGACTTCGTCGAGGACACCGGGATCTGCTTGGCGCGATCCTCGCCCAGCGCGCGCTTGAGCGCCAAGGTCTCCGCCGAATCGTTGAGCTGCGTGGAGGTCCCGTGGGCGTTGACGTAAGCGACTCCGTCCGGGGTCACACCCGCATCCGCGAGCGCCAACTCGATCGCTCGCGCGGCCGGCGCCCCATCGGGCTGCGGCGCGGTCAGATGGTAGGCGTCGGCGGTCGAGCCGTACCCGATCACCTCGCCCAGGATCGTCGCGCCACGCTGGCGCGCGGACTCCTCTTCCTCCAGCACCACCACGCCGGCGCCCTCGCCCATCACGAACCCATCGCGGCGGGCGTCGAACGGCCGCGACATACCGGTCGGGGACAGCGCCTGCATCGAGTTGAAGCAGGCGAACCCGAATGCGGTGAGCGCCGCCTCAGCGCCCCCAGCGACGACCGCGTCGGCGTCTCCGTATTGGATCATTCGCAGCGCCGAGCCGATCGCGTGAGCACCGCCCGAGCACGCCGAGACCAGGCCGTACATCTGCCCCTGGAGGCCGTGCTTCATCGAGACCGCGGCCGCGCCGGCGTTGGGCATGTAGAGCGGGATGCCCAGCGGCGAGACCATTTTCGCCCCGCGGTCGCGCATGACGTCGTGCTGGGACTCGACCGTTTCGATGCCGCCGATCCCGGTCGCGATCACGCATCCGACTCGCATCGGGTCATACGGCAGCTCGCCGTTCCAGCCGGCCTGTGCGATCGCCTCGTCGGCCGCGACGATGCCCAACTGCGAGAACCGGTCCAGTCGGCGGATCTCCTTGACCGAAAGGAACTCCTTGGGCTCGAAGTCCGTGCAGGTGCCGGCGCCGTCGACGATGCCGACTTCACCGGCGGCCCAGCGCTCGTGCAGGGGCTTTGCGCCGATCCCGAGCGGCGTCACGGCTCCAAGCCCGGTCACCACTACGCGGCGACGTGCCATGACGCGAGCGCTCACTCCGCGCGGCTGACGATCAGGTCGATGGAGTCGCCGACGGTCTTGAGGTCCTTCATGTCCTCGCCCTTGAGCACGACGCCGTACTCGTCCTCGACGACCTGGGCGAGCTCGACGAGGTCGAGCGAATCGATGTCGAGCTCCTCGAACGTCGACTGCCGTGTGATCTGGTCGGCGTCGGGACCAAAGCTCGCGAGCGTCTCGACGACACGGGCCTCAACTTGATCTGCGGTAACTGCTGCCACTGATTCTCCTTTGGTGATCTGGGCTGCCAGGCGGTTTCGCCCGCCTAGGCGGCGAGTCCTCCATCCACGCTCAGCACTGCGCCGGTCACGTAGCCGGCTTCCTCCGAGGCTAGAAACCGCACACAAGCGGCGACTTCTTCGGGCTTGCCGGCGCGCCGCGCCGGAACCGCCTTGAGCAGGTCATCCGAGACGCCCGCCGTCATCTCCGTCTCGATCCATCCCGGCGCGACCGCGTTGATGGTCACCCCACGCCGCGCCACCTCGACCGCGGCGGTCTTCGTGAACGCGATCAAGCCGGCCTTGGCGGCCGCATAGTTCGACTGCCCGGGGTTCGCGCGAAGCGCGACCACCGACGAGATGTTGACGATCCGGCCGGACCGCGCCCGCATCATCGACTTCAGTGCACGGCGGGTGAGCCGGAACGCCGCCGTCAGATCGGTGTCGATCACGGCCGACCACTGGTCGTCGTCCAGCGATGGCGCGAGGTCATCGCGCGTGATGCCGGCGTTGTTCACCAGCACCAGCACCGGTGCGTCGAAGTGCGACTCGACGCTCTTGAACAGTTGCTCGGCCGCCCCGGGCTCGGCCACGTCGGCGCCGAGCGCCACCGCCTTGCCGCCGTCGCTCTCGATCGCGGCCACCACGTTGTCGGCCGCCTCCTTGTCGGAGCGGTAATTGACACCGACCGGCCATCCGTCAGCGGCCAGCGACTTAGCAATGGCCGCGCCGATTCCACGCGATGCACCGGTGACCAGGGCACAGCCCTCGCGCTCAGCCATCCTCGCCTCCGCCGCCCCATTCGATCACGCCCGCGCCCCACGTGAAGCCGGCGCCGAACGCGCCCAGGAGCACACGCGAACCTGGCTTCAGCCGTCCATCGCGCTCGGCCTCGGCCAGCGCCAGCGGCAGCGTCGCCGCCGAGGAGTTGCCCAGGTTGGCGATCACGTCCACGACCTTCTCCGGATCCAGTCCGAGCCGGTCGCCGAGAGCGCGTGTGATGCGAGCGTTGGCCTGGTGATAGACGAACAGGTCGATGTCCTCGAGCGTCAGTCCCGCCTGGGCGACCGCAGCCGTCGTGGACTCCCCCATTCGCGCGACGGCGTGCCGGTAGACCTCCGGGCCGTCCATGTAGAGCGGCGTCTCGCGGCCGACGACGATCGTCTTGGCGTGCGAGCCGTCGGACGCGAGCACGATCGGCCCGATCGCGCCAAAGCCACCGCTCGAGGGCGTGAGCACCACCGCGCCGGCGCCGTCGCCGAACAGCGGCAGGGAGCGCTTGTCCTCCCAATTGGCCACGCGGGAAATCACGAAGTCGGCACCCACCACGACCACGTTGCGCGCCCGACCGCTCTCGATCTGGGAAGCGGCGAGCGAGACGCCCGAGAGGAACGCGGTGCAGGCGGCGCCGACGTCGACGGCGCCGGCGCTGGTCGCGCCCAGCTCGTAGGCGACCTGGGGAGCGGCGTTCGGCTGGATTTCGTCCTGGGTCAGGGTCCCAACGATCACCAGGTCCACGTCCGCCGGTTCCAATCCGGCGCGCTCGAGCGCCTGCGCCGCGGCGCGCGCCGAGTACTCCGTGAGCCGGTCGTCGGGTCCGGCGATCGGTCGCTCGCGCACGCCCGTGCGCGACACGATCCATTCCTCGCTGATCCCGAGCCGCTCGGAGATCTCGGCGTTGGTCAGACGGCCCGGCGGGATCGCCGAGCCGACCGACACCACGGCGGGATAGACGCGCGGCGAATCCTGGCGCTGCAGGGCAGCGCGCAACTCCGGCGTCGATCCGTTGCCCTCAAGCACCGGCGAGCTCCACATCGCGCAGTGTGCGCTTAACCAAACCCGTGAGCACGCGCCCCGGCCCCACCTCGACGAACCGCTCGGCACCGAGCTCATGCAGGGCGAGCAGCGTCTCGCGCCAGCGCACCGGGCTGGTCAGAGCCTCGGTCAGCTGCTTGGCGACGTCATCGAACGGCGCGGCGGTCACAGCCGAAACCACCTTTACGCGCGGCTCTGAGATCTCGACCTTGGCGAGCGCCTTCTCGAACTCGGGTACGGCGCCGGCCATCATCGGCGAATGGAACGCGCCGCTGACCGGGAGGTCGATCGCGCGCAGACCCAGCTCCTCGGCCGCTGCGCCGGCGCCGGGTAGCGCGTCGCGCGCACCCGACAGGACGACCTGCTGGGGCGAGTTGTCGTTAGCCACCGCGAGGCCGTGATCCTCGGCCAGCTCGGCGGCGTGGTCCGCGGCGCCCTTGCCGAGCAGCGCGAGCATGCCTCCGTTGCCCGCCTTCTCGCCGGACTCTTGCATCAGCCGCCCGCGCAGCGCCACCAGCTCGAGCCCGTCGCGCTCCTGCAGCGCCCCCGCGGCCACCAGCGCGGCGAGCTCGCCGAGCGAGTGCCCGGCCATGAAGTCGCCGTCGGGGCGGCCCAGCGATTCCCAGCCCGCCAGGCTCGCGCAGAAGATCGCCGGTTGGGCGTAGTCGGTGCCTTCGTCGGCCTTCGCAAACGGGTCCTCGCCCACGATTTCGGTCACTTGTTCAAGCAGATCGGGGCGAACATCGGCGACCAGATCACGCATCTCGGGGGTCTGGCTGCCCTGCCCCGGAAACAGGATTGCTGTCGTACTCATGCGTTTGAACGTACGCAGGGAGCGGGCAGCAGATACAGCTGGGTCATCGACTTCCCCCCGTTCGGGGGGAAAAACGTTCTAATTTCCTGGATCCCCTCGACCCTGGAGCCATCCCGTGAGCCTGCCTTCTCCGAGCCCTGACACAGCCGCCCTCGTCACCGGTGCCTCCGCCGGGATCGGCGCGTGCATCGCGCGCGAACTGGCCAAGCGCGGCCACGGCCTCGTACTTGTTGCACGCCGCCGCGAACGCCTGGAGGAGCTGGCGAAAGAGCTGTCGAAGGCACACGGGATCAGGGCTGAGGCGATCGGCGCGGATCTCTCGAAGGCGGCGTCGGTCGCCCGGCTGCCCGGGCGCATCGAAAGCCTGGGGCTCGACGTCGACATCCTCGTCAACAACGCCGGGTTTGCGACCGGCGGCCCGTTTTACGAGTCAGACCCCGAGCGGGAGCTCGAGCAGGTCCGCGTGCTGGTCGAGGCGCCGGTCGCGCTGATCTCTGCATATGCGCCGCAGATGGTCAAACGCCGGAGCGGGGCGATCCTGAACGTGGCTTCGACGGCCGCTTTCCAGCCGCTTCCTTACTCCGCCGGCTATTCCGCGGCCAAGGCCTACGTGCTGGCGTTCTCCGAGGCGATCCACTGGGAGCTGAACGGGCGCGGGATCACCGTCACGGCGCTGTGCCCCGGCCCCGTGAAGACCGACTTCTGGGAGATCGCCAATTGGCAGGTCGGCAGCGGGCAGTCGTTTGAGCGCGCGTTGCCCAGCCCCGCGCTGATCACCCCCGAGCAGGCGGCGAAGGCCGGGGTCGACGGGCTCGCGTCCGGCAGCCGCGTGGTGGTGCCAGGCCTGCCGATGCGCGCAGCGATGGAGGCCAGCCGCCTGATCCCGCACGCGGTGAAGCTGCCCGCGATCGCCTGGGCAATGCGCCGCCGCTAGTGCCACCTGCGGAGCTCGCGCGGCTCGACGCTCTGCTGAACGTCGGGCTGGGACTGGCGCGCAAGGCGCGATCCGGGCGGCTGCTGCTCGCGCGGATCGCCGACTCGATCGACCTCGACTGGATCCCGAGGCCGTGGGGAGACGAGATCGCGGCGGAGCTCGAAGCCGCCCATGCCACGGCGAGCGAGCCGCTCTGCGAACGCGACTTGCACCGGATCCTCCGAGACGCGTGGGGAGCACGCCCGGAGGATGAACTCGACGACTTGGAGCCCGACCCGGTCGCCGTGACGCCGGGCGCCCAGGTGCACCGGGGCAGGCTCGACGGCGAGGCGGTCGCGGTGAAGGTCCTGCGGCCGGGCCTGGCGGCGTCGGTGCGCCAGGACCTCGCGCTGCTGGAGCTGCTGGCGGGGCCGCTGGGGTCGGCGTTTCCGGGCGTCGATCCGGCGTCCGTGACCCGAGAGTTTCGTGAGCGCGTGCTCGAGGAGCTCGACCTCGAGCACGAGGCCGAGGTCCAGCGACGATTACACCGGGCGTTGCGAGGTCATCCATTCCTGAGCGTGCCTGCGCCGGTCACGCGCCTGTGCCACGAGGGCGTGCTGGTCAGCGAATGGGCCGACGGGGTCTCGCTGTGGGACGCCCCCGACTCAGACCTGGCGGCGGCGCGACTGGTCGCGTTCGGGATCGGCGCGGCCGTGACGGTCGGCGTCAGCCACGCGGACCTGCATCCCGACAACGTGCTCGTCAGGCCCGACGGCGGCCTGACCATCCTCGACTTCGGCGCGACCCGGCGCGTGGACCGCGAGCGGGTGGCTGGCGCGCCCGACATACTCGACGCCCTCGCTGCCGCCGACGGCGAGGCGCTGGGCCGTGCGATGGCGGCGCTGGGATGGCTACCCGCCGCCAACGGACCGGCAGCGATGCAGCTCGCCCAGCACGCGCTCGGAGAGCTGGGCGTCCCGGGTCCCACGCGGCTTGACCACGCCGCCGTGATCGCCGCCCGCGATCGCGCGCTCGAGCAACCACGGCTGATCGGTGAGCTGCTGGTGGCGGGGTCCCCGCCACACGAGGACCTTTGGCCGGCGCGCGGGTTCGCGGTGATGTTCTCGACGATCGCGCGGATCGGCGCAACCGGCGACTGGTGGGAGCTGCTGCGAGCCGCCCTCAGCGATGGGTGGGACTAGGCCGCCTGCTCGGTCACGACCGGCACCGGCGGGCTGACCGGGACCCCGGCGCCCCGGCGCCGCAGCCGCCCGGAGATCCAGCCGAGGGCGACGGGCATTCCGGCGACGCCACCGCTGATGTGGTCGACCCCGCCGCGCGTTACGTACAGCCGGACGTCGGCGCCGATCCGCTCCCAGGAGTCGCGCAGCCTGACGCTCTGCTCAAATGAGACGATCTGGTCACGGCGCGCGTGATGCAGCAACACGGGCGCCGCGGGGACCATCTCCCCCAGCCGGTTCTCCCGCAGCCTCCGGCGCCAGTCCGGAAGCTCCATGACGTTCGGCCGGGTGAGGTCCGAGGCGCGGATGAAGCGCGGGCCACTCACCATCGCCTGCAGCACCGTCGACTCGCGCAGGCCGGCGATCCCTGCCCGCGCCTTGAGCGTCAGATACGGGTCGAGGTCGAGCTCCGGGTAGGCCGCCGAGTAGCCGATTCCGCCGTAGGCGATGAAGAACGAGAAGAAGCTGCCGTCCAGCGACGGGCCGGCGGCCTCGAGATCGGCTGCCGCAGCACCCGCTGCAACCCCGGCGAGCGGAACGTCCGGCGCGTAGCTCGGCTGCAGCTGTGCGGCCCATGCCGCCGCCGCGCCACCCTCGGAGTAGCCGACGATCGCCGCGGGCCCCTCGCTCGGCAGCTCCTCGGGATGCAGCAGTCGGGCCGCGCGCATCGCGTCGAGCACGTTCGGGCCAAGCGCCCGCCCGACCATGTAGGTGTGGTCGCCGGGAGTTCCCAGGCCCTGATAGTCGGTGATCGCCACCGCCCAGCCGCGGGCGAGGACCATCGCGATCAGACCGGCCTCCCAGTCCAGACCGCGTGCCAGCAGCCGCGACGGCGCGGCCGCGTCGCCGATGCCGTGCGTGCCGACCGCGTAGCCGATCAGGGGCCGCGGTCCGCGCATGCGCCCGTATGGCACCAGCAGCGTCCCCGACACCGCCGTCGGCTCCCCGATCGCCGAGGTGGAGCGATAGAGCATCCGCCAGGCCCGG
This sequence comes from Solirubrobacteraceae bacterium, assembly GCA_035693425.1. GTDB lineage: Bacteria > Actinomycetota > Thermoleophilia > Solirubrobacterales > Solirubrobacteraceae > Palsa-465. The sequence goes on from DASSGR010000125.1 coordinate 26,245, forward strand.
GCTCGGAACCGCACGCCGGGGACCAGGTAGGCGTCCATCGGCTCGGCCCGGATTACGTCTCCCGGCTTGCCCTCGCCCAGGTCCTCGGGCGGAATGTAGAACCCCTCGGTGGTGGCGATCCGTCGCCTCGGCGGAGAGACCAGACGCAGCTGGCCACTGGCAATGCGCGCGACATCCCTGAAACTCACGGCACTGGCTCCTTTGCTCCGGAGCTGAGGGCGGTCCCTCGCTCCGTCGGTCGACATTCTACGAGACCGACATGTAAACCTTTTGAGACTTAAGTCACTGTTCAGATCAACGGGTGATGCAGAACCGAATTCCCGCGCGAGGTATGGGATTTCGTCGATCCGGGGCGCAACTACCCGGTTTGCGGGGATTTCAGGCGGTGAGCGCCGCGAGCCGCGCCGAAAAGAACTCGAGCGCGCAACCGCGCTGGTCTGGGTCCCGCAGCAGCTCGGCGTATGAGAGCTCCGCGCCCTTGAACGCGGAGGCCTGCCACAGCTCGCCGGGCTCCGGCGCGACCCACGGCGCCACATAGAGGTACGGCTCAGGGTGCAGCTCGTCGCCCGGCGAGAGCCCATAAGCGGCCCGCTCGCCCGCGTCGGATGCGCCGAGCTCGAGCGCGAGGTCGAAGTGCTCGGGCCACAGCTGAACCCGTGACGGCTCGAGCTCCTCGCGGGCGCCGGCGCGCAACTCCTCGAGCACGGAGGCGGCAAACCCGTACCACTCCCCGAGGAAGGCGGCGGCGGCCGGATCGACCTCGAGCGGCTCGCCGCCGAGCTTCACGTCGTCCGGCAGCGCGTCGCGCCCGATATGGTCGGCCGCGGCATTGAGCGTGGTGATCGGCGCCCGCCGCTCCGTTCCGGCCTCCTGCACGATCAGCTCGGTCCCGACCACGCGCACCTGGACGTCGCCGCCGTAGAACGGCGTTCCGAAGCCCCCGTGGGTGTAGCGCAGGGCGATCTTCGTGTTCGCCTTGCGGCGCGCGGGCGAGATCACGCGCTCCGCCAGCGTATGTAGCGCCAATCGCGTTGGCACGAGCTTTCCGGGCACATCGGGCAACCGCCGGTATGCGCCCAGCCAGCGGTCGGCACACCACTCCGCCAACTCGGCGTCATCGCGAGCCAGCGCTTCCCAGCGCAGGTCGCCGGTGCCGACGGGCGAGACGACCTGGCGGCCCGCGGGCGCGTCGCCCCTGGCCACCGGATCGTCGGCGTACCAAGGGGCGCTGTCGACCGCCGGCGGCGACGGTTCGAGCACCCGCGCCTCGAAGCGACCACCGATCCGCTCGAAAGCTTCAGCGCGTGCATTCATCGCAACCGATGGTCGCGGATGGTCCGCCCCGGATGCAAACGAAGCACGAGAGTGTGCGCTACAGGACGGGCCCGGCGCCGCCAGCCTGGCTCGCGGCTCGGCGGCGCTGGTGGTCGGCGAGCGCGCCGGCCAGGCGAATGCTGTCGGGCTCCGACATCCCGTCGAAGCGCACGCCGATGTGCGTCGGCGTCATCCGCGCCATCGTCGCCTCGCAGCGGATCGGGCTCGGATCGCCGGGGATCGAGACCCCCAGCCGCCACGTCGGGCCTTCGCCGAGCCCCGGGCGCCGGGTCAGCAGCGCCCCTCCGAGGCTGAGGTTGGCGGTAACGGTGTGCACGACCTCGTCGCCCCCTTCTGAGATCGCACGCACAGGGGTGATCATCGCGACCCGCTCGGCTGTGCGGCGCTCGGTGACCTGGATTCCGTCGATCACGACGAACTCGACGATCTCCTCGTCGGTGGGAGCGGCGCGAACGACGCCGCGCAGGCCCACCGGATTGCTGTTATGGCGGAACACCATGAACCCGAGCGAACCGGGGGTGAGGCGCTCTCGCATGCGTTCGGCGATCTCGCTGGCAGGGGCGAGCGTCGCCACCGGGCCGTGGACGGAGCCGACGCGACAGAGCAGCGTTTCGACCTCGCCCTCGAATTCGGCGTCGAGTTCGATCGTCACGGATTGGTTGGGCGTAAGGCGCCGCATGGAGTCCTTAATCGGCAGATTTCAGGTCTGCTGTAGCGGATCTGGACGCCCCACGACGGTTGGCCCTCAGGCGAGCAGCCCGATCCGCTGAGCCCGCTGTACCGCCTCGGCGCGGTTGCGCGCCTGGAGCTTGCGATACAGCGCGCTCGTGTGCTCCTTGACCGTGTGCGGAGACAGATACAGATGCTCGGCGATCTCGCGGTTGGTCGAGCCCGCCGCGATCAAGTCGAGCACCTCGCGCTCGCGGTCTGTCAGCAGTCCCGCCGGCTGGTTGGACTTCGGCGGGAACATCGTCATCCCCATTCCGACCATGCGCACCGCCGAGGCGACCTCGTGTGCCTCCCAATCCTTTGAGACGAAACCCGATGCGCCCGCTGCGCGGGCGGCTGCGGGGGACATTCGCCCGGCGCCGGAGATCAGCAGCACCCGGGTCGACGGCGAAGCCGCGCGGATCGACTCGCACAGGTCCGCGCCGGACTCCCCGGCGAGGAACAGGTCGACCAGCGCCACATGCGGCCTGAACGTCTGGGTGAGCGCGATCGCCTCGGCGCCGGTACGCGCCGCCAGGCAGCGCTCGACCCAGGGCTGCTCGCCCAGCAGCACGCGAAAGCCCCAGTGGACGACGTCGTGGTCGTCGACGACGAGCACCCGCAGGCGCTCATCGCGGCGCGCCGCGGCCGGCATCACGCGACCTCCTGCTCGACGCCGACCACAAGCCGCACGCGCCAACCACCCTCGCCGGTTGGGCCGAACTCCACCACGCCACCCTGCTGCAGGGCCTCGAACGCGGCCAAGCGCAGGCCCATGCCCGCGTCGCGGGCGTCGCTGCGAGCGCCGTCGTTGCGGATCTCCAGGGCGAACGTGTCGCTGTCGCGGGTCACGGCGACGTCGACGCGTGAGGCGTTGGCGTGCTTTGCCACGTTTCGCATGGCCTCGGCCAGGACCGACTGCGCGAGCGGCTCGAGGTCGACCGGCAGCGCCACGCCCGACTGCCAGTACACGTACACCGGGGCGCCGGGAGTCCCCGTGAGCCTCTCGAGCTCGGCGGCGAGCGTTGTCCCGGTCTCCGGAGGCAGCGGCGCCAAGGGGCGTTCCAGCGCCCGGCGCAGGTCTCCCACCGCCTCTTGCAGCTCGACGCGGCAGCGCTCGCGCTCGGGCGGGTCCAGCGTCTGAGCGGCTCCCAGCGCCAGCGACACGCCGAACAAGCGCTGCATCACGCGCTCGTGGATCTCGCGCGCGAGGTCCAGCCGCTCCCCGAGCCGTCGGGCGCGCTCCTGCTGACGGGTCGCGTTGCGCGCGGTGGCGACCAACGCGGCGGTCTTGCCGAGCGTCCACAGCAGGTGGCGCTCGCCGTCTGACAGCTCGAAGCGCCCGCCGCCGCGATCAGCACAGATCACCCCGTACGCGCGACCAGCCGCGCTCAGCGGCGTGCAGACCAGCGTGGTGATCCCCAGCATCTGCGCGTACTCCGGCGGGACCGCCTCCTCGATCTGGTCGGAGACGACGACGACGCTGTCCTCCAGCAGCGCGCGCTGGGCAATCGGGGTGTTGATCAGCGTCGGGCGCAGCCCGGCCAGCTGCGAGAACGAGGTCCCGTGCGCGCCGACGGCGCGGACACGGCGGCGGCCCGCGTCGGCCATGAAGATCGCCGCCCGGCGCATCGTCGTCAGCCGGCAGATCGCCTCGCAGATCCGGTCGTAGAACTCCGTCGAGGAGGTGTCGGTGTCGATGTCGGCGAGTAGCTCGACGAACACCTCGAGCGGCTCGACGCCGGCGAACAGCGCCGGCGGCCGCTCCGTGGCGTTCATGCCGCCACCGGCAACTCGTATCGGCGGCGGATGTCGTACAGCGTGGTGCGCTCGGCCGCCGGGCGCCCCGCACGGTGCGCCGCGGCGATGAGATCCTCCGGCTCGAGCCTGACGCCGTGGTAGCTGCCGGCCATCCGCGAGATCGATTCCTCCATCAGCGTGCCGCCGAGGTCGTTGACCCCCCAGTGAAGCGCCTCGGTGGCGACGTCCAGCCCCATCTTGACCCAGCTCGCCTGGACGTTGGGCACGGTCCGCCCGAGCCCGAGGCGGAACGCGGCGGTGTGCTTGAGGTTCTCCTCCTTGGAGATCTCCTCGACACCCTGGGTCCGTCCCAGGAGCGTGTGGAACGGGATGAACGACAGCGGCACAAACTCCGTGAAGCCGCCGGTGCGCTCCTGCAGCTCGCGGACCACGCGCATGTGCTCGGCCAGCTCCCAGGGCTCCTCGATGTGTCCGAACATCACGGTCACCGTCGATCGAATTCCCTCGGCATGGCAGGCCTCGATGATCTCGACCCAGCGCGCAACCGGCAGCTTGTTGGGCGAAATCCGCTCGCGCACGCCGTCGTGTAGCACCTCGGCCGCGGTCCCGGGCGTCGAGCCGAGTCCCGCCTCGCGCAGGCGGTCGAACACCCGCCGCGGCGACAGGCCGCTGACGTCGCACATGTGCGCGACCTCCATCGGCGAGTACGCGTGAAGGTGCAGCTGCGGCGCGAGCTGCTTGGCGAACCGCAACCACTTCTCGTACTCGTCAAGCCCCCAGTCGGGATGGATCCCCGACTGCATGCAGATCTCCGTCGCGCCGGCGTCGATCGCCTCCTGCACGCGGCGCGCGAACTCCTCCTCGGAGTGCACGTACGCGTCGGGTGAGCGCCGCGACTGCCCAAACCCACAGAACGCGCAGCCGACGATGCAGATGTTTGAGACGTTGATGTTGCGGTTGACGACGAACGTGACGGTGTCGCCCGCCAGCTCCGACCGCAGCTCGTCGGCGGCGGCGCGCATCTCCTCGATCACCGCCGGCCGCTGCTCGGCAAACAGCGCGGTCAGCTCGTCGGGCGTGAGCGCGTGTCCCTCCCGTGCGCGTGCCACGGCTCGGGGCGCAAGGTCGTCAGCCAGCGACAGCTCCGTCCTTCGACCCGAGCCCCGGCGCGGGATGAACGACCAGTAGCGGGTCTTGATCACATCCAGCACCGGCTGGGCCACCCACTCCGGGTCGATGTACTCGGGGTAGACGCACAGCCGCTCGCTCAGCGCGAGCCCCTGGTCGTGCAGGCGCTTGCGGACCAGCGACGGCGACGGGAACGGGTGCTCGGGCGAGATGTGGTCGCCGTTGGCGCTCAGGCCGCCGAGGTCGGTCGCTCCCGCGCGCGCCAGCTCGACCCACCAGTCCGACAGGTTCGGCGGCACCTGGATCCCCACGCCCGGCAGCAGCCGCCGGGTCTCCGCGATCAGCCGCTTCATGTCTTCGATCGTGACCTCGCAGGCCCACTTCGGCGCATCCAGCTGCGGGCCGTTGGCGACACCGGTCCGCCAGTACTCATCCGCGGCGGCGTCGGCGATGTCCGCCGGCTCGCGTCCGTAGTAGCTCTGGTGGGGCACGAAGTTCTGGAGGATCACCTCCTGGATGTGGCCGTGGCGGGCGTGCTGCTCGGCCAGCGCCTCGAGCGATGCGATCCGCTCCTCCTCGGTCTCGCCGATGCCGACGAGGATTCCGCTGGTAAAGGGGATCTTGAGCTCGCCCGCAGCGGCGATCGTCTCGAGCCGGCGCGACGGATGCTTGGTCGGCGATCCCGCATGGACCGTCTCCATCAGCCGCTCGGAGACCGACTCGAGCATCAGCCCCTGCGAAGCGGTGACCTCCCGCAGGCGGGCGAGGTCCTCGCGGCTCAGCACGCCGAGGTTGGTATGGGGCAGGATGCCCCGCTCGAGCGCGCGCTCGCAGGCCCAGATCACGTAGGAGGTGAAGTCCCCGTGGCCGTACTCGGCCAGCCGCGCCTTGACACCGGCGTTGACCTCAGGCTTCTCGCCGGTCAGCACGAGCAGCTCCTTGACCCGATGGCGCTCGACCGCCTGGTCGAGGATCTCGAGCACCTCGTCGGGGTCGTGCAGGTGCGCCTGGTGGGTCTTGAACGCGCAGTACTTGCAATAGCAGCGGCACGTGCGCGACAGCGACAGCGTGAGGTTCCGGCTAAACGTGACGCGGCGGCGCATACGCCCGGCTGATTCTACGGAGCGGTGCGCGTGTCTCCTTTGTCGGGAGCCAGCAGCCGGTCCAGGACGGTCACCCCTTCGCGCGCCATCCGCGAGCGCGGGATCACGAGGTCAAAGCCCGCCGCGCGTCCCTGGTCTGGCACGTCGGCCTCGACGTGCGAGTAGAACGCGAGCGTCTTCAGCCCCGCGGGGCGCACCGAACGCACAAGCTCGATCCGCTCTGGCACGTCGAAGGTCAGGTCGACGACCAGCGCGTCGGCGTCGGTGAGCGCATCGCGCAGGGCGTCCGCGTTGGCGGCCAGAACCGGCTCGTGGCCGGCCGCGCCGAGCGCGCTCACCACCGAGGATCCGAACAGCAAGTCCGGGATGAACGCGACGACCCGCGCCATCGCGCTATTGGGCCCGGAGCCGCCTGAACTCCTGGCGCACCGACTCGGTCCGCCCCCACATCTGCACGTTCTCGACGCGGCCAGTGCGCTGCTCGCGCACCGCGAGCTCGCCCTCGATCCCGGCGTCGTCGAGCAGCTTCAAGGCGGTGTGCACGGCAGGGACCGATGACGCGTGGCCGAACCGGTGCGCGACGATCAGACGCCAGTGCCAGTCGCTGCGCGAGTAGGGCTGGGCGTTGCATGTGACCATCAGGACGGCCGCGTCGATGTAGCGGCGCTCGTCGAAAATTCGAAGGTCGAGCTCGAGATCGGTCCAGTCGTCAGGCAGCGAGTCGACGATCTGGGTGAACGTGTCGGCGAGGCCCACTAGCCGATCACTTTCTGGGCGAGCAGGACGACGTTCATCGCGGTGATCACTGTGACCGCGGCGAACGCGAGCACGTTCGTCAGGCGGTTGTTGACCTGGGCCCTCATCACCTCGCGGCTGCTTGTGAACATCAGGAGCGGCACGAGCGCGAAGGGTATCCCGAACGACAGGACGACCTGGCTGAGGACGAGCGCATCGGTCGGGTTGAGGCCCACCGCCAGCACGATCAGTGCCGGCAGCATCGTCACCGCGCGGCGCAGCAGCAGGGGGATCCTGCGGTTGATGAAGCCGGCCATGACGACCTGGCCCGCCGCGGTACCGACGCTCGACGACGACACGCCCGAGGCCAGCAGCGCGACGGCGAAAGCCAGCGCGGCGCCGCCCCCGACGAGCCGCCCGAGCTCGTGGTGGGCGGCCTCGATCGTGTCGAGCCCGGAGAGCGAGGGGTGAAACAGACGCGCCGCCACCGCCAGCATCGCGAAGTTGATCGCGCCCGCCAGTCCCAGTGCGATGATCACGTCGAGGCGCTCGAACCGCAGGACCCGGCGGCGCTCCGCCTCGTTTCGGACCGGCACACGCCGCTGAGTGAGAGCGGAGTGCAAGTAGATCGCGTGGGGCATCACGGTCGCGCCGACGATCCCGACGGCGAGGTACAGCGCGCTCGAGTTGCTCAGGCTGGGAAGCAGCCCGTGGATCGCCCCGTGGGCCGAGGGGCCGATCTTCAGCGTCTCGTACAGGAAGCCCGCGAGCACGATCGCCAGCAACCCGGCGATTGCGAGCTCGAAGCGCCGGTAGCCCCGCCGATGCAGCTCGAGCAGCAGGAACGTCGTCGCACCCGTGATCAGGCCCGAGATCAGCAGCGGCACGCCAAACAGCAGATTGAGGCCAATCGCGGCACCGATGAACTCCGCAATGTCGGTCGCCATCGCGATCAGCTCGGCCTGTATCCACAGGCCGACGGTGACCCACCGCGGGAAGCGCTCGCGGCACATCTCGGCGAGGTTGCGCTCGGTCGCGATCCCGAGCTTCGCCGACAGGTACTGGATCAGCATCGCCATCAGGTTGGCGACCACCACGACCCACAGCAGCGCGTAACCGAACTCCGCGCCGGCCTGGATGTTGGTGGCGAAGTTGCCCGGGTCGACGTAGGCGACCGAAGCTACGAACGCGGGCCCGAGCATCGCAAGCGTCCCCCGGACCCGGCCGCGCGACATCATGTGTTCGAGCGCGCTTGGCGCGGGCGTCGGAACCGCTATCTGCTCCACGTCTTCGTCCTCGTCGACGCTCCGCAGCGCCTGCGACGCAGCCGTCGGCGGCGTCACTGATCCACCTCGACGCGCATCGCCTTGGCGAGGTCACCGCCCAGCACGTGCACGTTGTCGCCGAAGCGGATGAACAACGGCCCACCGAATGGCTGCTTGTCGATCACCTCAAAGCTGTCGTCCGGGCTGATCCCGCGGTCGGCGAGGAACCGCAGCATCTCCGGGTCCGAATCCGACACGCGCGCGAACCGGCCGGTAGCTCCGGCCTCGAGCGACTGAAGGCTCTGGGTCGGCTCCTCCTCGATCGTCAGCTCGCGCGTGGGAATCGGGTCCCCATGCGGGTCGTGCGTGGGATTGCCAAGCTTCGCGGCGATTAGCTCCTCGAGTTCCTCCGAGAGCACGTGCTCGAGCACCTCGGCCTCCTCGTGCACGCGATCCCACGGCACGCCAAGGCTCTGGACCAGGTACAGCTCGAGCAGGCGGTGATGGCGAATCACCTCGAGCGCCACGCGGCGGCCGTCCTCGGTGAGCTGGACGCCCCGGTAGGGCTCGTGCTCGACGAGCCCGAGCTCGGCCAGGCGCTTGACCATCCCCGAGGCCGATCCGGGCGTCACGCCAAGCCGCTCGGCCAGCGCGTTGGTCGTGACCGCCTCGCCGGCGCGCAGCTCGAGGGCGTAGATCGCCTTCGCGTAGTCCTCGATCGCCGAGGAGATGCCGGCCGGGTGATGATGCTGGTGCGCCATGAATGAGATTATGGCATACCAAAATTTGATGTTTGGTTAGCTGAGCGATGAACCGGGATCGCTATGTTTTGACCATGAGCTCGATCGCGCCCGCGTCGTCGGATTACCGCACCGCCACCGAGGCGTGCGGATTGCTGGACCGCTCCGAGCGCGGCAAGCTCGCGCTGACCGGCGGTGACGCCAAGAGCTTCCTCCAGGGCCAGGTGACCAACGACGTCGAGGCGTTGTCCGCCGGCGAGGGCTGCTACGCGGCGTTCCTCACCCCCAAGGGCAAGATGCTTGGTGACGTGCGGATCCTCGATGCCGGCGACGAGATCCTGCTCGACACCGAGCGGGTCGCGCTCCAGGACCTGTTCAACATGATCCGCCGGTTCAGCCTTGGCTTCGAGGTCGAGCTGCACAAGCGCACGCTCGAGCGCGGGCTGCTGTCGCTGCTCGGTCCCGAGGTGGACGCGATCGCGGTGGTCGGGGAGCCCGAGCACTCGCATGGCCCCGTGACGGTCGGCGGGATCGAAGCGCGGGCGATCCGCACAGACCTCGGCGTCGACCTGCTCTGCGACGCCGCCGATGTGGACGGGCTGCGCGCTGCCTTGGCCGACGCGGGGGTCGTGGCCGTGCCGGACGCCGTGGCCGAGTGCCTCCGCGTCGAGCGGGGGCGCCCTCGCTACGGCTTGGACCTCGACGACACGGTGATCCCACAGGAGGCGGGACTGAACGATCGTGCGGTGTCGTTCACCAAGGGCTGCTATGTCGGCCAGGAGACCGTCGCCCGCCTGCACTACCGCGGCAAGCCCAACCGCCAGCTGCGCGGGCTGCGACTGACCGACGCCGCCGCGCACACGGGAGACGAGCTGACGTTCGAGGGACGGACCGTCGGGCGGCTGGGTAGCGTCGCCGTGTCGCCGCGGTTCGGGCCGATCGCTTTGGCGCTGGTGCGCCGCGAGGCGCCGATCGGCTCGGTGGTCGCGGTCGGCGAGGGCGCCCAGGGCGAGGTCGTCGAGCTGCCGTTCAGCTAGCCGCTCGTTCGACTTCCTTATCGAGTACGTCTATACGACGCACTGGATCAGGAACCCGGTCGGGCTGGGCGATCGCGTCCCGCACAAACCCCGCGAGCGCCTCGCCTCCCGGCGCCGGCTCGAGCACCAGCTGCGGCGTGTCCGGATGCGACGCCAGGTACGCCGCGACGATCCGCATCTCGTCGACCTCGTCGGGCGGCAGGTGCGCCCCGACCCCGGGCCCGGGCCCCCCGCGCGCCAGCGCCGCCGCCGTCCGCCGCTCCAGCTCGCCGCCATCCGGCACCGGCCCCCAGTCGACCAGCCGCCCGCCGACCACCCAGAACGCATCGAGGCTCGATCCCACCGGGTGCGGAGCGAGCACCAGCCGCGGCCGCGCGTGCGTGGCCTCGAGCACCCCGCCGAGGCGGTCGAGGATCACCCGCAGCCGCCGCGCCCGTCGCCGCAGCCAGGCCGCGCGCTCGAAAAGCTGCTGCGACGCTGCCCCACGCATCTGACGCTCCACGTGAGCTGTGAGGCGGTCGCGCCCGTCGCCGCCGTCGACGAACAGCCGCAGGGCCTCGTCGAGCCGGCGCCGGTACAGGTTCGGGTCTAGGTCGCCCAGGCACGGCGACAGGCAGCGACCCATCTGCCCGTAGGCCGACGGGTGCTGGCGCCGCGGCAGCCGCCGGCCGCAGTGGCGCAGGCCGAACAGCGAGTCGAGCTGCTCGACGAGCTCGAGCGCCAGGCGCCGCCCGTGCAACGGCCCGATCGTGACCGCGTGCCCGGCGGCGGGCTCGGGTGCCACCTCGAGGATCGGAAACGCGATGTCCAGCCGGCAGCGGATGTAGCAGAGCCGGTCGTCGCGGCGCACGAGCCGGCTGTTGCCCGGCGGGCGCAGCTGCTTGATCAGGCGGTTCTCGAGCACCAGCGCCCCCAGCTCCGAGTTGGTGCAGCGGTAGTCCACGATCTCGGCGTGCGCGGTCCACTCGCCCGACGGGCTCGACGGCGCGAAGTGGGCCCGGGCGCGGCTGCGGATCGAGACCGACTTGCCCACGTAGAGCGTCTGCCCGGCGCCGTCGCGGAACAGGTACACCCCGGGATCGCGAGGCAGCTGCCCGAAGTCGAGCGACGGAAGCGCCGCCGGCGCGGGCGCGCGCGCCACCCGCGTCCTGGGCGGCCGCGGACGGTGCTTTCGGCGGGCCTTGAGCATGGCGACCGCATCGCCGATCGTCGACGCGTTCGCGCACAGCCGGGGAAACAGGGCGCACAGCACGCGCGCGCAGGTCTCGGCGTCGGGTAGCGCGCGGTGGGCGACGCCGACGTCGATGCCCAGCGCGTCGGCGAGCGCTCCGAGGCGGCGCTCGCGCTGCAACGGCAGCAGCATCCGGGCCAGCGCCGCGGTGCACAGCACCGGCGGGTCCGGCCACTCGAGGCTCGCGCGGTCAAACGCCTGGCGCAGGACCCGGGCGTCGAACGGGGCGTTGTGAGCGACCATCACTCGGCCTCGCAACCGGCGCTCGAGCTGCGGCAGCACCGCCTCCGGGTACGGCGCGCCGTCGACCATCGCCTGCGAGATCCCAGTGAAGCGCTGGATTCCCCGACGCAATGGCGCGATCGTGCGCACCAGCGAGTCCCAGCGGTCGTGGAGCTCGCCGCCGCCGACCAGCACCGCACCCACCTCGGTCATCTCGCTGGCATCGCCGCCGAGCCCATTGGTCTCGGTGTCGATCACGAGGAACTCGGCCGTCGCGATGGGTTGGTCCTGCAGCTTCAAGGCACGCGTAATACGCCCGCGGCCGGACGGCATGCACGGGCTCTTGCAACGTGCCGAAAACCTGTGCATAAGTCATGTCTGCACGACGGGCTTGCTGGGTAGCATCGGCCCACGTAGAGCTACGAAGGAGCCAAGAGGTGGCCTCTGTAACCCATAACGCCGACGTGCAGCGCGAGTTTGATGTCGGGACCCGTCGCGCCTGGAGCGCGTACAGCCAGCGTTTGCAGGGAATCCGCGGAGAGGCTTACGAGGACGCCGAGCGCGAGTCGTGGGCAGAGCTCCAGAGCGAACTGCGCCGGCTGGAGCGCCGCAGGCAGTCGCTGAACCGGACCGCTGGTTAGCTCCGGGGCGCGGGGAAGACCCTGATGCGACACCGTCGGGTGTCGTCACATAACCTCCACACCCACCGCTGGGTTAGGGTTCCAGGTCACTGCCCCAGCGGCATTCGTGGTGAGGGTTGGTGAAAGAAGGACTGGTCCGGGATGCGCACGACGACGATCGGGATCCTTGGCGTTAGCGCCATCGCGCTGGCCGGCTGCGGCAGCAGCAAGACGTTCGCCAACGATCCGCGGCCTGCGGTGCCGGTCAACCTCACCGTCTACATCAACAACGCCCGCGTGTCGGTGTCGCCCCAGGCCGTCGGCGCCGGGCCGGTGGTGTTCATCGTCACCAATCAGGCGGCGCGCGCAGAGTCGCTGGCAGTCCAGCACAAGGGCGCCACCGGATCGATCGCCAACACCGGGCCGATCAACCCGCAGGGAACCGCCCAAGTGACCGTCAACCTCGGGCGCGGCGTCTACACCGTCGCGACCACCGCGACCGGCACCACCGAGGCGGCGCGCGCGGCGGCCAGCCCGATCCATTCGGCAACGCTGGTTATCGGCCGCCCGCGGCCGAGCGGAAGCGACCAGCTGCTTCAGCCCTAGAATACATCCGCGCGGCGCAACTCTTCCGAGTATGCAATACTTGCATGCATGCAAGTAACTGCTGAGGAGGGGCGGGCGTCGACCGACGCCGCAGACGCGACCCGCGAGCTGGCCGCGGATCTGTACGCGCTCGTCGTGTACCTCCACAAGAACTGCAACTCGGACCTGTTCGAGGCCGTCGGCACGCTGGAGCTGTCGCTGAGCCAGATCAAGCTCCTGCACCACCTCGGCGACGCTTCGAGCGAGCTCACCCTCAAAGAGGCAGCCGAGACCGTCCACGTCTCCCTCCCTGCCGCCAGCCGCATGGTCGACGACCTCGTACGGCGCGGGTTCGTGCTGCGCAACGAGGACGCCGAAGACCGGCGCATGAAGCGCGTGCGCCTCACCGACGCCGGCGGCGCCGTGATCCGGAGGCTGAACGCGGCGCGGCTAAGCGGTTTTGAGAGCTTCGCGCAGACGCTGACCCACACCGAGCACGAGCAGCTGGCGCAGGCGCTTGCGACGCTGCTCGAGCAGCGCCCCGAGCTGGCGGACTGCCGCCCGGAGGACGCAATTCGATGACCGCCCGGATCCTTGCCCATCGCCACCGGCTCGTGACCGAGGAGAACAGCCGCTGGTGGACGCTCGGCGCGATGTGCTTCGCGCTGTTCATGATCATGCTCGACAACACGGTCGTGAACGTCGCGCTGCCCTCGATCCAGCGCGACCTGCACGCCTCGCTGTCGGCGCTCGAATGGACGGTCAACGCCTACACGCTGACGTTCGCCGTGCTGATGGTCACGGGCGGACGGCTCGGCGACATCTTCGGCCGGCGGCGGATGTTCCTATTCGGTGTGGCGGTGTTCGGCACCTCGAGCCTGGCGATTGGCTTTGCTCCGACCGACACCACGCTGGTCATGTTCCGTGCCGTCCAGGGCATCGGCGCCGCGTTCATGATGCCCGCCACCCTCTCGATCATCACTCAGGCGTTCCCGGCAGAGCAGCGCGGAACAGCGATCGGCACCTGGGCCGGCGTCAGCGCCTTGGCGCTCGCGATCGGACCGGTGCTCGGGGGCTTCCTGACTCAGTACGTGAGCTGGCGCGCGATCTTCTTCATCAACCCGCCGATTGCCGTGGTTGCGGTTGCCGTGACGCTGTTCGCCGCGCGCGAGTCTCGCGATGAGACAGTCGACAAGACCGTCGACTTCCCCGGCATCGCCGCGCTCACCGTCGGCCTGACCGCGCTCGTGCTGGCGCTCGTCGAGGGCAACAACTGGCACTGGGGCTCCACGCGGGTGATCTCGCTGCTGACCGTCGCGGCGCTGGGACTCACCGCCTTCGTATGGATCGAGCTGCACGTGAAGGCCCCAATGGTCAACTTCACGTTCTTCCGTTCGCGGACGTTCCTCGGCGCGAATATGGTCGGGTTTCTTGTCAGCTTCGCGATGCTCGCCCAGTTCTTCTTCCTCGCCCTTTACATGCAGAACATCCTCGGCTACTCCCCGCTTCAGGCCGGGATTCGGTTCCTACCCTCGACGCTCCTGCTGGTCGTGATGGGACCGCTCGCCGGACGGCTGACCGACCGGGTCGGCCCTCGCCCGCTGATGGCCGCCGGCCTCCTGATCGTCTCGGCGGCGGTCTTCGTGCAGTCCGGGATAACGGTCCACACCACCTACCTGCGGCTGCTGCCCGGGTTCGTGCTGATGGGCATCGGGATCGGGCTGGTGATGTCGCCGATGAGCACCGCCGCGATGAACTCCGTCGATCGCACCAAGGCGGGCGCCGCGTCGGGCGTGCTGTCGATGAGCCGGATGGTCGGCGGGACGTTCGGAGTCGCGGTGATGGGCGCGCTGATCGCCACCCTGGGGCGTTCGAGCATCGACAGCCACCTGCCACAGCTTCCGGCCGCCACCAGGGCGACCCTCGCAAACTCACTCGGTGGTGGCGGCGTCCAGGGCAGTGGCGCTCCCGCACGGGTTGTCAGCGCGGTGCACGAGGCGTTTGTGTCGGCGCTCGGGACCGGCCTGGCGATCAGCGCCGCGGTCACGCTCTGCGGAGCCGTCGCCGCCTGGTTGCTGATCGAGCCAATTCGCGCCAAGCGCAGCCCCGAGCCCGCCGAAGGCGAGCAGCGGGCCGCCGGCGAAGAGGCCGCTGCCGAACTGACTGCGGTGTAGCTTCACCACGGCTGGCGCGTCGCGCCGGGCCGTGCACGGGTACGATCCGGCGGCAAGCAGTTGCAGACTGAAAGGTTGATCGTGGCCGTCGATTTGAGGCAAGTCGCACATGTCGAGACCGAGCCGGGAGAGCTTCCGGCGACGATGGCCGCGTGGGTCATCCGTCAGGAGCGCGAGGGCGAGCCGGTAGACGCCTTCCAGATCGAGGAGATGGAGGTCCCCGATCCCGGCGCGTTCGAGGTGATCGTCCGCGTGATGGCGGCCGGCGTGAACTTCAACAACGTGTGGGCGGCGCTCGGCGAGCCCGTGTCGGTGTTCCGCTATCACCCCAACGAGGACCACCACATCGGCGGTTCCGACGCCTCGGGAGTCGTGTGGAAGGTCGGCGAGGGCGTGACCCGATGGAAGCCCGGCGACGAGGTCGTAATCCACTGCAACCAGGCGTCCTACGAGGATCCCGAGGTCCACGGCCTGGACCCGCTGGCGGCTCCGAGCCAGCAGATCTGGGGATATGAGACGAGCTGGGGCTCGTTCGCCCAGTTCTGCAAGGTCCAGGCTCAGCAGCTGCTGCCCAAGCCCAAGCACCTGGCCTGGGAAGAGGCAGCGGCGTACGGCCTGACCTACTTCACGGCCTACCGGATGCTGATCGACCGCTGCAACCTGCAGGCCGGCCACCGCGTCCTGATCTGGGGCGCCGCCGGCGGCCTGGGCGTGTTCGGCACGCAGCTTTGCGCGCTGACCGGCGCCGACGCCGTCGGTGTCGTGTCCAGCCCCGAGAAGGGCAAGCTGGTCGAGCAGCTCGGCGCGGTCGGCCACATCGACCGCTCCGAGTACAGCGGGATGATGCGTCAGGGCGGCGAGTCAGCTGAGGAGGAGAAGGCCCGCTTCAAGGAGTCCCGCCGCTTCAGCAAGGCCGTCGAAGAGATCCTGGGCGGCCCGCCAGACATCGTCTTCGAGCACGTCGGCAAGGCCACGTTCCCCACGTCTGTGCTGGTCGTCAAGCCGTTTGGCAAGGTCGTGATCTGCGGCGCCACGTCGGGCTATCAGCTCGACTTCGACGTCCGTTATCTGTGGATGCGCCAGAAGGAGATCCTCGGTTCGCACTTCGCCAACGCCTGGCAGGCGACCAAGGCAAACGAGCTGATCGAGGAGTCCAAGATCCGGCCCGTGCTGTGGCAGACGATGGGCTTCGAGAAGGTCGCCGAGGCCCACCAGCTGCTGCGCGACAACAAGCACCTGGGCAAGATCGCGATCCTCGTCGGCGCCACCGAGGAGGGCCAAGGGAAGACCGCTGACGGGCCCGGCGCGATCCGCGCCGAGGTGGGGGCATAGCCATGGCCGGCGTTGTCCACATCTCCTGGTACGCGACCCTGTTTCGCAAGGACTCGTTCGCGGCCGAAGTCGCGGCGGCGGCCCCGCTGGCGCTGCGCTACGGCGCGACCCAGTACTCGGTCCAGGTGTCGCGCGACGATCGCTACAAGATCCTGCAGATGGCCTGGTTTGAGTCCAAGTCCGACTGGTACCGCTACTGGGAAGGCGCGGAGATGAACGAGTTCCGCCGCCGCAACTCCGGGCGCTTCCAGATCCCGGTCAGCTACATCTGGCACGACGAGCTCGTAGCCGGGGCGCTTGGCCCCGAGGTCGGGCTCCCCGAGCGCCAGCCCGAGCCGGAGCCCGAGCCCCAGGCGACGGCCTAGCCGTCCCCGGCGCGCAGCGCGAGCTCGAGCCAGAAGCGCTGGTCGGGGTCGTCGAGCGCCTCGCCGAACAGCTCACGCAGCCGCGCAAGGCGGTAGCGAACGGTCTGCGGATGAACGCCCAGCCGCGCGGCCACTGGGCTGAGCCGTCCCTGCTCGGCGAGCCAGGCCCGAAGCGTGTCCACCATCCGCGCGCGCTGTCGCGGCGACAGCTCGGCCAGCGGCGCAAGCCGTTGGGTGGCCAGCTCATCGGCGAGGCCCTGGTCGCTTCGCAGCAGCAGCCGCCCCGCCTGCTCGCTGGCGACGATCAGCCCGGGCGACCCGTCGGCGAGCGCCAGCGCGGCCGTCGCGCGGGCGAGGCTCACCGCCGCGTTGCCCCAGGCGACCGTCGTACCGAGGCCCGCGGTGGCGCCGGCCTCGAGGATCGCGCGTTGCACCGCCGCATGTCGCCCCGGCCCATCGGGGTCCGGGATCACCGCGACCAGGGTCTCTCCGATCGTGTCCGAGATGGCCTCGACTCCAAGACGCGGCGCGACAGACTCGCGCTGCGGCCCACTGACCGCGATCACGGCGACTTTCCGCGGAAGTGCCCATCGGGCTTCGTTAGCGGCCGCTCTGACGACGCTCATCTCGGCCGGAGGCTCTCGCACGAGCATGCGCGCCAGCCGCCGGCGCCGAAGCTCGGCCTCGCCGGCCACCGCCGACTGCTCGAGCGCATGCCCTTCGGCGGACTCGGTCGAGAGCACGTCGATGTAGGCGAAGATCGACTCGGCCAGCAGGTACAGAGTCTCGGGCTCGAGCCCCGCGGCGACGCCGACCGCCGCAAACCGCCGCCACGCGACACGGGCGCCGATCCGGTAGGCCGTCAGCAGCGACTCAAGGCTGCGGCCCGCTCGCATCTCGCCGCGACCGAGCGTCGTATACACGTCGGCCCGCGGAACCGACCTGCCCGCCTCGATCTCGGCGAGGAAGTGCCGCAGCGCCTCCTGCACACCCGCGCGGATCCCCTCGCCGAATGCGCCGTCGATCGGACGCGCGTACGCCGGGATCGTGCGTACCGCGTCGATCATCTCGCCGGCGACGTCCGCCAACACGGGGCGAAACACGCCGGCGATCTCGGGCGGAAGCTCGTGCCACGGCTGATCGGCCATTTCTTATCTCAAAGCTACAAATTTAGTGGGGCCGGTCATGGCAAGGGTACGAGAAAACTGAGCCCTCATGTACGTATCCTGCCTCCCATGTCCCGCACCCACAAGATCGTCAACCTGATCGGCGTGCCCCTCCCGCTGGTGGGGCTGCTGGCCGCGATCGCGCTGCTCTGGAACCACGGAGTCGGACCGCTCGAGATCGCGCTGCTCGCCGGCTTCTACGTGTTCACGGCGTTCGGAGTGACGCTCGGCTACCACCGGATGTTCACCCATCGCGCGCTTGAGTCCTCGCGCGCGTTTCGCGCCATCATCGCCGTGCTCGGGTCGATGGCGGTCGAGGGCTCGGTGATCACCTGGGTCGCCGACCACCGCAAGCACCACGCCTACACCGATCAGGAAGGCGACCCGCACTCACCGCATCTGAGCGGACCCGGGTTCTGGGGCGCGGTCAAGGGCCTGTGGCACGCGCACATCGGCTGGCTGTTCGAGACCGTTGGAACCGCCGAGCGCGAGCGCTTTGCCGGCGACCTGATCAAGGACCGGGTCGTCCGCGTGGTCGACAAGCTGTTCTGGCTGTGGGTCGTGCTCGGATTCGCGATCCCGTTCGCACTCGGATGGATCGTCGGCGGCGGCCTCGGGACCGCCCTGACCGCGCTGCTCTGGGGCGGGTTCGTGAGGGTGTTCATGCTCCACCACGTGACCTGGTCGATCAACTCCGTGTGCCACTTCATCGGGCGCAAGCGGTTCGACATCGAGGACGAGTCGCGCAACGTGTTCTGGCTGGCGCCGCTGTCGATGGGCGAGGCCTGGCACCACAACCACCACGCCTTCCCCACCTCCGCCTTCCACGGCCTGCGGTTCTGGGAGCGGCTTGCCGACCCCACGGGGCTGATGATCGCGCTGCTGGAGAAGCTCGGGGTGGTGTGGAACGTCGTGCGCATCAGCCCCGAGCGCCAAGCGGCCAAGGCGCTGCCGACTCCGCCCGGGACCGGCAGCCTGACCGCCTGATTACCCCTCTTCGAGCGGCGCCATCGTCAGCCCGGCGTGGTTGAGCTGCTCCCAGTACAGCTCGGCGTCCTCACGCGCTCCGCTCCACACGATCGCGCAGCCGGTGTGGTGGATCCGGTCGGCGAACCTGTAGCCCTCGGCAAGGCTGACGCCGGGGATGATTTGCGCGAGCGTCTCGGCGACGTGGTCGAAGGTGTTGTGGTTGTCGTTGAGGACGACAACCCTCCACAGCCCCCCCACTCCGCTTCCCGGACCCCCGACGCGAGGCAGCTCAACCGTCTGCGACATCTCGGGGTCAGGATACCCGCGTATCCGGGGCCGATTCAGCCCTCTTCTTGAGATATCGCTGCAGGCCGGCGTACATCTGGTCGGGCGGCGCCGCCTGCGTATAAGTCACCAGCAGGCCGGGATCCGAGGCGCCCTCGGCGATTTCCTCGCGCAGCGAGACGATGAACTCGTCCAGCTCGGACTCTCCCACTCGCCTGGCCCAGTCATCTAGGCGCCTGCCGACCTCCGCGAGCTGTTCGTCGACGTCCGTGCTCGGACCGAAATGGGTCATCGCCAAGCGCTGGGGCCGCCACTCCGAGACCCGCTCGATCGACTCGTGCCATGCCTCCACGTCGATGTCGGGCGGCGGCGTCGGGGGGACAGTCAGCGACGCCTCGTTGATGCGCACGCCGCCCACGTCTCCGACGAACGCGGTCCCGTCGTGGAGGTAACTGACGTGGTGCGAGGCGTGTCCCGGCGTGTAGATGTATTCAAAGCGACCGTCCAACAGCGTGCCGTCCTGATCGAGCACCTTCAGGTTCCGTTCCGGCACTGGCGTCATGTCGCCCCACAGGCGATCCATGTCGTCTCCATACAGGCGGCTCGCGCTCTCCATCAACCGGCGGGGATCGATCAGGTGCGGTGCCCCGAGCTTGTGGACGTAGACCTCCAGGTCGGGCCAGCCCTTCACGAGCGCGCCGCTGGCGCCGGCGTGGTCGAGATGGATGTGAGTCAACAGCAGCGCCCGCGGCTGCTCGTCGCCGAGCGCCTCCAGCAACGTCGGCAGGCACGACTCCGGGCCCGGGTCGACGAGCACGTCGTCCACCTGCCAGCACCCGATCACGCGCGGGCGACCGAGGTGCATTAGATCGATCACCCTCATCGGCCGCGACCGGCTGCTCAGGAGAGCGGACGGGTGTCGTCGTCGGCCGGCTCGGCCGACTCGGCCTTGAAGTCGATGATTGCGGTCGGCTCGGTGTCGTCTGGGTCCTCGCCAGGGAGCTCGCCCTCGCCGACATCCTCGGCGTACTCGGGCTCGTCCTCCGCAAAGGCGGGCTCGTCGTCGAACTGTGCATCGGCCGGCTCGGCGGCAACCGGGCTCTCACCATCGGCCGACAGGCCGAGGAGGCCTCCCGCTCGCACGCCCGGCGTCTCGTCGGCCGCCGGGAAGCGATCGGCCGCCGAGTCGGTCAGGCCGACGAGCTGGCGCGCGAGCTCGCGGGTGTCCTCGACGATCTGCTGGCGCTCGGCCCAGATCCGGTCGGTCTCGGCATCGAGGTCCTTGAGCCGCTCCTCGGCGGACGCGGTGATCCGTGCCGCCTCGCGCCGGGCCTCCTCGAGGCGATCCTCCGCCTCGCTGCGCGATTGCGCGGTGATCGTCTCGGCGGTGTCGTGCGCCCGCTGGAGGATCCCGGAGATCTGCTCGCCCACACGCTCGAGCGCGCGGCGCACGGCCGCCTCGGGTGAGCGCGTGGCTTGCAACTCGGCGACCAGCTGGCTGGTCTGTCTGACGTACGCGTCGACGGCGATCCGGTCATAGCCCCGTAGGGCGACCGGAAAGTGCACGTCGGCAGCCTCCGACACAGGGTTGTCGGGAAGCGTCTCCAGCGGCGCGGTGATCTCTTGCATGAGGGCATGCTCGGTGGCAGCTGAGCTTTGATCAGGCATGCACTTGACCATACCCAAGTGCCTTGCTCGGCACTCCGATCGCGCCGTCCTGCAAGACCCCTTCCATACAATGGCCGCAATGTCAGAAACCCCTTTGCCACGCCTGCCCGAGCGCGATCGGCCGTGGATGATGCGCACGTACGCCGGCCATTCCGACGCCAAGCGCTCCAACGAGCTGTATCGGCGCAACCTGCAGAAGGGCCAGACCGGCCTGTCAGTGGCGTTCGACCTGCCCACGCAGACCGGATACGACCCTGACGACGAGCTGGCGCGGGGCGAGGTCGGCAAGGTCGGCGTCTCGATCGCCCACGTCGGGGACATGCGGACGCTCCTGGACGAGATCCCGCTCGATCAGATGAACACGTCGATGACGATCAACGCGACGGCCGCGTGGCTGCTGGCGCTCTACATCGTCACGGCCGAAGAGCACGGGGTGGCCCAGGAGCAACTGCAGGGCACGACCCAGAACGACATCCTCAAGGAGTACCTCAGCCGCGGCACCTACGCGTTCCCGCCCGGGCCGAGCATGCGGCTGATCGCCGACACGATCGCCTACACCGTGCAGCACGTTCCCAAGTGGAACCCGATCAACATCTGCTCGTATCACCTGCAGGAGGCGGGCGCGACGCCTATTCAGGAGATCGCATACGCGATGAGCAACGCGGTCGCGGTGCTCGATGCCGTCCGCGACCGTCTCGGCACCGCGGGCGAGGCCCGTGATGAGGACCTGATGGGCAACGTGTTCGGACGGATCTCGTTCTTCGTCAACGCTGGCGTTCGGTTCGTCGAGGAGCACGCGAAGCTGCGCGCGATGGCCCAGCTCTGGGACGAGCTCGGCCGGGACCGCTACGGGGTGCTCGACGAGAAGCATCGCCGTTTCCGCTATGGCGTGCAGGTCAACTCCCTCGGGCTGACCGAGGCGCAGCCCGAGAACAACGTCTATCGGATCGCCTTGGAAGCGCTGGCGGTGACACTCGGCCGGGGAGCACGGGCCCGCGCGATCCAGCTTCCCGCCTGGAACGAGGCGCTTGGCCTGCCGCGGCCGTGGGATCAGCAGTGGTCCCTGCGCCTGCAGCAGATCCTCGCCTACGAGACCGATCTGCTCGAGTACCCCGACATCTTCGAGGGCTCCAAGGTGATGGACGGGCTCGTGGCGGAGCTCGTCGAGGGCGCGCGTGAGGAGATGCGCCACGTGGCCGAGCTCGGCGGCGCGGTCGAGGCGGTGGACTACATGAAGTCGGCGCTGGTCGAGTCCCACCGTGAGCGCTGGCGGCGGATCGAATCCGGCGAGCTGACCATCGTCGGCATGAATCGCTTCACCTCGACGGAGTCCTCGCCGCTGACGGCCGACGCCGACGGCGGCATCCTCGTGGTCGATCCCGAGGTCGAGGCCCAGCAGCGGGCGGCGGTGGCGAAGTGGCGCGAGCAACGCGACCAGGCGGCCGTCGACGCGGCGCTCGAGGAGCTGGCCCGCGTTGCCCGCGAGCACGACGAGAACATCATGCCCGCGACGATCGCGGCCGCCCGGGCGGGCGCCACCACCGGCGAGTGGTCACAGACGCTGCGCGAGGCGTTCGGCGAATACCGCGCGCCGACCGGCGTCGGCGACGCGTCGGCGGTCTCCAGCGAGGAGATCGCCGAGCTGCGCGACGAGGTCGAGCGCGTCAGCGAGTCGCTGGGCCGCAGGCTCAAGTTCCTGGTCGGCAAGCCGGGTCTGGACGGGCACTCCAACGGCGCCGAGCAGATCGCCGTGCGCGCGCGCGACGCCGGCATGGACGTCGTGTACGAGGGCATCCGCCTGACGCCTTCGCAGATCGCCACCTCCGCGGCCCAGGAGGGCGTGCACGTGATCGGGCTCTCGATCCTGTCGGGCTCGCACCGCGAGCTGATCCCGTCGGTGCTGGCGGCGCTGCGCGAGGCCGGCGTGGACGACGTGCCGGTGGTCGTCGGCGGGATCATCCCCGAGGCCGACGCGGCGGCCCTGCGCGAGGCCGGCGTGGCCGCCGTGTACACCCCCAAGGATTGGGATCTGAACCAGATGATGCGCGACATCGTCAAGCTCGTCGGCGAGCGGCACGGGGTGCACCGCGCAGCCGTCGCTTGAGCCCGGCGCCCGCTGACGGCAGCGAGCTGGGCTCCCGCCTTGCACAGGGAGACCTGACCGCCGCGGCGGCGGTGCTCAACCTGGTCGAGAACCGCACGCCCGCCGCCCGCGAGCAGACCGCCGCGCTGCTGGCGTCCGTGTCGCCGACGGCGCTGAACGGCGAGGCGCCGGCACACCTCGTCGGGATCACCGGCCCGCCCGGCGTGGGGAAGTCGTCGCTGCTTTCGCGGCTCGTCGCGGCATGGCGCGCACGCGAAAAGTCCGTTGCCGTGCTCGCGGTGGATCCAACCTCCCGCCGATCGGGCGGCGCGCTGCTCGGGGACCGGGCTCGGATCGAGGTCGATCCGTCCGACCGCTCGGTGTTCATCCGCTCGACGGCCGCCGGCGACCGGCTCGGCGGCCTGGCGCCCGCCACGCGGGCGGCGGCGAGCGCGCTGGCGGCGGCGTTCGACGTGGTCGTGATCGAGACGGTCGGCGTGGGGCAGTCAGAGACCGAGGTCGCCGATCTCGCCGACACCGTGGCGGTCGTCGTGCAGCCCGGCTCCGGCGACGTGCTCCAGTTCCTCAAGGCAGGGATCATGGAGGTCCCCGACGTGCTGGTCGTGACCAAGGCGGATCTCGGGCAGATCGCCAAGCGGGCGCAGACCGACCTGCGATCGGCGCTGGCGTCGCTGAGCGCCGGCGCTGTCGAGGTCGTGGCGGTGTCCTCGGTGTCGCCCCCTTCGGGCATCGACGAGCTCGTGCAGGCGCTCGATCGCCACCGCGCCGGCCTGGACTTGGCGGCGCGGCGCCTTCGCGCCCGGCGGATGCATGCCCTTGCGGACTTCGTGACCGAGCACGGCGAGCGGGGGCTGCGCGCGCTGAGCGGCCGGCGAGACGCCGAGAGGTGGCTCGCCGAACAGGATCCGGGCCTCGACGTCGCCGCGCTGGGGCGCCTGCTCTCAGAGCGTGCCGCCGGGGCCGGGTGATTCGTCAGAATCGGCGGCGTGAACAGGATCGTGCTTCCCGCAGAGCCGCTGATCGACGGGCCGACCTGGTTGCGGCCGTGGCGGGACACCGATCTGCCGGCCATCGTGCGCGCCTGCCAGGACCCCGACATCGTCCGCTGGACCCGGGTTCCCGAGCGCTACGGCGAGGCTGACGCCCGCTCGTTCCTGCTCGCGCGCTACGACGCCGTGCTGGCCGGGACGACGGCGCCGTTTGCGATCGTCGGCGCCGGCGACGACGGGCAGCTGCTCGGCTCGATCTCGCTGATGCGACTCGCGTGGCAGCACGCCCGCGGCGAGGTCGGCTATTGGCTGGCGCGCGACGCCCGCGGCCAAGGCCACGTGACTCGCGCGGTGCGGCTGATCTGCCGCTGGGGCTTCGACACGCTTGGCCTCGAGCGGATCGATCTGCTGGCGGGCACCGGCAACGCGGCCTCGCAGCGGGTCGCCGAGCGCGCCGGGTTCACGCGCGAGGCGGTCCTGCGCTCCTACATGCGCGGCAAGGGCGAGCGCCAGGACATGGTCGCGTTCGGGCTGCTACGCGACGAGCTCTGACGCCGGCTGACGCCTATTGCGGAGGCGGCGCCGCATCGAGCACGAGGTGGTCGGCTCCCGACGATCGCCGCAGATCGCCCGCACCTTCCGGGGAAACCTCCTGACTGACCGCCTGGATGGCTCGGTGCCCGGCCGCAGACGCCCGCCGGAGGTCGCCGGCTGCGGCCAGCTCGGGCACCCTTGGCAGCGCCACGTCGGGCGTGCGCGCGATGCACGCAGCCAGCATCACCAGCCGGATTCCGGGGCCGAACGGAGCGCACCCCTTTGGGCTGTGCGCCGCGTAGGCCTCCTGTCGTTCGAGCAGGGCGAGCACGTTGCGGCAGATGTCCGCCTCCGGTGCGTCAGGGTCGCCGAGGTCGCAGCTGAGGCGCGCGAGCGACAGCGGCTCCCAGCCGGTGCGGCCCATCAGCATCCTGGCGATCGCGAACCCCAGCAGTGTGGCCAGCCGCTCGAGGCGTATGTCGTAGTCGAGGCCGCCCTGGCCCGGCGCCGGCCCTAGGTCGACCGGGTCTTCTCCCGCAAGCACGCGCTCGGCTTGTCCACCGAGGATCGAGGCGACCTGAGCGTCATCGAGGCCTACCTGATAGGCGTAGCGGGTGACCATCGTCGACACCATGAACGGTGAGAAGTACGGAAGGTCCGTGCCGTAGAGCAGGTGCGACGGAGCAACCAGGGACATCAGCGCCGCGATGTCTGTGGGGTTCCACCAGCTCGTGTCGATGAACAGATTCGGGTAGCGGTCGATCTCGCGCCACAGCCAGTTGAGGTCGCAAATCGCGCCGTGTGCCAGCACGATCCGGGCGTCCGGGTACCGGTGGGCGAGCTTAGTTGCGTCGCGCCCAAGGGTCGGGATCCCGCGCCCCGCGTGGATCAGGACCGGCAGGCGCCGCTCATGGGCGAGCGCGAAGATCGGGTCGACGTGAGGCTCTGAGAGCTGAAACTGCTCGGCGCGGGGATGAAGCTTGATCCCCCTTGCTCCCGCCTCGAGGCAGCGGCGCGCCTCATCGAGCGGGCGCTTGGCCGGATCCAACCGGCACAGCGCCACGAGCCGGCCCTCGGAACGCTCCGCCGTTTCGATCACCGCGTCGTTGGCCGGCGGGTAGCCGTCGGGCTCGTGCATCGGCATCACGGCGCCGCGCGACTCGGCCGCCTCCAAACGCCCGAGCAGCTCGGCGCTCGACATCGTGAACCCGTCGGGATCGTTGAAGCCGATGTGTGTGTGAAAGTCAAACAGCGAGACGTGCTCGAGCGACCCCACGAGGTGCTCGAACCACGGGGCTAGGAGATCGTCCTCGTGCATGCGCTCAGTGCACGTGCTCGATCAGGCGCTCGAGGTCATCCTCGGAGTTCCATGCACCGACGGAGGCCCGTACGAGACCCCGGTGCACGATCGAGCGCACGACCACGTTGTGCGCCGCCATTCGCGACACCACCTCCTCCGGATCTAGTGCGTGCCACGACACAAGCGTGGAGTTCCCCCGCGGAGTGACCTCGACGTCTCGCTCAGTCAGCCGCTTGGCGAGCGTTTGCGCGAGGCCGGGGGCCCGCTCGAACATCTGGGGCAGGCCGGACTCGGCGAGAACCTCGAGCGAGGCCAGCGCCCAGGTGGCCATTGGCCCGACCACTGCGGCAGTGTCGAAGCGACGTGCGCCGGCGTGGAACACGAGCTCGGTCATCTCGGAGACCTCTCCCAGCGAGAGCACGCTTGGCCATGGCGGCAAGAGGGTTCGCTGCCGATCGCGGCGCACATACAGAAAGCCGCTGCCTTCGGGACCACACAGCCACTTCTGACCCGAGGCGGCGTAGTAGTCACAGCCGATTGCGTGGACGTCGACCGCGATCGCGCCCGCCGCTTGGGCGCCGTCGATGAGCACCGGCGCACCCGTGGCGACGATCGCCTGAAGGTCGGCCTCCAGTCCCGAGATCCACGAAACATGCGAGCACGCGACCAGGCGGGTCCGCGGCCCCACCGCGTTCGCGATCTCGGCGAGCGGCGCAACCCGCACGTCGACTCCGAACTTCTTGGAAACGGCCGCGAGCGGAGCCAGCAGGCTGAGATGCTCCTCGTCGGAGGTGAGGATCTCGTCGCGGCGGCGTAGGTGCAGTCCCCACAGCACGGTGCTGATGCCGTCAGCGGTGCCGTGGGTGAGCGCGATCTCATCGGCGTCGGCGCCGATCGTACGCGCGTAGCGATCCCTCAGCGCTGACTCGATCGAGCGCAGCTGCCGCGCGTTGACGTCGCTGGAACGGCCCTGCTCGAGCACAACCGCCGTCCGCTGGGATGCACGCTCAAGCGCTCTGCGAGGCACCGGACCGTCGCTGCCCGCATTCAGATAGGCGACGCGCTCGAGCACGGGAAACTCGTGGCGCAAGGCGTTGTCTTCACGCGCGAACATCGAACCGAGCGTCAAGACGGCGCTCGCGCGGGCGAGCCTGCTGGCGTCATTGGTGGCGCCGGCAGCAACGCGGGCATCTTGCAACCGCAGCTCAAGCGACGTCCCACCGAGCTGGAGCACGTCGCCCACGGCCAGCACCTGATCTTGCACCCGCACGCCGTTTACATAGACGCCGTTGGCGGAGTCGAGGTCCTCGATCTGGACTTGGTCGTGGCGATCGCGAGAGATCCTGGCATGTCGGCCGGAAAGCTCTGGGTCATCTTCGATCCGCCCGGGCCCGTCGCCCTCGCGACCGATCACCAGCTCGCGGTCCGTTGGGATCGTGCGGGACTCCGCCGGCCCCGTCGTGACCTGGAGAAACGGCTGTTGAGCGGCCGACGGCGCGACCGCGGCATCGAGGCCGCGATGCCACTCATCGCCGAGGTGCAAGCCGGGGCCCAGGCCAAGCTGCCCGTGAACCACGCCCATGCAGCGGTCCATCACCACCTGCAGGCCTCCGGCGCGCGCGATCCGGGCGGCTTCGTCGGAGCTCAGGCCGAGCTGCAGCCACAGGCACTTTGCGCCGATCGTCACGGCTTCCTGCGCGATCGCGGGAGCCTCCTCGACCCGGCGGAACACCTGCACGACGTCGACTGGACGATCGATGTCCGTCAGCGACGGAAAGCAACGCTCGTCGAGCAGATCCTGCCGGCGCGGGTTGACCGGAATGATCTGAAACCCGTAGGCGCGCATGTAACGCGGGACGAAGTTCCCGGCCGCCAGACGATCTGACGAGCAGCCGACGACCGCGATCGTGCTGACCCGCTCGTAGAGGGTCCGGAGCGCCTCGAGCGCGTCGTCGGCTTGTGCCGCCACCTCAGCGACCAAGGTTGGCGCAGAGCTCCGTCAGCCGCGCGCGATTCTCGTCGGTGCGAAAGTCGTTCATCCAAGCCGGGCCGAACACCTCTTCGGAGACGTCGCCGCCGCGCCGGACATACGCGCATGGCTGGAGGTGCCCCTCGAGGTCGGTCTCGACGGTGATCGCGACCGCATCCGGGCCGGTCGAATCGACGAAGTCGAGCAGGACCACGATGCCGTCGTCGAGAACCGAGCCGTTCTGGAACGTGACCTGGCGCGCAAGGTTGGAGTGCTGACTCCAGATTGCCGACCCCGACGTCACCTGGTCGAGCAGGTAGTCGACAGCCGTCTCCGGGTCGATCTCGGGCCTCGGCGGCTCGATGCCGAAGTGCTTGTGGGCGATGTGGGCAGCCTGCACCTTGGCGTTGAATCGAAACCCGCCGACCGACGCGGAATGGCTGGGCCAGCCGTACTTGCGCATGCCGGCCTGACCTTGTGTGGCGGCGCCGGCGAAGTAGATGCCGGGTACGGATGTGCTCTCCCAATACGGCGTCTGCGTTGGAAGCCGATCCTTGTAGAAGGTCTCGACTCCGAGCTTGCGAAGGTCACGAAGGCCTGTGGCAAAGCCCGTGCATGCAATCACCTCGTCGACCTCGAAGGTGACCTTCCCCAAGCCGGTCGTTCCGTCGGCGTGAACGCGGTAGCCATCCGAAGTTCGCTCGATCCGTTCCAGGGCGATGTCCACGACGAACGTGCCGCCCCCAAACAGCGCGTCCTCGAGCGGTTGCACGTACCGCGCGCGGGGAGGAGTCGGGAAGCCGGTGGCGATCGACGGGCGCACGCCGTGCGGCGAACCGAGGATCAGCTGGCACGCCTTGGCGAGCAACCCGTTGGCGATCTCGAACGCCGAGTTGCGCTTGCCGATGATGAAGACCTTCTTGCCTGCTAAGTGGTCGATCCCGGTGTCGGCGATGTCGACGTAATGCGGGACGGCGTCGATGCCTGGTGTGGGAGGTCGCCACGGCTCGATCATCCCGACGGCGAACACCACAACTGGGGCGCGGTACTCGCCGTCGGTGGTGCTCAGCACAAAGCGTCCGTCGTCCTCCTGGCGGGTGGACTCCCAATTACATCCGTATCGAGCGGCCACACCACCACGCTCACTGAACGCGGTGAGCGCCGACTCCATCTCGGCGCGTGACGGAAAGTAGTTGCCGCCGTCCATGAACTCGGTGACCAGCGCCTGATGCTCAGGATCCGTCGTCACCATGCTGTTCCAGTCGTAGCGGTAGTACTCCGAACATCCGCACTCGACGATCGCGTGCGGCCGTGAGCAGGTGATCAGCCGGCCGAACATCGGGAACCGCCGGAACATCCCACCGGGCCCGCTGTCCTTGGAGATCAGGGCATGGTCGACCCCCAAAACCCGGAGGTCATAGCTGAGCTGGATGCCCCCCGGGCCGGTGCCGACGATGACGAGCGGATAGTCCCCGGGTGGGTGCGGTTGCCCGTCGGTCATTTCCACCGCTCCGGGTCACGCAGCCGCCTGGCCTCGCCCTTGAGCAGCTGGAACATGACCTTCGGGTACCGGAACAGGAAGCCCTCGAGCTCATGGCCGGGCAGCACCAGCAGATGCATCGGAGTGAGGGCGTAGACGTCGGAGATCGCGGGCTCGCCGAACAGCACCGACAGCTCCCCGAACCAATCGCCGCGGCGGAGCGTGACCGGCTTTGGCGGCATCCCGAAGGTCGTGGCGCTGCGGTCCACGTGCTGGCCTGCAATCAGCCAGTCGGCCTCACCGGAGATGACGACGTAGAAGCCCGACCCCTCGAACCCCTGACGCGACAGGCGTTTGCCCGCCTGCGCATGCTCCTCTTCGAACTCCTGAGCGACGCCGTCGAGCTCGGCTGCGGTCAATCCCGAGAACAGGGTCAACCCGGCGAGATCGATGTCTGCCTGCGGAACCCCCATCAAAGCTGCCCTCCCCCTATAGGTCGGCATGCTCCGACGGTCAGTCGTGACGAGTCGATTGTCCCGGATCGACTGCCGGCGAGTCACGCCGAGTTATGTGATTCTCGCCGCGCTCGGTTAGCCGCGAGCGCGGAGCTCAACCCTACCGGCTCGGGTCCGGCGCAATCAGTAATTGTTGATGAACTCCGATGCTCTAACCGGCGGTGATCGCGACGAACTCGGGGTCGTCGTGCAGGCTCTCGAAGTCCTCGTCGTCGCGCGCCGAGGCAGCGAGCTCAGACCGAGCGTCTTGGCGCAGCACCCCGAACGCCCCGCGCAGCGCTGCCAGGGACTCGTCGCGGTTGCCCTCGATCGCCTCCAGGCACGCGAGGTTGTAATGCAAGGTGGCGGCTTTGGGCTTGGCCTTCAGACCGTCGGCGAGGATCTCGCGAGCTCGCGCCGGATCGGTCCGCATCAGCGGCGCCGCGCGAAACGCCCACTCCCAGGCGGAGGGCTCGAACGTCGGCGGCCCGCCGAAGCTGAGGACGGTCGTCTGAGGCTCGGCCGCCACGGCATGGCGGTGTGATGCCGGATCGGGGATGAACACGTACGTGCCGGCGGGCGCGTCGTGCTCTGAGCCGTCGATCGTGAACGTTGCGCGGCCACTGGCCACGAAGTACAGCTCCTCCTGCGCCATCGACGGATCCTCCGTGTGCGGCTCCACCACGTCGTCGCCGACGTTGGCCGCGGTGTACGCATTGCATCCGAACGCTCGAATCCCGAGCGTGGCCCGCACCGGCCGCCACGTGAGGCTCCCCGGCCCTGGTATCGACTCGAGCTCGTCGAGGTGGATCGTCCGCGGCGGCTGTGTCATGGACGAGCGACAGGGTAGCCTGTGATCGATGGACATTGCGCCCTTGCGAGACGGCCATGGGCGGCTGATCGGGGATCTGAGGGTATCGGTCACCGATCGCTGCAACTTCCGCTGCCAATACTGCATGCCGGCGGACGGCCTGCCGTGGCTGCAGCGCGACGAGATCCTCAGGTTCGAGGAGATCACGCGGATCGTGGCGCTGATGGCCCGGATGGGCGTCCACGACGTGCGCCTGACCGGCGGCGAGCCGCTCGTGCGCCGCGACTTCCCCCGGCTCGTGGAGATGCTCGCCCGCGTGGACGGCGTTGAGGACCTGTCGGTCACGACCAACGGGTTCCTGCTCGAGCGCGACGCCGAGGCGCTCGTTCGCGCCGGCATCAACCGCTTCAACGTGTCCATCGACTCGCTCCAGAAAGACCGCTTCTACGAGCTCACCCGCCGCGACTCGCTGCCGCAGGTGCTGCGCGGTCTGGAGGTGCTGGGCAGGTTCCCGGAGGCACACCCGATCAAGATCAACGCGGTGGCGATCCGCGACTTCACCGAGGAGGAAGCGCTCCCGTTCGCGGAGTTCGCCCGGCGTACCCCTTACGAGGTCCGCTTCATCGAGTTCATGCCGCTCGACGCCGACCATGCATGGACTGCCGACCAGGTGCTCACGGGCGAGGAGATCCGGGCGATGATCGACGCTGTCTACCCGCTTGAGCCGGAGCCGCGCGAGCCGCATGCGACCGCGCGTATATACCGATTCGCCGACGGCCGCGGCAAGATCGGCTTCATCAACCCCGTCTCCGAGCCGTTCTGCGGAGACTGCAACCGCATCCGCCTCACCGCCGAGGGCAAGCTGCGGACCTGCCTGTTCTCGCTCAACGAGACCAGCCTGCGAGACCCAATCCGGGCAGGGGCCAGCGACGACGAGCTCGAGTCGATCATCCGCGACGCCGTCTGGCTCAAGGAGCTCAAGCACCACGTCGGCGAGCCCGGCTTCGTGCAGCCCGCCCGCACGATGTCGGCCATCGGCGGTTAATAACTCCGCAACCTCTCCAGGGCATCATGGGGGCCAGCAAATGCTGTTGCTGATGCTGTTTGCGCTGATCGCCGGCGCGGGGACTGCGATCACGCCATGTGTGCTGCCGGTCCTGCCTGCGCTGCTGTCGGCGAGCGCCGCCGGCGGGCGCCGCCGTCCCCTGGGGATCGTGATCGGGCTGGCGGTCACGTTCACGATCGCGATCGTGGCGCTCGCGCAGCTCGTCAAGGGCGTGGGACTCGCCAGCGGTGCCGCGCGGACGCTCGCGATCGTCGTGCTGATCGCGTTCGGCCTGGTCCTGCTGATCCCCGAGCTGGCGGCGCGTGTGCAGGCGCCGCTCTCGCGCTTGGCGCGGTTCGGTCCGCGCACCCGCGGCGACGGCTTCTGGTCGGGAGTCGCGGTCGGAGGTGCCCTCGGATTCGTCTGCGCCCCGTGCGCCGGGCCGATCCTCGCCGCCGTCACGTCGGTCAGCGCATCGAGCGGCGCGACCGCCCAGGTCGTCGCGGTCGCCCTCTCCTACGCGGTCGGGCTCAGCTCCGTGTTGCTGCTCTACGCGCTCGGCGGCCGCGCGGTGATCGACCGGGTGCGGCGCTCGGCGCGCGGACATGTGGTCGAGCGGACGCTCGGCGTGGTGCTGCTGGCGACCGCCGTGCTGATGGCTGCCAACCTCGACGTCCGCTTCGAGGAGGCGCTCGCCAAGAGCCAGAACCTGCCGGGGTTCCTGCTCGATCCCACCAAGTCGCTCGAGAACTCCAGCGCGGTGCAGAACCGGCTCGCGTCGCTGCGACCCGAGTCGCGGTTCGCCGTGCGCCAGCGCGAGGCCTCGACCAGGCCGGTGCCCGAGACCGAGGGCGTCACGATCCCCGGCGTCAAGACGCCGTCGCTGCCCGACCTCGGCCCCGCTCCGGACTTCACAGACACCCAGCAGTGGTTCAACACGCCCGGTGGCGCCCCGCTGTCGCTGGCGACGCTGCGCGGCCGCGTCGTGCTCGTGGACTTCTGGACGTACACGTGCATCAACTGCATCCGCACGCTGCCGTTCGTCGAGGGCCTCTACGAGACTTACCACCCGTATGGATTGGAGATCGTGGGCGTGGAGACCCCCGAGTTCACGTTCGAGCAGAACGCCTCCAACGTCAAGCAGGCGATCCACTCCGACGGCCTCACCTATCCGGTCGTGCAGGACAACAAGTACGGCACCTGGAGCGCGTATCAGAACCAGTACTGGCCGGCGGAGTACCTGATCGACGCCAAGGGAGAGGTCCGCCACACCCAGTTCGGCGAGGGCAACTACAAGGAGGATGAGGCCGCCGTCCGGCAGCTACTGCACGAGGCGGGCGCGCGCCGGCTGCCGCCGCCGATGACCGCGCACGCGATCATGGCCTCCAAGCAGCTGGAGACACCCGAGACCTACCTCGACGACCAGCGCTCCCAGGGGTTCGCCCAGCCGCTGAAGTCCGGGGTCCGTCCCTACGCCGGCGCCGACAACCTGCAGCTCAACGAGTTCGCGCTCAAGGGCATCTGGTGGGTCACCGACGAGTCCGCGACGCCGGTCGGCAAGCCCGCGACGGTCTCGGGGAAAGTGCAGGCTGCGCATGTGTACCTGGTGATGACGTCGACGGGCAACAAGCCCCGGACCGGGCGCGTGCTGATCGACGGGCATCCGATCACAAGCCAGCAGGCCGGCGCAGACGTCCACGACGGCGAGGTGACGGTTCGCGGCCAGCGCCTGTACTCGCTCGTCTCGTTGCCCCAGGCGCAGCAACACGTGATCACGGTCCAGCTGCCGCCGGGGATCAGCGCCTACGACTTCACGTTCGGCTAGCGGGCGGCCGGCTTGCCCGAGCACGGCCGTCGAGGATCGCGGCGGCGTGCAGCAGATCCTCGGGGGAGTTGATGTTGAACAGAAGCTCGGGGTCGCCAACCTCGAGCATCCGCGGATGCAGCGAAGCCACGAGCTCGCGTACCGGAGCCTCGGCCGGCAGCCCGTTGCGCAGGGGATCGATGGCGCGCGGCGCGTAGCAGCCGAGCAGCGGTTGGACGTCGGTGCCGCAGCACGCCACCACGGCCGGCGACTTGCCCAGATCCGCCGTGGCGAGGCGGTAGATCAGCTCCGGCGTGACGAACGGCAGGTCGCTGGCGCAGACCACCACCGAGCGCCCCTCCGCCAGCGCCAGCGCCTGGACGATCCCCACCACGGGGTGGCGCGGCGATTCGGGTTCCACCCAGACCGTCACGCCCGGCAGACTCGGCAGCTGCGTGTCGGCCTTGGCGATCACCGCCACGTCGCTGAGCGCCGTGCGCACCGCCTCGAGCGGGTACGAGATCAGGGGCTGCCCGGCAAGCTGCACGACGGCCTTGGACCCCCCGATCCTGCGTCCCAAGCCGCCAGCGAGGATCACCCCCATCGGGGGCCGTTTACGGAGCATCAGCCGCTGGTGCGGTGGTGGCTCACACGGGGCACAATAGAATCAACGTGATGGAGGGCTCAACCTCGGTACGAAGTTGGCTGCGCTGTTACCGCTGCTGGTCTCAGAATCTCGAGGTGCAGGTGCACTACGAGGGCATCCATCGCATTGATCCGGAAACCGGTGAGCGGGGCGAGGTCGTCGACGAGATGCAGGAGGCGGTGGTGCAGTGCCTGGAGTGCATGCACGACCAGCCGCACCTGGGGTTCCACAACGGGCGGGTTGAGCCGATTGAGGATCGCTGGGAGCGGATGATCGCCGGGACCCCGTGGGTTGCGTCGTGCACGGTGACCGTCGACGCCGACGACGTCGAGACCTGCTCGGGGCCCGAGGCCGGCGACGCCCTGTCGTACGCCGCGTTCGGCGATCACGGCACGCGCGAGTTCTTCACCCACGTGCGCTTCCACAAGCACGACGACGATCGCATCGTCGTGCACCTGCTGGTCGAGCTCTACGCCCGGTCGGCCGACGAGGCGACCGAGGTCCTCGAGGACGCCTCCCGCGGCCAGCTTGCGATCACGTCGCTCGCCGAGGAGTCGCGGCCGCCGGCGTCGACCGGCGACGAAAAGCACTGAGGACGCGGGACCTCCGCTCCCAGACCTCGAGCGCGATCAGCGCCAGCGCGACAGGCACGGTTGCGGGCAGTTCGTCGATCACGAAGAACAGCAGGTCGAACGCGCCGGCCAAGACAAGCGTCAGCAGCGCTCCCGATAGCTGCAGCCGCCGACTGGAGGCCAGTACCGCTCCCAGCACGCCGGCCACGAACAGGTCGCCGTAGCCCATCACGGCCGTGCCGAAGACCGCGTCCTGAAGCTGCGGCAGGTGGCCTACGGGCTGCGCCGCGACCAGCGTCGCATTCGGGTTCTGGAGCAGGTCTGAGGAGACCAGCCACACGTCCGCTCCAGCCATCAGCAGGATCCCTACCTTCAGCCAGCCGTTCGGGGTCACCGCCGCAAGCAGGACGCCGAGCGTCACGCAGCTAAGGGCAGCCAGGATTGATCCCGCAGCCCCTCCGACAAGGGCGTCTTTCGACACCCAGGCGATCACGAACAGGGGCACGGCGCCGAGCGCGGCCCACGGCTTCGATCCGCGCATCGCCCAACCAAGCGCCACCGCCGCCAGCGGTGGCACCGCGATCAGCGCCAGGTACGTGAGCCAGGTCGCCGTGTCCGAGGCGTAGCGGATCGCGAAGATCACGCCGACGATCGACGCGATCGGCACCAGCGCCCATCCCCATCCTCGAAAGCGCTGCAGCCACTGCACCCGCGGGATCGCCCGCGGCGCCGCCACGCAGCCCGCCTGCAGCAACAGCAGCCCCGCATCGGAGGGGACGAACCCAAGCGTCATGGCTTGAGCTTACGAGCCGCCGGGCATTTTTCCCGGCGGCTCTTCTCGAGTTCTTAGGTCCGGTGCAGCCGCTCGTCGAGCGAGTCGAGCTCGTCGTGCAGTTCCTGCGGGAGCTTGTCGCCGAACTCGGCGAAGTGCTCGTGCATCTGCGGCAGCTGCTGGCGCCAGCCTTCGTGGTCAACCTCGAGGAGCGTCTTCATCGTCGCCTCGTCGACATCGAGGCCGTCGATGTTGATGCCGCCCTCGCCGACCGGCGGAACCAGTCCGATCAGCGTGTCAACAGCTTCGCCCTTGCCCTCGCAGCGGCGGAAGATCCATGCCAATACGCGCGAGTTCTCGCCGTAACCGGGCCACAGGAACTTGCCGTCATCGCCCTTGCGGAACCAGTTGACGTTGAAGATCAGCGGCAGCTTCGCGCCGTCGCGCTGACCGATCGCCAGCCAGTGGCGGAAGTAGTCGGCCATGTGGTAGCCGCAGAACGGGAGCATCGCCATCGGGTCCCATCGGACCTGGCCGACCTTCCCCGCCGCCGCGGCGGTCTTCTCTGAGGACATCGTCGAGCCAAGGAACACCCCGTGCGTCCAGTCGCGCGCCTCGAGCACCAGCGGCACGACGGTCGAGCGGCGGCCGCCGAACAGCATCGCCGAGATCGGCACGCCGCGCGGGTCCTCCCACTCGTCGGCGATCGACGGGCATTGCGAAGCGGGCGTCGTGAAACGGGCGTTGGGATGCGCGGCCGGGGTGTCCGAGTCCGGCGTCCAGTCCTCGCCGTGCCACTCGAGCGCGTGCTTGGGCGGCTCCTTGGTGAGGCCCTCCCACCAGACGTCGCCGTCGTCGGTCTTGGCGCAGTTGGTGAAGATGCTGTTGCGCTTGATCGTCTCGATCGCGTTCGGGTTGGTGATCTCGCCGGTGCCCGGCGCGACGCCGAAGAAGCCTGCCTCCGGGTTGACCGCGCGCAGCTGCCCGTCCTTCCCGAACTTCATCCAGGCGATGTCGTCGCCGATCGTTTCGACCTTCCATCCCTCCAGCGTCGGGATCAGCATCGCCAGGTTGGTCTTGCCACAGGCGCTGGGGAACGCCGCGCTGATGTACTTGACCGTGCCCTCGGGGGAGGTGAGCTTGAGGATCAGCATGTGCTCGGCGAGCCATCCCTCGTCCCGGGCCATCACCGACGCGATCCGCAGGGCGAAGCACTTCTTGCCGAGCAGCGCGTTGCCCCCGTAGCCCGATCCGTAGGACCAGATCTCCCGTGTCTCGGGGAAGTGGACGATGTACTTGTTGTCGGCGTTACAGGGCCACGCGACGTCCTGGACGCCGTCGCCGAGCGGCCTCCCGACCGAATGCAGGCAGGGGACGAACTCCCCGTCCTCGCCGAGCACGTCGAGCGCTGGCTGACCCATCCGAGTCATGATCCGCATCGAGCAGGCGACGTACGCCGAGTCGGTCAGCTGCACGCCGACGTAGGAGATCGGCGAGCCCAGCGGCCCCATCGAGAACGGGACGACGTACATGGTGCGCCCGCGCATCGACCCTTCGAACAGCTCCGTCAGCGCACGCTTCATCTCCTGGGGCTCACGCCAGTTGTTGGTCGGGCCCGCGTCCTGCTCCTTCTCGGAGCAGATGAACGTCCTGTCCTCGACTCGGGCCACGTCCGCCGGGTCCGACAGCGCCAGGTAGGAGTTCGGCCGCTTGGCTTCCGACAGACGCTCGAAAGTCCCTGCATCTACAAGCCTCTGAGCGAGCTGGTCGTACTCCTCGGGGGACCCGTCGCACCAGTGAATGTCGTCTGGTTCGGTGAGGGCCGCTACCTCCTCCACCCAGGCCCGCAGTTTCTCGTGCTTGGTGGTGGCTTGAGGCTTCGGTGCTGTGTGAGCCATTGGTTTTCAGGCACTCCTTGGGTTCAGTCGGTGGCCCTGCAAGCCTACCCGTGAGGGCAGCTCGATGAGCCTCCATTGCGTCAACGACGACTCCGCCGGCTGCGCGCCCAGCCGACCGATACACCATATTCTAGGCGCCTAAAGGCGGCCTATTCGACGTTCGATTCGGCCGCCTGCATGTGAACCGGCTGGCCGCCCGGCTCCTTGCGGGGGACCAGGACCAGCCGCTTGAATTCGGCCACCAGCACGCCGTCCTGATTGAGCACGCGAGTGTGCACGCGGACGGTGCCGCGGTCGGGCTTGGACTGCGACGGCTTGACCTCGAGAACCTCCGATTCGCAGAACAACGTGTCCCCGTGGAACACCGGCGCCGGGTGCTTGAGCTCCTCGGTGGCGAGGTTGGCGATCGCCTTGCCGCTGACGTCGGACACGCTCATCCCGAGCGCGAGTGAGTACACGAGCGGGCCCACCACGACGTTGCGGCCCTGCTGGGACTGCTTGGCGTACACGTCGTTGAGGTGCAGTGGATGATGGTTCATGGTGATCAGGCAGAACAGGTGATCGTCGGACTCGGTCACGGTCTTGGCCGGCCAGTGCTTGTACACGGCCCCGACCTCGAACTCCTCGAGGTAGCGGCCATAGGGGTGCGCGCCCGACGCCTCGCGCGCCGCCTGGTCGGTGTCGACTTGTGTCATGAATGGGTCTCCTGGGTTTGGACTGCTCCCGGGAGGATATGGGGCCGCGGGCGCGTCAGCGCTTGCGAAGGACGACAGCGAACTCCTTCTGGCTCAGCTGCGCATGCAGCAGTTCGCAGTTCAGGTCGATGGCCCCGAGGAGCGCGAGGAACGTGTCCAGTTCCCAGACGTGGAAGTGGTGGTGGGCGTCGGCGGCGGCGTATTCGGCTGACCTGGCGGGGATTCCTTCGGGCCCGATCCCCTCGATGAACTCAGCCCACTCGGCGTAATGCTGCTCGCGTGAGGTCTGCGGTCCCTCTGAGTGGTCCCGGAGGAGATGCTCGACGGTGGTGCGTTCCCGGAGGTGGTCGAACGAACGGCGGGCGTCGGGGAGCGTCAGAAAGATGATCCCGTCGCGGCGGGTGGCCCGAGCGAAATTCTCCAGCGCCCCGATCGGGTCCTCGACGTGCTCCAGCACGTGGTTGGCGATGATGAAGTCGACCGACTCGTCCGGGAACGTCGCCAGCGTCTGCGCGTCGTCGACGACGTCGACCACGGGGACATCGGACACATCGAGGTTGCGGCCGAGAAAGTCGCCTCCTGCCCTGGCGATCAGGACGTCGCGATCGATGTTGTCGACGTATCGGACGCGAGCGCGAGGCGGCACGCGTAGCGGCAGCGTCCCTGCCCCGATCTCGATGCCGTCGCCCACGAGGTAGCGTCGAGCGAGGTCCTCGCGCGTCACGAACGAGTTGTTTCGCCCGATGCGCAGCACCACGTCGCGGAACCGCAGATGGGCGGTGCTTCGCGCGATCCGTCGCCGAACTTCGACGACGCTTCGGGAGAGCCGACTCTGCATCGGCCGCGATGGTAGGCGGCTGCGGACGGCGGGGCAGCCCGGGGAACGATCTTCCCGCCCACCAGGAAGTAGGTTCCCCGCGTCACCCGGGCGGTGGCCGAGGGGAACGTTCTTCCCGCTGGACGGGGCCAAAGTAAGGCGTCGGCGTGTGGCCGAGGGACCTCCTTGCGGGAGCCCGGAGGTCCCTCGGCCACACCCGACGCTGACGCCCGCTAGCGTTCAGGAGCGAATCGATCAGGAGACTTGAGCTTTGAGAAACCCCCGTGACTTCGGAAAGCCGCTTGCGATCGGTGCCCCCGCGCCGCTCATGGAGATCCCGTTCAAGCCCTCGCGGATGATCCATTTCCTGGACTTCTCCAACGAGAAGATGGTCGCGAAGGTGCCCGACATCGCGCCGACCGTGGACATCCTGCTCGGAAACCTCGAGGACGCGGTGCCCGTCGACCGCAAGGAGGCAGCTCGCGACGGTCTGGTCCGCGTCGGCAAGGAGATGGAGCTCGGCGAGACCCAGCTGTGGACGCGGGTCAACAGCCTCGAGTCGCCATGGGTGCTCGACGACCTCACCACGCTGGTGAGCGAGATCGGGCACAAGCTCGACGTCGTGATGATCCCCAAGGTCGAGGGAGCCTGGGACATCCACTATGTGGACCGGCTGCTGGCCCAGCTCGAGGCCAAGGCCGGCCTCGACCACCCGATCCTGATCCACGCGATCCTCGAGACCGGCCTGGGCGTAGTCAACCTCGAGGAGATCGCCACCGCCAGCCCACGGATGCAGGGGATGAGCTTCGGCCCGGCCGATCTGGCGGCCTCGCGGCGCATGAAGACCACTCGCGTGGGTGGCGGCCATCCAGGCTACCGGGTGATCAACGATCCCGATCCCGACAACCCCGAGGCCCCCCGCCCCACCGCCCAGCAGGATCCGTGGCACTACTCGATCGCGCGGATGGTCGACGCCTGCACGTCTGCCGGCATCCTTCCGTTCTACGGGCCCTACGGCGACATCCGCGACACCGAGGGCTGCGAGACCCAGTTCCGCGCGGCGTTCCTGCTGGGTTGCGTCGGCGCCTGGTCGCTGCATCCGGCGCAGATCCAGATCGCCAAGAAGGTGTTCAGCCCCGATCCAGACGAGGTCCTGTTTGCCAAGAAGGTGCTCGAGGCGATCCCCGACGGTCGCGGCGTGCACATGATCGACGGAAAGATGCAGGACGACGCGACCTGGAAGCAATGCAAGGTGATGGTCACCCTCGCCGAGATGCTTGCCCACAAGGATCCGGAGCTGGCACGAGCCTACGGTTTCGATCCGGCGCCGGCGGCGGCCGCATAATCTGCCGCCATGCGGATCTCAGCCAAGGCCGATTACGCCGTACGCGCCGCAGTTGAGCTGGCCGGCGTCTCCGACGAGAAGCCCGTCAAGGCGGAGCGGATCGCGACCGCGCAGGAAATCCCGCTCAACTTCCTCGAGAACATCCTCGGGGAGCTGCGCCACGCCGGCATCGTCCGCAGCCACCGCGGAGCCGACGGCGGCTTCCGGCTCGCCAAGCCCGCCGACCAGGTCTCGATCGCCGACATCATCCGCGCCGTCGAGGGACCACTGGCCAGCGTCCGCGGCGGGCCGCCCGAGGAGACGTCCTATCCCGGCTCCTCGGCGGCGCTTCCGCGCGTGTGGATCGCGGTCCGCGCGAGCCTGCGCAACGTCGTCGAGCACGTCACCGTCGCCGACGTCGCCAGTGGCGAACTTCCGGCCGCCGTCGACAAGCTCGCCGAGGACCCGGAAGCCTGGGTCACCCGCTGAGGGCCGCCGACGTTAGGCGCTGACCCGGGCGCTCGGCGGAGGCGGAGCGTCCTCATCGGGTAGGGCCGATGCGGACTCTTTGTCACCTTCAGGCAGCGTGGCCGACGCGGTGCCCGTCACGAGCGTGCGCACGTAGACGATGTCCCCGCGCGCGAGCTCGAGCTCGGCCGTCTGGGCACGGGTGAGCTGGGCGCGAGCCGAGGTGCCGTCGGGCAGGTCGAGCTCCACGCGCACCTCGAAGCCGAGGTGCACGACGCGCGAGACCATCGCCTCGGTCGCGCCGTCGTCCGCAACCAGCGAGATCGCGACGTCGTGCGGTCGCACCAGGCGGTCGCCGAGCTTGCTGACCGGCCCCAGGAAGCCCATCACGAACTGGTTTGCGGGGTGGTCGTAGACCTCGCGAGGAGGACCGACCTGCTGGAGCTGGCCCTCGTTCATCACCGCGATCCGGTCTGAGACCTCCATCGCCTCTTCCTGGTCGTGGGTGACGAGCACGGTCGTTACGCCCTGCTCCTCGTGAAGCCTGCGCAGCCACCGGCGAAGCTCCGCGCGGACCTTTGCGTCCAGTGCGCCGAACGGCTCGTCGAGCAACAGGACCCGAGGGTCGATCGCCAGCGCGCGAGCGAGCGCCATCCGCTGGCGCTGGCCTCCGGAGAGCTGCGAGGGCCGCTGGCCGGCCCATTTGGTCAACCCCACGATCTCCAGCAGCTCGTCCACCCTCGCCCGGATTTCCTCCTTCGGGCGCTTGCGGATCTGCAGGCCGAACGCGATGTTCTCACGGACGCTCATGTGGGTGAACGCGGCGTAGTGCTGGAACACGAAGCCGATGCCCCGCTCCTGGGGACGGGCGTAGGTCACGTCCTCGCCGTCGATCAGGATCGTCCCGCTGTCGGGCTGCTCGAGCCCCGCAATCACACGCAGGAGCGTGGACTTACCCGAGCCGCTTGGCCCCAGCAGCGCGGTGAGCGATCCCTCCGGGATCTCGAGCGTGATGTCGTCGACCGCGGCGAACTCGCCAAAGCGCTTCGACACGCCTTGCACGTCGATTTTCATCTTGCTTCATGCCTCCTCGGTCCCAGCAGCGTCATCGCCAGCAGCACCACCAATGAAATCACCGCAAGCTCGGTGGCCGCGGCATACGCCCCCGTGATCGACCCGGCGCCGAGGTCGGCGTCGCGCTGCTGAACCAGCAGGGGCAGCGTCAGCGTCGAGCCGGCGACGTTGGACGACACGACCGCCACGGCGCCGATCTCACCGAGCGCGCGCGCGGTGGTCAAGACCACCCCATAGGCGACGCCCCAGCGGATCGATGGCAGCGTTATGCGCCTGAACGCCTGCCAGGAGGACGCCCCCAGCGTGGACGCGGCCTGCTCCTGCTCATCGCCGACCTCCATCAGCACCGGCGCAACCTCGCGCACGACGAACGGCAGCGACACGAACACGGTGGCCACCACCATGCCCGCGGGGTTGTAGATCAGCGTGATCCCGTGCTCGATCAACCAGTTGCCGAACCATCCGTCCTTGCCGTAGACGAGGATCAGCGCCAACCCCACGATCACCGGCGACACCACGAACGGCAGGTCGATCAGCGCGTCGAGCACCGCTCGGCCGCGCGTCTTGCTGCGCACCAGCACCATCGACGCGAGGATGCCGAAGACCGTGTTCAGCGGAACCGCGATCAGGGCGATCAGCAGCGACAGCCACAGGGCGCTGACCGCCGCCGGCGTGGTCATCCAGTTCCACGCCACGCCGAAGCCGTGCTCGAACGTCCGTATCAGCACGACGCCGATCGGCAGCAGCAACAGGAGCGTCAGGTAAAAGATCGCGATCGTTCGCAACGACAGCGTTGCCCGGCGGCTAATGCGCAACTCGAGCCCCCCATCGACGCAGTCCGAACAGGACCAGCAGCGAGATCACCAGCAGCACCACCGACAGCGAAGCCGCGGCCCCCGGGGCATCTGACTCGATGTCGGCGAAGATCACGATGCTCGCGATCTGGACCTTGCCGGCAATCAGGATCAGGGATCCGAACTCCCCGACGGCACGGGCGAACGCCAGCGCGGTTCCCGACAGGATTGCGGGGCGCAGCGCCGGCAACACGATCCGCCGGAACGTCACAGCGTTAGACGCGCCCAGCGACGCTGCCGCCTCCTCGACCTCGCGGTCGAGCTCGACCAGCACAGGCTGCACCGCGCGCACCACGAACGGGAGCGTCACGAACAGCAGCGCCAGCAGGACCGCTCCGCGGGTGTACACGAGGTGCAGCCCGAACGGACTGTCGGGTCCGTACAGCGCGATCAGGGTCAGCCCCGCGACGATCGTCGGCAGCGCGAACGGCAGGTCAATCAGCGAGCTGATGAAGCGCTTGCCGGGGAACTCGTCACGCACGAGAACCCAGGCGACCACGGTGCCCATCACCGCCCCGATCGCCGCGACCACGAGCGAGGAGCCGATCGTCACCACAAGCGCCGTCACCGAGGTCTTGTTGGTGATCGAGTGCCAGAACTCGCTCGGGCTCTGGGAGAACGCCTTGACCGCGACCGCGGCGAGCGGGATCAGCACGATGATGCTCATGTAGAGCATGCAGATCCCCAGCCCGAGGGCGCCGCCGCCGCTCGCCGACGTTACTCGGCGGCGACGGACGGCAACCGGCCTAGCTGGCGCAGCGTATGCGTCAGCTGGAGGCAGTGGGAACCCCCGCGTCCTGCTCGATCTTGGTGATGGAGCCAGACGACGGGTCAAAGAACGTGTCCTTGACCTTGGTCCAACCGCCCAGGTAGTCGATCGTGAACAGCTGCGGCGGCGTCGGGAACTTGCTGGCGAACTGCTTGGCGACCGACGGCATCACCGGCCGGTAGCCCTGCTGGGCCCAGATCGTCTGCCCCGCGGCCGACCACTGCCAGTTGACGAAAGCCTGCGCCGCCGAAGCGTGCTTGCTCTTGGTCGTCACGGCGATCGGCGTCTCGATCAGCAGCGTCTGCTTGGGGACCACGTACTGGATCGAGTCGCCGGCCTTCTGGGCGGCGATCGCGTCTGACTCGTAGTCGAGCAGCACGTCGCCCTTGCCGGAGGTGAACGTGTTGAGCGCTGCGCTCGCGCTCGAGTCCTGGACGCTGACGTTCTTGGTCAGCAGCGTCTTGACGTAGTCCAGCGCCTGCGCCGGGGTCTTGCCCTCTTTCAGCTGAGCTCCATAGCCCGCGAGGATGTTCCAGCGCGCGCTTCCCGAGGTAGACGGGTTCGGGGTGATCACGTCGACGCCCGGCTTGATTAGGTCATTCCAGTTGGTGATGTGCTTGGGGTTGTTCTTGCGCACCACGAACACCACGACGGAGTCGCTCGACATGCCCTTGGCGGGGTTGGCGTCCCAGTTGCTCGAGACGATCCCGTCCTTGACCAGTCGAGTCATGTCCGGCGTCGTCGAGAACGCCACGATGTCAGCCGGCTGACCGGAGTCGACCGCGCGGCTCTGCGAG
Organism: Solirubrobacteraceae bacterium; assembly: GCA_035693425.1. Classification (GTDB taxonomy): domain Bacteria; phylum Actinomycetota; class Thermoleophilia; order Solirubrobacterales; family Solirubrobacteraceae; genus Palsa-465. The sequence continues at coordinate 69,890 of DASSGR010000125.1, forward strand.
CCCGAGGCTCCGAAGGACTGGCTGAAGCCGACTCCCTTGCCCGCGGTGGTCTGCTCGAACGCGGACGTCAGCGCCTCGTAGGCCTTCTTCGGAGTGGAGTACCCAACGAGCGCAAGCTGCGTGTCGACGTTTCCGCCCGACGAACTGCCGCCGCTCGATCCACCGCTGGTGTCCGAAGATCCGCCGCAGCCGGCGAGCGCTGCGCCTGCCCCGACAACCGTTACAAGCGCAACCACACCGGCGCGCAAGGAAAGCCGGCGACCGGCTTGGAACGATGCTTTCATCAACACTCCTTTAGACCTGTTAGTCGACTTAGCTTATCGGAATTACTGGTCCGGTCAGAATAGTCGACTATGGAACGGGCGGATCGCGCGCCAACTTCCGGCGGTCCGTTTTCGTTCGAAGGGCGGCGCGCGAGCGGCCCTCCCGGGCCGGCGGCCGCGCTAGGAGATGGCCGTCTCGACGAGCGGCTCGACCGAGCCGCGACCCGACTCGGGGACGACAGGCGCGGGCAGGTCCCGCTCGCCGCTGTGCTCGACGATTCTCAAGAACGCCTCGGCGACCCGCGGGTCGAACTGGCGCCCGGAATTAGCGACGATCTCGGCACGCGCCACCTCGTGGGACAGCGCCTTGCGGTAGCAGCGGTTGGTGCGCATCGCGCTCCATGAGTCGCAGCACGCGATGATTCGCGCCTCGAGCGGGATCTGCTCGCCCGCGAGACCGTCGGGGTATCCGCCCCCGTCCCAGCGCTCGTGATGGGAGCGCACGATCAGCCCGACCTTGCGCATGAATCCGCCGATACGGTCGAGCATCTCCTGACCCACGGTTGTGTGGGTGGTCATGATCTGCCACTCGCGCGCGTCGAGCTTGCCGGGCTTGTTGATGATCTCTTTGGGGACGGCGATCTTGCCGACGTCGTGCAGCAAGGCGCCGAACTCGAGGTTGCGCATCTGCTCGGCACCGAGTCCGACCTCCTCCCCCAGCGCCAGCGCCAGCCGGACCACGCCCCGGCAGTGCTCGCCGGTGTATCCGTCGTCGGCCTCGACGACGTCCCCGAGGACGAGCGCGGTGCCGCGGTAAGCGTTGTTGAGCTCAAGCAGCCCGGTGATCCGGTCGCGGCGCTCGCGCGCGAACACGGCCAGCACCGCGAGGATGGGCAACGGTCCCAGGGCGGCGAGCGGGAACTTGTGGATGTCCTCGGCGACGATCAGCGCCATCCCGGAAAGCCCCGCGTCGACGCCGTACACCCATGAGTCCCGGAGCTGAGCGGCGAAACCGGCTCCTCTGTCAAACCAGAAGCGCAGCCCCGAGACCGCAAAATCGACCGCGAACTGTGCCCCGAGCGCCGCGACAAGGAGCAGCGGCCCGGCGTCGCGTGGCTCAGTGCCGGCCACCGCGAACACGGCCGCAGGCCCGATCGCGAACCACGAGTTCCCGAGAGTGAGCAGCAAGCGGCTGGGCGGCACCTTTCCGGCCAGCACGCGGATCAGACCCGAGGCCGCGACGGCCATGAACGCCGCAATCGGCGCCACTGCGACCGGCACCGCGAACAGCATCGGCACGAACGCAAGCTGTGTGGCGACGGTGTAGCCGAACGGGGTGTCGAAGCGGACGTTGCTGGCGACGATGAGCACCGCAAGGCACAGCAGCGCGGGCGCCAAAGCGAAAGCTCCAGGCGGATCGATCAGCCAGATTGCCGCGCATGCGACCACGAAGCCGACGCCTACCAGCGCCTCCATGACGCCTTCGCGCCGCGCCATGCGCGTGCCCTCGCGGTTCAACATGTCCGCGACCATCGCCTGCTCTTCGACATTCGGGTTCAGCGCCATCCCGCCGTGGTTATCGGGCCTTTGCGCGGTTTAGTGCTTGTTCAGTGTTCGGAGATCGAACGTCGGTCCAGTCCGAGCCCCGATCAGGCGGTGCCCTGCCGAGCTGACCGACAACCGCAGTGCAATACGAAAGCTGACAGGGGCAAACCCGGCGCGAGCCGGGGACGCAAAGCTAGAGGTCTCGCGCAGTCGCGAGATAGCTCGGTTGCCAGTGCACACCAAGGAAGGTGCGTACCGATGATGCAGTACCTCTTCAGTCGTGGCGCCCGTGCCACCGGGCTCGCTGGATTGATTGCCGCCCTGCTAGGAGTCGTGGCGGCGAATCCGGCGGCAGCCGCGACCACCCCGATTCCGGCGAGCTCGACGTCAACCGATACAGCCACCTGCGCCAGCCCGAGCATGAGCCAGACGTTCCTTTCGATGAAGGACCGCAACTGGTACACGCTCGCGCCCGGTCAGAGCCCTGACGGCTTCAACGGAGCCGGGTGGACTCTCACCAACGGCGCGCAGATCGTCTCCACGCAGCTTCAGGACGGCCAGAGCGGGTCCGTCCTGGACCTCCCGAGCGGGGCGGTCGCCGTGAGCCCTCCGATCTGCGTGACGTCTGACTACCCGACAGCCCGGACGCTTGTTCGCGACGTAGTCGGAGCCGAAGGCGTCCAGTTCTATGTCTCATACCAGGGGACTCACACGTGGGAGCAGCCGCAGAACACCGGCCAGCTGCACGGCCAGAAGAACGGTTGGACTGTCTCCAATCCGGTCAATCTCCAGCCTGATCACCACACGGCGGGATGGCAGATCGTCCGGTTCGCGTTCGTCGCCGGCGGCAAGAGCAGCGACTTCCAGGTCTACAACTTCTACGTGGACCCGCGGATGAAGGCGTAAGGGAGTGACGCAGTTCGTATCCACGCATGGTCCGCGGGTCCTCGCGATGTGCGGTCTGGTGACGGCCCTGCTCGCCGGTGTCGCAGAGCGTCCGGCCCTCGGGGCCCCCCCGGCGGATCATGGGCAGTCCAACCGCCAGGCGCTGCCTGCTGGCAAGCCGCAGACGCCATCGTCCGTTGACACCTCGGCATGCACCAACCCGGCCCTCAGCCAGCCGTTCCTGTGGGCCAGGGACCGTAACTGGTACACGCTCGTTCCCGGCCAGGCCCCCGGCAGCTTCGGTGGCAACGGGTGGACCCTGAGCAACGGGGCGCACGTCGTCACCGCTGAGGTCAAGGACGGTCAGACGAGCTCCGTGCTCGATCTCCCGAGCGGAGCCCGCGCGGTGAGCCCACCGGTCTGCGTGACCTCCCAGGACCCGGCCGCGCGGGCCATGGTGCGCAACGTCGTCGGCGCCCAGGGCATTGCCTTCTACATCTCATACGCTGGGAGGCGCACCTGGGCCAAGCCACAGAAGACCGGCCAGTTCCACGGCCGCCACGGCGGTTGGACGCCGTCGACGCGGATCAACCTGCTGCCGAGCCACAAGACAAAGGGTTGGCAGGTCGCCCGATTCGTGTTCGTCGGCGGCGGCAAGCAGAGCGAATTCCAGCTCTACGACTTCTACGTTGATCCGCGCATGAAGGCGTAGCCGGGCCCGCTTCGCTACGCTCCCGCGCCTCAAATGAGGTTCTTCGAGTACGAGTCGCGTGCGATCGTCGCGAAGGCAGGGATCCCGGTAACGAAGCACGGTCTGGCCAAGACGCCCGACGACGCGGAGCGGATCGCCGCCGACATAGCCGGCCCGGTCGTCATCAAGTCCCAGGTGCTTACCGGGGGCCGGATGAAGGCCGGCGGCGTCCAGTTCGCCGACGCGCCCGAGGAGGCCAGAGGCCATGCCGAGCATGTGCTCGGACTGGAGATCAACGGCCACATGCCCCGCGGCGTGCTCGTCGACTCGCGCGCGTCGGTCAAGCACGAGTACTACGCCGGGGTGGTGTGGGACGGGCTGCGCAAGCGCCCGGTGATGCTGTTCTCCGACATGGGCGGGATCGACATCGAGGAGGTGGCCGAGCAGCACCCGGACCACGTCGCGCGGATGCACTTCTCGACCCTCACCCCGTTCCCGGACTGGAAGGCCAAGCAACTGATCGCCT
>DASSGR010000126.1:0-53897 GCA_035693425.1 Solirubrobacteraceae bacterium
GACGAGCCGCTTTGACGCGAGCTGGTCCACCAGCAGCTTGAGCATCTCGCGTTGCAGGCGGCGTGAGGCCTCGGTGGCGTAGGTCGGGTGCGCGAGGTTGCGCTGCTCCAAGGGGTCGGCGGTGAGGTCGTAGAGCTCGTATTCGTCAGGTTCGGGCTCGGTCACCGTCGTCGTCTTGCGACGGTGTAGCCGCTCGTCGTGCTGGCCGGGAACCGTCCAGAACTGCCCGTTGTCGAAGTACCGAGAGAGCTTCACAAGGTGCCGCTGGCCCTCCACGTCGACCTCGGCGATGACCGTCTCGACGTGGTTGGGCTGAACCACGGTCGAGTAGATGCGCAGCTTCTTCGCCACCTTGGCGACCGGGCTGGCGCCCGCAGCGGCGCCCTCGCTGATCTCGTCATCGGTCATGAACAGCACCGGCTCAGACGGATGCTCCCCGTCGTGCCTGATCAGTGCGGACAGGTCGCGACCGACGAGCGGTCGGGCCTCGGTGTGGTCGCGGGCAAGCTCCTCGCGCGCGCCGTCGGGGTCGATTCCGGCCAAGCCCATTAGCGTTGGGATGAGGTCGGCGTGGCTGGTCGGAACGCCGATTTCGCGCGGACCGCCGTCGATCAGTGGACCCGCCACGACGAACGGGACGTGGATGGACTCCTCGTAGGCGTTGTGCCACTTCTCGTGCATCCCACCGTGGGCGCCGAGCATGTCACCGTGGTCAGAGCTGAATACGACGATCGTGTTTTCGTAGTCTCGGCTTGAGCGCAGCGCGTTGAGCACCCGCGCGATCTCGTCGTCAACCGTGTGCTGCATCTGATAGTGGAACTTGCGATGCAGTTCGATCCACGGCTGCGGTACCGCGATCGTCTTCCACTCATCGACATAGCTCTGCTGGCACGTCGGCTTGGTTGAAAGGTCCTCGTCATGCGTCGGCGGCTTGGGGATGCTCGGCACCGTCGAGGGGTGGTAGCGCAGACCCTGCTTCAGCGCCAGCACACCGAACAGCGAACTGTCGTGCGGATTCAAAAACGAGCACACCGTCAGCCACGGCTGCTCGCTGTCGTCGGCGTCGAACCGCTGCAACAGCGCGATCGTCTCATCGGCGGTGAACACGTCCTTCACCGTTCCGGTGTTGTGCTTGCCCAGACCGTGCGGCTCCGGGCCCACCCACTCAGAGAAGCCGAACGCGTCCAACAGGTCGGCCTCCAGATAGGCAGCGATGTTCTCCTCGATCCGGTTGCCATCATCGTCGATCGACAGCAGAAAACCCTCCCCGCTGGGATCCTCCAGCGCCACGTGGGAGGCGTGCCACTTCCCCTTGAAGAACGTCCGATAGCCGCCCGCGCGAAACCAATCACCAATCGTCGGGACGGTGTCCCCGGCCAACCAGAACATGTCGGGGCTATCGAAGCTCTTCCCCAGCCCGTCGGTCTGGGTGACGCCATGCAGCGACGGATATTGCCCCGTGAGCAACGACGCCCGGCTCGGGGCGCACGCCGCGGCCATCGCGTAGTGCTTCGTGAAGCTGACGCCGGTTTCGCCGAGGCTGCGCTCGGCGACGAACTCGTCGCGGCGCCACTGCCGCAGTCCCTCCGGCTCGTAAGAGGTGGGGAACCGCTGCTGGTCGGTCAGCACGATCAAAATGTTCGGGCGCTTCGAAACGTCGCTCATGCGATCCTCGCCTAGTGGATTCCTCCCAGCTGGAGGCTCGTTTGGGTCCTAAGCTCGATGCTGCTAGCAGAAGACATTGGCCCTCAGTCGCTGGCGCCAGCCGCTCATCCGACTCCGCGAAGACTCTCCGCAGCAAATTGCCGATGCATCACCCAAACGGGATGACCCTCGCAGCATCCACCCCAGATGCACCGCGAGTTCAAGCGCACGTCCGCGATGTCGATCACTCCGCGCATCGCCCCCGCAGCGGCCGCGCCGTCCGGAGGGAAGCTCTCATCGACCGGCTCGAGCGTGAAGCGCGCCATCCGGGGCGGGTTGGACACGACCCTGCCCCACGCGTCGCTTTCTGCGCCCGCGTCAGGTGCTTGCCAGCCGACGCGCCCGGGACCGCCGTCGCCTTATGAAGGGTGGTTCGTGCCATTGACGTGCGCGCACTGGTTCGGCTTATCGGGTCGCTCTATGGCACGGTGATGAGACCCCTAGGGAGCTGCGACATTCCGATCGCGGCGGCGCCAGTGGGGACTGCGGCGCGGCGCCCATCCAGGCTATGAAGCGGGTCGCTGTGCGGCGCGGGCGATCCGGCGCGAACACGTAGCCGACGACCGGTACCTCGAGTAGCTGCAGTTGCACGGTGCGCGGCCGCAGGGAAGGTGCCGCGGGCGGCGAACCCGAACGCGATGGCGGCCGCAGCCACATCGCTGACTCCTGAGCAGCTGAGGGCGCGCGAGCGCTGGCAGTCGGTCTGGAACGTGCCGATCTTCCTGGCGGCTGTCGTGCCGTTGTTCGTGACCTCCGCTAGGACGGGGTGGGTTGAGGTCGTCGTGGGGTTCGGCTCGTGGCTGGTGTTCTTGGTCGACTTGGTCGTGCAACGCCGCATCGTCCCGGACTACCTGCGTCGCCGCAACGGAAGGATCGACCTGGGCATCGTCCTGCTGACCTTTCCCTACTACCTGATCCCCGGGATCAGCGGCAACTCTGCGATCCTGCTACTCGCCCGACTGGCGCGCGTCGTGCGGTTGCTCCTCGCCACCGCCGGGCTGCGCCGGTTCGCCGCCCGGCTGGGGAAGGTCGCGATCGTCGCCGGGGTGGTTGTGCTGCTCGCGTCGCTCGGCGCCTATCAAGCCGAGCACAAGTCCAACTCGGAGTTCGCGACCGTCGGGGATTCACTCTGGTGGGGCGTCGTCACGCTCACGACCGTCGGGTACGGAGACATCGTGCCTAAGACGACCGCCGGGCGGCTCTGTGGGGTCGCGATCATGTTCACGGGTATCGCCGTTCTCGGTGTGCTGGCCGGGTCGCTGGCGTCGCTGTTTAACCTCGAACCGACCCCAGATAAGGAGCCAGCGAACGGTGCGCCGCCAGCAGGGCCGACGGCGGAGCGTCCGGTGCCAGCCGAGTTGGCGGTGCTGCAGGCCCAGCTGCGGGAGGTCGAACGCCGGCTCGGCGAGCTTGCCGCGACCATCGCCGCTGGAATCGGCGAACGCCGATAGCGCCTTCGCGGACAACGAGCTAGCGCTCCCGACAATCGCTCTTGCCTCTGAAACGACGATCGAGCGCGATAGCGCGATGGCGAGAGTCGGGTGGCCGGGGGCATCTCAGCCCCCGGCTCCCACAGATCCCGGCGTGACAGTCTCCCGTCACCGGGCTCTTCTGATCGGTCCTAGTAGGAGCGCTCCAGGCGCCAGTGGGCGAACAGGTCGGGCTGTCTCGAGAGCAGTCCGGCCAGCCACCGGCCGTAGCGCTGCTGGGTGCGCAGTCGTTTGTATTTCCTGCCAGCCCAGCGCCTCAGGTAGGCGTTGACGCGCCGCAGGAGGGGATTTAGCGCCGACCGGTAGAACCGGACGTAGTAGTTGATCCACCCGGACACGATGGGGTTCAGCCATCGCGCCAGGTCATCGAGCGACAGATCGGTGCGCCGATGGATCCGCATCTCGCGGAGCCGGGCGCTCTTGGCCTTCAGCGCCTCGGGACTGATCGCAGGCAAGAAGCTGGTGAAGTTCCGGCCCTTGCTGCGCGCCCCCCGTGCCCGGAAGGCGTACCCGAGAAAGGTGAACGAGACATGCTCGTGCCGCGCCCGGCGCTGACCGTCCTTGCAATAGACGATCCGCGTTTTGTCCGGGTGAAGCCGTAGACCGACCTCGTTCATCCGCGAGGCGATCCGACCGAGTACCAGCTCGGCCTGAGCTCTGCTCTTGCAGTGCACGACACCATCGTCGGCATAGCGCTCCCACGGGCAGCCCGGGAACTCCCGGACCATCCATGCATCAAACGCGTAGTGCATGAACAGGTTCGCCAGGACCGGCGAGACCGCCGACCCTTGCGGAGTTCCCCTGCTGCGCTGCTCAAGGGAGCCGTCCGGATGCTGCAGCGGGGCCGCAAGCCACCGCTTGACATACAACAGCACCCAGCTGACGGCGGTGACCGCCTCCACCGCTTTGACGATCAGGTCCCACGGCACCTCGTCGAAGAACTTCTGGACATCGAGATCGATCACCCAGTCGTACTTCCAGCACCGCTGTCGGCACGCCGTCAACGCATCATGAGCCGAGCGCCCCGGCCGATAGCCATACGAGTCGGGGTGAAACCGAGGTTCCACCACCGGCTCAAGCTGCATGGCCACCACCGTCTGCGCGACCCTGTCTGCGATCGTCGGCACTCCCAACATTCGGACCCCATCACCATGCGGCTTGGGGATCTCCACTGCCCTGACCGGCGGCGGAAACCAGGTCCCCGAGCTCATCCGATTCCAGATCACATAGAGGTTGTCCTCCAGATCGGCCTCGAACGCGTCGAGATCCTGACCGTCCACTCCCGGCGCTCCCATGTTGGCCTTGACCTGCCGCCACGCCTCCCACACCATCAGCTTTGGAATCGCAAACGACTTCCCGTCGGGCCTTGGCATATTGCTTCGCCTCCTCCCAGGACCCTTCGTCCTGGTTGAACGAACCGCATTCCTGATCAGCCGGCCCCTTCGCTCCACCCCCACCCCAGTCAGCAGGAGCTTCACCACTAATACGGGCCGGTCCGCCAGCGAACATCGCAACCGGTACTCAATGCCTCCGGTATCCGCCGTCAGCACGCTCCCTCTCGCCGCCCGTGGAACAGACCCGCAGGCCCGGACGGCCGCTTTCGACGCTCGCCTTCTCACGTTCCGTGCCAGAGCCGCAGACCAGGCTCACGCCGCCTTCACGCCGGGCACCACCTAGCCAGTCATCGGGACACCCGCCAAGCTCATCACGAGAGAACAGCCAGACCCCTCGCTTTTGATGCCACCTCAATTTTTCTAACGACGCATCAACAGCGCACACCCACCCCGAGAACCTCCGGACCGGGCGCTTTCTGGAACGTCTTCCTGGTCCCCACCTGACGCGTCAACCCCGCCTTCTCCGGATCGCTCACCACGACGGTCTTCAGCCAACGCAGCATCCGGTGGTTTGACGCCCTCCCCCGAAGGACGACGCCGGAGGGCCAACAAGCCTCCATCTCCAGCACAGCACCGCCTATGAAAGATGCCTCCTACACGACGTCCTCCTCAGCGTTCATGACGCACGGCTGTCGGAATATCGCTGCCGCTGGGCGAAGGCGATCGCGGGGCGAGAAACCAGTCCAGCCCCGTCGGGGTGTGGATCGCGTGGCGCTGGTCGCCGGAACGCACGTTGTTTGCTGCGACGTGGTTGTTGGTCACATCCTTTTCACACCCAGGCACGCGGCCTGTCGTAGCGTCGCCGTTCGCGCTCTGCTCTGAGCGCCAGCAACCGGAACAACCAAGGGATTGCGAGCCGCCGTCAAGGGCGGCAGCCGGTGGGGCGTCCTTCTACGAAGCGAGGAGACTTATCTTATGAAGAGACGCGTTTTCGTCGGATCGGTCGCGGCTTTAGCGTCGCTGGTGGTGGCGGGTGCGGCGCTGGCAGGCAACGGCACGCCCATCAACACCGGCTCCGCGAACCCACTGACGCTCGCAGTCTTCGGTGATGCGCCCTACGGCGCGAACAACGCGGATACCGCAGCGTTTGTCGCGACGCCCGCATTCATCGCTGCAGTCAACCACGATCCGAAAGTCGACCTGGTCGCGCACGTCGGCGACATCCATTCGGGCAGCCAGAAGTGCACCGTCGCCTACGACCAGTCGATCGCGGACATGTGGTCGGCGTTCAAGGACCCGCTCGTCTACACGCCCGGGGACAACGAGTGGACCGACTGCCAGAAGACGAAAGAGCTTCCCGGGAGCGACTTCAATGGCGATCCGCTCCAGAACCTGGACGCGGTGCGCTCAATCTTCTTCCCGCGCATCGGCTACACGCTCGGCGGCCGTCCGAAGCAGGTGCTCTCGCAGGCCCAGGTCGGAACCGGCACCGACGCCAACTACGTCGAGAACGTCATGTGGGAGCAGTCGAAAACGCTGTTCGTGACCCTGAACCTCCCCGGCGGCTCAAACAACGATGCCGACAACTGGTACGGGAACCCGCGCACTCCCGCGCAGACGGACGAGATCGCCCAGCGCACGCAGGCCAATCTGGACTGGCTGAATCAGGCCTTCGCCGAAGCGAGCGCCGACGGCGTCGGCAGCGTCGTGATCCTCGAGCAGGCCGACATGTGGGATCTCGATGGCAAAACGCCCTCCCACATCGCCAACTACAAGCCGTTCATCGACAGCATCGCCACTCATACGTTGGCATTCGGCAAGCCTGTGCTCCTGTTCAACGGCGACTCACACATGTACCGGTCTGACAACCCTCTGGTCCAGGACGCGCCGTGCGTGATCGAAACGGGAGCACCCGATACCTCGACCCAGCCGTGTCCCGACGACGCCTACGCCAACCAGGCCGCAAACGGCGGCGCGTACGACGTAGCGAACTTCCACCGCATCGTGGTCCACGGGGGTACCACCTACCCGGCCCAACCACTTGAGTACGTGCGTCTGACCGACAACCCGCGTGCCGGCAACCCGACGTCGAGCACGACCTTCGGGCCGTTCAGCTGGGAACGCGTCCAGCCATAGCCTCCGGTCATCCCGGTCACAGCTGCAATGCGTGTTCGCGACCCCGAACGCGACCGCCCGCCGGTACATCGCCCGCCGGCATCGCGCGTCCAACGTCGCCACCGCCGCCACCGCCCGCGAGATCTCAGACGCTTCAGCCACTCCCTGCTAGGTATGGCCCCGGCCGCCCGTCGCCCCTGGCCCGGGGCCGTTCGGCGGTCAGTCCCTGGCGGCGTGGCGACGACGCGGCATCTGCCGCCTCCCGTCATGCTGCCGAGCAGAGTGATCGATCTCGCCCATACCTACCGCGACCTCGGCCGCGCGTGGACCCATGAGGAACTCGCCGTCCGCTACGCGGCCGCGAACCGCCGCGGGGAGCGGCTGCTCGGCGAGGCAACGGACACCGCCCGGATCGGCCGATCGCCCTCCTCGCGACCGCGATCCCATCCGCCGCCACGCTCACCGTAGCCATACACCTCATGCACGCACTCCCACCTGGCGTTCGGGGAACGCTCGCGGGAGAGTTGCTCGACACCGCCGAGACTAACGCGGCAGACGCCCTGCGCCGTTGCCACCGCGCGCTCGAGCTCGACGGCCACGCCCACGCCTATACCGCCGACGAGTGGCTGCCGGTCACCTTCGATGCGGCGGCGCCGCTGCTCGAGTCCTCACAGCTGAACCAGGAGCCACCGTCGCTCGTCCGCCAGACCCAGGAGGCGGTGCGCTGGCTGTCAAGCTCGATCGCCTGCCTCGACGAGGATCCGCGTGACGCCCCCGCGGCCCTCACCGACACGCTCGCTCGACTGCTCGTCGTGTGCATGTTCGCCGACGCCGCCCGCCCGCGCTCCGAGTAGCTGCCCGAACCCCCGCGCTGCCTACGCGACGCCTCGGCACGCTCGGCAGGCGCCGCGTCCGTCGCCGGCCCTGCACGTGGCGACGAGCAGGTGCCGTGAGAACTCCGGCGCGAGACCTGCTCTTCAGTTGGCGCGATCATCACGCCCCGGTCGATTCGGGCGCCCCGGAGCTGGCCCCGTCAGCGGGACACTTCTGGCCGATCGGGAGCCCTCGCGGGGCTATCGGGCCAACTCGGGTGGTAGCGCCTTGGGTCCGTCGGGGTAGAGCTCGGCGAGCTGCTCGGATGTCATCTCGAGGGTGTTGGCCGCCTCGGCCGGCGTTCCGACCACGAGCCATAGCGCGTCGGCGTCGCTGTCGTTGAAGATCTGGCGGACGCTGTCGGGATCGATGGTCAGAGCGGACAGCGGCGCGAGCGTGAGCAGCTCGTCCTCGATGCGGATCCGTCCGGTGCCTTCGAGGACGACGTAGAGCTCGGTCTGCTGGCGGTGACGGTGTTTGGTCGAGGCTTGGCCGGGAGCTAGACGCCACAGGCGGGCACCGAAGACCGGCGTCCCGAGCTGCTTGGCGAGATCTGTGTTCAGGACGCCCATCTGGTTCGAGGGCCGCCAAAACGCGTCCGTGGCCGCAATCACGCTGTAGGTCACGGTCGGTACGCTACGCCGTAACCTGTCTGAGGTCAACAAGCTGGTTATGGATCTTCCCGACGATCTCTCGCTGCCCCTGGAGCGCGGCGCACCGTGGTGGTACTGGCTGGCCGGACGGCCCGCGCTGGACTTCGTCAATACCCGCCGGGAGCGCTGGTGGCGCAATGTGGAGACGCTCGTCACAGGGGAGGATCTCGCCGAATGGCTCGTCCAGGCTGGCCTGCTCGCCGGCTCCCCGCCCGTCGAGGCCGAGCTGCTGAGCTCGGCGCGCGCGCTGCGCGAGGCGATCGGCCTGGCCGTCGACGCGGTCCTCGACCGAGCGTCCCCAAGCCGCGGCGCTCTGAGCACCATCGAAGGCTGGCTGCCCGAAGCCCTAGTGCCTGACCGGCTGCTAGTCCCAGAGGGATGGCGGCCCGTCTTGACCCCCGGCGCTCCATCGCATCCGGCTCGCTACGCGCTTGGTCTGCTCGCGCGCGATGCGGCAGAGATGCTCGGGACCGACCAGCGAGAGCGCATCCGGGTGTGCGCTTCCGGGACCTGTAGCGCGCGGTTTTATGACCGCTCGCGCGGCGGTCAGCGCCGATGGTGCTCGATGCAGGCCTGCGGCAACGTCGCAAAGGCGCGACGTCACCGCGCACGGCATGCCGAGTAGGCGAGCCGGACTCACAAGCGCATCTCACGCGCAACCGCTCGCGCCTGTCCCCCGGTTGAGGATCGGGAAACGGGCCACCCGCTTCCAGTGCAGGCGTGCCCACCAAGCCGGTGTTGCGCGGGTTAGGGCACGAGCAGGGTGAAGTCTCCGTCCGTTAGCACGGTGTTGAGGGGAAAGCCGGGGGTCGTTTGTGTCGCCCTGGACGAGGATGAAGGTGTCGACCTCTGCCTGGCCGGCGGCGCAATTGGTGCTGTTCGGCACGGTGGATACGCCGTTTGCTGCGTCCGGGGTTGTGAGTGATGCGATCGCGTCGGTGGGGTCGATCCCGGCGTCCAAGCTGATGCAGTAGATGCCGCGCTTTGTGGGTGGCTGACCCCGGTCACCCCCTTGGGGAAGTCGCTTCCCTGGAGAAGCGTGCCGTTGGCGTTCACGACCGCGACGGCGCGAGCGCTGCCGGCTGGTGCTTGTGCTCCTGGAAGTCCCTGAATGCCTTGCGGCCCCTGCGCGCCGGTCGGTCCCCGCGGGCCTTCGGTCATTGCGCTCCGGTGAACCGGCGGGGGCCTGTTGTTGCCGCGCAGTTGCGCGCGGACTGAGGGTTTGATCTGGCCGATGTTGGTTATGACGAAGTGGCTCGCCGCTCCGGCCCGGCTGCTAGCACGATGGGGCAACTACGGCGGCGAGGATTGTGGTGCGTTTCATGGTGGGTTCCTCCGATCCGGCGCTCGTGATGGCGTGCAAGAGGCGGCCCCCGACTCTGTCGGTCGGGGGCCGCCAGTCACACCTTTAGCGGAGAGGGGGGTTGATGGACACCTGCATTCCGAACACACCGGTTGCGGACACGCTGTCCTTGCCGGCGAGAGAGTTCACCGTGAGCGTGTCGGCTCGATCCGCGTGCACGATCGACACGGCCGCGGCCAGCCCGGTCACGTCCGCTCCCGAGCCGTTGCCGGCGACGTTGATCGTGTCGTCGCCGCTAGTGCCGTTGACCGCGATGTTTTCGATGTCGCCAGTGCTGCCGTCCAGCGTTCGGGCGAGGTCGAGGTTGACGTTGGTCACGTCGGTGCCGGTGAGGTCGTTGACGGTGACGTGGTCAGACCCGCCGAGGGCGTTGAAGTCGACGAGCTCGACGCCGTGGGTGTCCATGGTGACGTTGCCCACGTCGCGGACGAACTTCAGATGCCCGCGGTCGGCGGACATGGTGACGTTCTCAGCCGCGGGGGCGCCATCGAACAGCATCGTGTCGGTGCCGCGCTGGCCCTCGATGGTGTCGCTGCCGTCGCCGGGACTCCAGCCGAAGGTGTCGTCGCCACCGCCGAGATCGGCCGTGTCGTTGCCCTTGCCGCCGACGACCGAGTCGTTGCCCGCGCCGCCTTTGAGCGTCTCGGCTCCGGCCCCGCCGATCAGCTTGTCGTCGCCGGGGCCGCCGGCGATCGTGGTCGGGATCGCCGGGAACGTGCCGTTTGAGGCGTCGACACTGCCGTTGGAGTCGTCGATGCGCACGGTGTCGTTGCCCGCGCCCGCCTTGACGGCGACGGCGCTCAGGGGGCTGCGCGGGAACGAGAAGTCGGCCGAACCGTCATCGCCGACGTCGACCTGCACGGTGTTCGGGTCGCCGGCCTTCAGGCGCAGCGCTAGCGAGTCGGCGTGACTGCTGCCCCTGACTTCAAGCGTGCCGTGCTCCACCGAAGCGCTCACGCGATCGACCGTGTTTTGGTGGGCCAGCGAGCCGGCCGGAAAAGCGAGAGCCGCGAGCCCGAGGGTCGCGACCGTCGCCGCCAGACGTCCCCGCGGGGACCGTCCGGAGCTGGTGGGTAGGTGAATGTTCACGTTGTTCCTCTCGGTAGTCAGTTTGTTAGTGCGCGGCGGGATAAACCCGTCCGTTCGCGTCTCCTGCTGGTAAAGACACCGAGGACCGAGATCTATTCCTGCCCGTTTGTTTTCGTGTCCCTCACGCCGCATGCGTCGTGCTCGCCGCGCGGAGCGCGCGCCCAGTCTTCATAGGTCGCGGTCACCGCCGCGCTCTCCTCTCGCCAAGTCACAGAACACTCGATGACAGCGTCGAAAAGCGGTGCGGCGCTCGACGAAACCGCGGCGCGGTGGGGATCCGTAAGACTCGTGTGCGATCAACTCCAGCTAGTTTGGAAGCCTCGGAGTAACAGACGCCGCTTGCACCGAAAACCATCCAGGTCTCTAGGTCGATCCATCTCCCTGCCTTCCGCACCCAACAGTTCTGACGCAACGACCCAATCCACACAGCGAGCTTGAGAGAGCTGAACACGCGGGGCTGATGAAGAGCCGAGACCGCTACCGGATGTTCGTTTGCGCTGCCGAAGCTGCCGCCCGACGCGTCTCCTGGCAGCCTCCGAATGGCTAGCAACGACGCCGCTCATGGTCACCTCTCTCGTTCAGGGCTTGAGCCCAGAACCGCCTGATGCTCACGCAGCGGTTGCGGAAGCTCGACCGACCGGAGCTCCGCTAAGCAACAGTCACCGCCCGCTGAGCCAAAATGCGGCTCCCGCCTGAACGAACGCGAGCTCCCGGCCGAACGATGCTGCTAGATCAGAGAAGGAGCCACCGAACCGAGGTGACTGCTAAAGGCGTGAAGCAGCAACGCTCGGGCCGGCTCGCGACGGCCGACGCAGACCTGCCTTCGTTGTCGCACGGGCATCTCGTCGGCGACTCCACGGGTCCTGCTCGGCGCGGTACTCAGGGAACTCGCACCGGGCGTTGCGTGAGCCGGGCTGACTACGCGACCGGCTCATTCGAAACGATTCCGCTGGCCGAAGAGGCGCCGCATGCCGAGGTCGTCGGCGGGCCGACTGACCCCGCCAACGGCGCTTCGCAGCACCGGGATCAGCCGATCGATCGAGACCACCAGAACGTTCCGCTCAAGCCGCTGAACGCCGCGTGCGCGAACCAGGCAGACCACCGGCACCACAACGCACCGGCACCACTGCCGACGCCGGCAAGACAGCCATGCCGCCTGGTCGCCCACCCGCGCGAGATGACGATCGTCGTACGCCCTCGTCTTGGTCTCGATCGCGAACCCGACCCGAGTCGGCGCGATCGCCAACGAGTCGATGTCCCCACTTTCTGGCCACGGCAGCGAATGCCGCAGACGCCAACCTTCGCGTTGAAGGACTGCAAGCGTGCGCCGGACCTCGGCCTCGGAGCGAGCGCCTCCCCGGCTGCGACCAGCCAGCGCCAGCCACTGTCGGGCGTGGAGCCCGAGCGCAACCGCCGCCAGCAGGGACACCGCGGCGGCCGTTGCGGCCCCAGCGCCTGCGAGGGCGAGCCCGAGGAGAGCAGCCGCGGTGCTGGCAACCGCCGCCGTGCCAGCGTGTGCCAGCCGGCTGTACTCCTGGCGGCGCGCGTAGCTCAAGCTGGGCCATCCCCCACGCGATCTGTCCTTCCCGCCTGCTCGATCATTGCGGCGATGTTCTCACCGCTTCAGGACGCTCCACCGACGCTCGCCTGGGCGTTTGCCGTCTGGCAAGTTTTTGGCAAGAGTCGTGTGAGAAGATGCGTCCGATACGTCCCACCAGGGAGACGATCCGCCTGTAAATCACAACATCTGGCGAGTCTTACACCCGGGCGACGGGGTTGAGGGCCTTGTGGACTGTATGGTCCGTGGAGGTTCGAGTCCTCTCGGGCGCACTTGGAAAGCCCCGCAAGACGGGGCTTTTTCATACCTAGGACCAGTTGTTGGAGCCGTCCGCCGGTGGAAGGACGCCGGCTGGCCAGGCCGACCGTGAGCGTCCGCCAGGATCGCGGCGGTTGGGAGGTCCGGTGGCGCGACGCCACGGGCACCCGTCGAGCCAAACGCGTCAGTTCTGAGGAAGCCGCACGGGTCTACGACGAGGCGCTGCGCGAGGTCTTCCCCGCCGCCCGTCGCTCCGACAGCGCCCGACGCGGGTCAGGCGCGTACTCCTACTCCATGCGCGATGGGATCCGCCGGCGCTTCGTTGTGCGGCACAGCGACCCTCGGAGCGCTCTCGGTTGATGACATCCGCGCATTCGCCGCCAAGCAGGCCGAGGCAGCGCAGGCCGGCGAGCTCGCCGCCAAGACGGTCAACAACGCGCTCGTCACGCGCGCGGTCTGTCTCAACGACGCCGTCGAGGACGGATTGATCGTGGCCAACCCGGCCAGCATCGCCCTGCCGTCTTTTGAAGGGTCAGCGGTAAAGCTCTAGGATTTGCGGCGCATCAAATTCTGAGGCCCACGGGGATGAGTTCAAGCGGCGAAGGAGAAACGTTCACGATCGGTGCTCACGTTCACGCCACCGACGGGCGTTGCGGGAGCCTGATCCGCGTGATCGTCGATCCAACTACCGAGTCGCTCACGCATCTTGCCGTTCAGCCCGGGCACCACGCGGAGCGTACGCGACTCGTCCCGGCCGATCTCGTGGCGGGCATCGAGGATGAGGTGATCCGGCTCAGCTGCACCACGAAGCAGTTCGAGCAACTCGATGCCGCCGAGAACATCGAGCTTCTTTCCTCGGCCGATTTGATCTCGACGCAGCAGGGCATCGGAATCGCTCTGCCGACGGGCCACCACTCTAAGCCGAGGCTGAGCGATGTTGTGCCGACCGGCGAGGTTGCTGTCCGTCGCGGCGATGCCGTGCATTGCAAGGATGGTTGGATCGGTTCGGTGGATGGCCTCGTGATCGACCCGGCCAGCGAACACGTCACGCACGTGATCCTGCAGGAGGGCCACCTGTGGGGCAGCAAGCACGTCGCCATCCCGATCGGGGCTGCCAATCGTGTGGAGAACGAGATCCGGGTTGACCTCACCAAGAAAGAGATCGAAGCGCTTCCCCCGGTGAGTCACCGCTCTGGCCGCTGACGCCCCATGCGCGTTGATCCTTACCGCCAACCGTGACGCTGCCGGCTGCCTCATGGATGAGGTCGCTCACGGCGGTGGCTTGGGAGGCGAGCAAGGCGTGGCTGGCGGCGATCTCGATCGTCTTACGCGGATTCATGCGCCGCGCCATCCGGCGTTGGTTGTCGGGGTGGATCATCCTGTCCTCGGTGGAGACCTGGTACCAGGTTGGCTTCTTGTTCCATGCCGGGTCGGTCACCGTGTCGGCAAAGGTGGAACCGACCGGAGCCTTCTGGGTGACCGCCATGACCAGTGCCTCGTCGGCGGGAAGGTCCTGGCAGAAGGTCTCGCGGAACTTGTCCGGGGGGATCCACACGTACCCGTCGGAGTCGGGCGCGATGTTGGCCGCCGCCGCGGGCGGCAACTCCTCGGTGATCGCCGCCAGGCCCTCTCCGGCATCCGGCGCGAACGCGGCGATGTAGACGAGACCAGCGACGTTGGGAAGGTCACCGGCTTCGGTGATCACCGCCCCGCCGTAGGAATGTCCGACCAGCAGGACCGGTCCGTCGATCTGCTTGATCATCTGCTGGGTACGGCGAGCGTCGTCGGTCAGCGAGGTGAGCGGGTTCTCAACCGCGTGCAGGGACCCGTAGCCGCGACGATCCAGTTCGACGATCACCTTGCCCCAGTGGGCCGCACCGCTCCAAAAACCGTGTACGAGAACGACAGCAGGTCGACTCACGAGAAACACTCCTTCGGGTTGATGATGGACTCAACGGCGAACATGCGGGCCGAGGTCAGGCGGTGTTCAGCGCACTGCGTAGAACGGCGGTAGCTTGCGCGACCGCGGCTCGCGTCGCGTGCGTGTCGCTGAGCGGGTTGAGCATCAGGAAATCGTGCGTGATGCCGTCGTAGCGGACGGTTGTCACCGCGGTCCCGGCCGCGCGCAGTCGCGCCGCGTAGGCCTCGCCCTCATCGCGCAGCACGTCGGCCTCGCCGACCATCACGAAGGCAGGCGGCAGCCCGGCGAGCTGCTCCTCGCTGGCGCGTAGTGGGGAGGCGAACGGCTCCGTGCGCCGCTCAGCGTCGGGCTCGTAGGCGTCCCAGAACCAGGCCATCATCTTCGCGGTGAGGAAGTAACCCTCGGCGAACTGCTCGTAGGAGTCGGTGTCCATCGCGGCGTCGGTGACCGGGTAGTACATCGACTGGTGCACGAAGCGCACGTCGCCGCGCTCCCGCGCCATGAGAGTCAGCGAGGCGGTCATGTTCCCGCCGACCGAGTCGCCGGCCACGGCAATGCGGCTGGGGTCGAGCTGGTTAGCGGCGCCCTCGCGCACGATCCACTTGGCCGTCGCGTATCCCTGCTCGAGAGCAACGGGATAGCGCACCTCGGGCGAGCGGTCGTATTCGACGAACACGACGGCGGCGCCGATGCCGACGGCGAGCTCGCGGATGAATCGGTCGTGTGTGTCGGCGTTGCCGAGCACCCAACCGCCGCCGTGCATGTAGAGGATCACCGGCAGCGTCCCGACGGCGTCTTGGGGCCGGACGATCCGCACGCGCACGTCGCCGACGTCGGCGGGTACGGTGATCCAGCGGTCATTCACGGGCAGCTTGTCGATCGGCGCGGCCTGCAGCTCGTCGAGTGCAGCGCGTGCCTCGGCGGGGCTCAGCTCGTACAGGAATGGCGGCTTGGCGGTCGCCTCAACGACCGCTTGTGACTCGGGCTCGAGCACAACAGCGTTGTGGGTACTGGTTACGGACATGTGTGACTCCTTCTCGTCTGGTAGGTGACGGATCGCGTCGGATGGGTCGGTTGCGACTTACCCCTCGAGGAATGCGTGGACGTCGTCGGCGAACAGCTCCGGGTACTGGTTAAGGAACCCGTGGCCGGCGTCCGGGTAGATCCGCAGCCGGGCGTTCGGGAGGTGTTCAGCGAGCAGGTGACTGTTGCGGGTGTGCATCATCGCGTCGTTGTCGCCGTTGGCAACTAACGTCGGTTGCGTGATGCCCGCCAGCCGGTTGAGCTTTGACTCGTCCGGGATACCCCAGGCGGTGATCGCGGCGAGCTGTGCGTCGCGAGTGGCCATGTCGGTCGGTTCGTCACGATCGACCTCGCGTTGGTAGAGGCGTCCTATCGACTCCATGCCCTTGGCGCGACTTTGTTCGGAGCCGGAGAAGAACAAGCTGAGCAAGTCCTCGGCGGTGGGCTCGTCGGGTGTCGCCAGCGCATACACGTCGTCGCTCCAGCGGTGTAGGTCGGGGGCGCCCTGCGGTGCGGTGCCTGCGAGCACGAGGCGCGAACCAGTCGCGGGCGTAGGAGCACGAGCTCCTGCGCCACATAGCCGCCGAGCGAGAACCCCAGCAGATCGATCTGCTTCAGGCCGAGGGCGTCGATGAACGCGAGCGCGTCGCGACCCATCGGGGTGACGTTCTCAGGGACGACGCCCGTCGAACCGCCAACACCGCGGTTATCGACGAGGATGACCTCTCGATCCTGCGCCAGGCGGTCGACGAGCGCCGGGTCCCAGTTGTCGAGGTTCCCCCGGAAGTGCTGGAGCATCACCAGCGCCGGGGCGGCCGTTTGCTCATTGCCGAAGCGGCGGTAGACGAACGTTGTGTCTCCGACCTCGAGCGAGAGATTCTCGGCCGTCAGTTGACCGTCCTGCGCCGTGGGAACCCGGCTTTCCTTGGACAAAGCTTCGGATGTATTCATGGCTTCCTTTCTTCAGTGGGTGTGTTTGAGGATTGGCACGAACGCGTCGGACGTGGCCTGGGCGCGACGCTCGCGCAGCGCTTGGTCGCTAAGCCGGCGAAGCAGCTCCGGACTCAGGTTCGTCTCCTGTTAGTGGCCACTCTCGATCCGCTCTCCGCGCCTCCGCTGACGCCATGGCGTTCGGGTCACCGGTCTCCCGTTGCTGGCGGGCGAGTTCCCGCTGACAGACAGGCGAGCTGGCTTGAGTGGCGACGAGGACGATGGCAGCCAGGGCGAGGCAGGTCGCGATCAGAAACGAGAACCTGTACCCGGCGGTGAGCGAGCCATGAGCGTGGGTCGCACGAGAGGCGGCAAGGGTGGCGAGCACGGCCAGGCCGATGGCCGCTCCGATCTGCTGGCCCGTGACGAACAGGGACCCTGCGAGTCCCTGGTCGCGCTTCTCTACTCGGCTGGTGATCGCGACCGAGGCGGCGGGGAGCGCCAGGCCGAACCCAAACGAGGTGAACAGGAGGCCTGGGAGTACGGCCCCCGGGTAGCTCGCGCCGGCGGAGATCTGCGCGAGCCACAGCTGGCCGGCGGCCATCGAAGCCAGTCCCGCGATGAGTATGGGTTTAACCCCTAGCTGTCCGAGCAGCCGCCGCGTGAGAAAGGTGGAGGTGAGGATGAGGGTCCCGGTCGACGGCACGAGCGCGAGTCCGGTGGCGATGGGGGTGAACCCCGCCACGCGCTGCAGGTACAGAGAGACGAAGTACACGTAGCCCGCGAGGATCGCGCCGATGAGCACCATCGCCTCAACCGCGGCGCGGCGTGTGGGGTCGGCGAAGATCTCGAGCGGCAGCATCGACTGGTCGACCGTGCGTTCGGTGAGGACGAACGCGACAGCGAGGACGATCGCGCCGGCGAGGGTGATCAGGGTCAGCGGCGCAGTGAACCCGTGCTGCTGGCCATTGCTGAGCCCGAAGATGAACGCCGCCAGTGCACCGGTGGCGAGGACGGCCCCGCGGCCGTCGATCCGTCGCCCTCCCTCGGGTGGACTGGCCGGCAGCACCCGAGGCAGGAGCAGCAACAGCGCCCCTATCAGCGGCGGGTTGACGAGGAAGATCGCCCGCCAGTCGAACGCCTGCGTCAGCACGCCTCCGGCGATGATCCCGGTCGTGGCGCCCGCCGCGGTGCTCGCCTGCCAGATTCCCAGCGCCCTGTTGCGGGCCGGTCCGTCTGCGTTCATCGTCGTCAACAGCGACAGCGCGGCCGGGGAGACCATCGCGCCGGCCGCGCCCTGGACCATGCGGGCGACGATCAACACCAGCGACGATTGGGCCAGGCCGGCGCCGAGCGAAGCGATCGCAAATAGAGCCAGGCCCGCGACGAGCAGGCGCCGCCGGCCGAGCAGGTCGGCTGCGCGACCACCCAGGAGCAGCAACGAACCAAACGTCAACGCGTAGCCGGTCACGATCCACTGAAGCTGAGACGCAACCAGGCCGAGTTCGCGTTGGATCGAGGGCAGCGCGACGTTGACGATGCTGAAGTCGAGTTGCAGGACGAACTGTGCAGAGCAGATCAGGCCGAGGGCGAGACCGGCCCCTGACCTCCCGACTCCAGGAGCCAGCCCCGATGACGCTGGAACCGTCATCGGACCAGAATCGACCCGAGGCCGCTGGTCGCGCGCGCTGCGCTCGCGAGGGAAGTAATAGGTCCGCTGCGTGTCATGTTGCTCTTTCGGTTGGGGAGCAACTACAGTCGCACCGGTGACCGGTTAAAGCATCACGCAACGCGTAGTCCGCGCCTTGAAAACCTCGTAGTCAGGGGGCCACACCAGGCACGCGGGTATCGCCTCTACGGGGTAAGGAAAGGGGTCAGGAGAGTTGCTTCCCGGTCACTTCGAACCGGCGGAACCCCTCACGATTCCGCGGGTGTGACAGCTGCAGACTCGCTATTGGGACGGCCCCGATCAGGACTCCCGTGCCGCGGGGTTGGTGTGTGCCTTTGCTTGGAGCAAGTGCTGCTTGAGTTGGTGGCGGGACCTCACTCCGAGTTTGCGGAATGCCTTGCGCAGGTGGTAGTCGACGGTGCTGGGGCTGATGAACAGCTGCGCGGCGATTTCTCGGTTGGTGGCACCGTCGGCCGCAAGGCGGGAGACCTGTGCTTCCTGTGGGGTCAGGTCGTCACGGGTCTCGACGGTCCGTTTCCGGGCGTGCTCGCCGGTCGCCTCGAGCTCGACCCGGGCGCGCTCGGCGAACGCTTCCATGCCGAACTCGGTGAACAGCTTGTGGGCGTGGCGTAGCTGCTCACGCGCGTCGAGCCCGCGGCGCTCGCGCCGCAGCCATTCGCCGTACAGGAGATGGGCGCGCGCGAGCTCCACCCGGACACGGGTCCGGCCGAGCGCCTCGATCGCCCGGCGATAGAGGGGTTCGGCCGCTTCCCCCTCGGTCACTAGCGCCCGCGAGCGGGCCTCAAGCCCGAGCGCCCAGTCGGTGCCACTGGCCGCGGTTGCCTGCGAAAGCCGGCCGAGGGCATCGACCGCGAGCTCGGCCTTCCCGCTCCGGGCGGCCGCCTCGATCAGCTCCACCAATCCCCAGTCCCGCCACCACGAGGCGTACGTGTCCTCGCCCTCCTGCTGGACCGCGGCGAGCGCCTCCTCGTAGCGGCCCAGACCGTTGTGGAGCACAGCGGTTACCCAGTGAATGAATGTCAGCCCCAGTCCATCGCCGCGGCGCACGAGCTCCGTTGTGGCGGCCTCGATCAGCGGGGTGACCTCGGCCTCGCGGCCCTGGAAGGCCGCGTGTGCCAGCCCGACGTAGGGTGCAAAACTGGCACCCGTCGCCTCATTGACCGCCGCCACCTCCTCGAGCAGCGAAGTCGCCACGGCGAACTCCCCCTCGAACAGTCGCGCCGCCGAGTGATTCGCAAGTGCCAAAGGGAGCACGCTCAGCGCACCGGCATCACGCGCTAGCCGGACTAAGCGCGCAGAGATCGCGTCCCAGGCCTCGTCGTCCCATAAGAATGCCGGGAGACGGGCTACCAGCGACAGCCACCGACGCCCGTCCCCTCCGGACACGTCCTCGCGTCGGAAGGCGTTGACCGCCCTTCTCAGCATCGGAGTTCCTTCGGCGTATCCCTCTGTGATCAGCAGCGCCAGGCCATCCAGCAGCAGATCGGAAACGTGCGGAGGTTGCGACGCTGGAGGCGCTGCCCGGGCCGCCCGGGCGGTCTCTAGCACACTCTCGTCGCTCGCCACCATGCCGGGGGCGAACACTGCGGCGAGCGCGTCTAGGTAGGTTTCTCGTGCGAGCCTCTGATCGAGTGGCTCGAGCCGCTTGGCGGCCCTGAGCAACAAGGGTTGAGCGTCGCTACCCCGGCCCAGCGAGAACGCGATCTGACCGCGCAGGAGGTCGACCTGGGCGCGCTGGAGCTCGTGGAGGGGTCCCGCTTCTGCGATGGCAATGAGTCGGAGCGCCGCGTCGAACGCGCCGGCCTGGTGCTTGGCCTGCGCCGCGGCCAGCGCACGTTGTGACCTGCAGGATGGCTCGGGCGTCAGCGCGGAGGCACATTCCAGGAATGCGGCGGCGGCCGCCAATCCTCCGCGCGCCTGAGCGCGATCGGCCGAGCGCTCAAGCTCGGAGGCGACGTCCTCGTCCAGCCCCGGTGTCGCTTGGGCGAGATGCCAGGCGCGGCGATCGGGATCGACCTCGGCGTCAGTCGCGTCCGCGAGCGCCTGATGCACCGCCAGCCTGTCCCCCGGCGAGGCCGCGCGATACACAGCCGAGCGGACCAACGGGTGGCGAAAGGTCACGCGCGCGCCGATCGTGAGTAACCCGTCCGTGTCGGCGGCCGCCTGGACCCCGATCCCGAGCCGGTCGGCCGCCCGCCACAACAACACCGGGTCACCTACCGGTTCCGCTGCCGCGACCAGCAACAGCTGCCGGGTCTCCGCCGACAGGCCCGCGAGCCTGCGGCGGAAGCTCTCCTCGATCCGTCCCGACAGGCCCGGCGCGTCCGGCAAACCGAACCCGCCAGCCAACTCATCTGGCGTCAACCCCCGCGGCAACTCCAACAACGCCAGAGGGTTGCCGCGCGTCTCAGCCACGATCCGCTCCCGCACCCGGTCATCCAACGGCACACGCAACACCGATCCCAACAAAGCGCGGGCATCACCGTTACGCAGACCCTCTACCACCAGCCTCGGCAATGCCTCCAGCTCTTCGCTCGGCTCACGCGTCACCAACACCAGCGCGACCGACTCCGCCAACAGCCGGCGCGCCACGAACACGAGCGCCTGGGCCGAAGCGCGATCAAGCCACTGCGCGTCATCAACCACGCACACAAGCGGCTGCTCCTCGGCCACCTCCGCCAACAGGCTCAGGACCGCCAACCCCACCAGAAACCGATCCGGCGCGTTGCCCGCACGCAACCCGAACGCCACCCCGAGCGCGTCCCGCTGGGGGGCCGGAAGCCGGTCCAAGCGATCCAGCATCGACGCGGACAACTGCTGCAGGGCCGCGAACGCAAGCTCCATCTCTGACTCCACACCGACCGCCCGCTCGACCCGGAACCCCGACGCAGACTCGATCGCAGACTGCAGCAGCGCCGTCTTACCGACCCCGGGCTCGCCGCACACCACCAACACCCGGCTCTGCCCACCCCGTACCGCCTCAAGCAGCCGGTGTAATACGTCGCGCTCGCCGCGCCGGCCGTGTAGCACCACCGCTGGCCCCTCGGTGACCATCCCATACCGACCATACCTCGGCCCAACGCTGCCGTCGACACCCCATCGACTACGCGGTTCCCCGTAGCCGGACCACGTGCCCAAACGACTGGAGAACCTCATGCCCGATGCTTACGATGCCGCGCTCGCGCGGGCGGGCGAGCTGCTCGGCCAACCGCTCGACCTTCCACTCGGACCCGGAGAACCCGAAAGCGGTCGCGACTTTCGCCGGCTCGCGACGCTGCACACGTTTGGCGCCAGCTGGGAGCGGACCCAGCAGCTCGACACCCGCTCACGCAGCCTCATCTCGGTCGCAATCGCCGCCGCCCTCGGGACGCATGATCCTCTGCGCGGTCAGCTCCGTATCGCTCCGAACAACGGTGTCACCAAGGACGAGATCGTCGAGCTCTTCATCCATCTCGAGGCCTACGCCGGCGCCGCCCGAGCATTCGACAGCTATCAGATCGCCGTCTCAGTATTCGCGGAAGACCTTGAAAAAACGCCGGACCGTTGACCTCACGGGCGCGCCCGTTGCCTCGGGCGCGGCGCTACCCGACGACGACCAGCAAGGCATACGTCAGCGAAAGGAACTTCGATGAATAGCTTCACACTGTATGGCCCGTGGAGGTTCGAGTCCTCTCGGGCGCGCTTGGCAAGCCCCGCAAGACGAGGCTTTTTTGTCCAGGACGTCCCGGCCCGACTCAGATCCCGAGTTGGAGCGTAACGACCGACGGCGACCCAAGGTCCGGACCGACGGTGATGAGGCGCCAGGTGCAACCGTCGTCGGTGTTCGCCGAGAGGCAGAATCGGCCCCAGATCGTCGCTAGGCCTGGCGCCCAGACGTCCACGACCCAGCCAAACGGGAGCTCGGCGCGGACGTAGCCGTTCTCCGAGATCAACCTCCGCTTCCCTTGCTCGCCGATCATCTTCAGTTGCGACTCGGGGCCGGACGCTCCCAGCCAGCTGCGTATGACCGCGAACACCCGTCCGTGAAGCGCGGCCTGGAGCTGCGCCCGCGATCGCGCGGCCAGCCTGGTGCGTTGTTGCAGCCGCTCCTGCCACGCCGCCGCTACGGTTGCGACAAGCCGCTCGGGTAACCCGCCACCCAGCCCCAGGAGCGCGAGGAGCTCGCTCTCGGCGCGGGCTTTCTGAGACATGCGGCCAGGTGGCCGGGGTAGCTGCCCGGCAGGCCCGTACGCTGTCCAGCCGGAGCTTCGTCGCCCCATCGCAGAGACGCGCTGCATCCGCGAGCGGGACGATCGCCCCACGGAGCCAGCGAACGTGACACCGGAGGTCATCACCTGGGGTCGACTAACGCCGAGTTGCGTTGTGACGTCGTCATCCACGGCCAGGATGTCTGTCGGGCCCCGGCTTCCGAGCACGAGCACTCGCAGATCGTCGCAATGATGGTCCCAAGCCTCGATGAGATCGAGGCATGTGCAGCTTTGGCCGCCGAGCGCTGCGAGCGTGCGCTCGCTCTCAGCGTCGCCGTGGTCAAGAGCCTGAAGCATGCCGTTCTCCCAGCGGAGCCGATGGCGCTTCCCGCCGCATTCGACTGAGGCCTGCGCCGGGGCAAGGCTCGTCCACCACTCGGTCACGCGGGCTCCCGTTCACCGGCCTGAGCGTTGTCCCATGTCAGCGGGACGGTGATCACAGCCCTGCTTGTTTCGCTGGTCGGCATGATCGAGAGTTGTCGTGCCTTTGGTCGAAGGGCGGGCCAGAAGTTGATCTCACCGCTGCTGTAGCTCTCCCCTCCGCTCCAGCTTCCGAGTTGCCCGAGGTGGTGGTTGTCACGCTCGTCGGCCGCCCACCATACGAGTTGTCTTGACTCGAATCCCTGAGACGGTCCGTGACCCTCTAGTCCTGGCGCTATGTCCACTTCGATCCCGAAACCCTCGCGCCGTGATTCGAGGCAACTGACGGCGACGCTGAAGCCGTCAAACTCGGGGGTCACCGCGGACAGCGCGAGGGTTCCCTCTGGCCCGTCCTCCCTTCCTTGCCGTCTGAAAAGCGACCGCCATGGCTCGGGCAGCGACCGGGTCCCGCCGTGGCCGGCCGAGGACATTCCGGGGTGGTGCGGCATCGCCTGCTGTACGGCCCGAATCTGGCCGAGTACCGGGTCGTCCGGTTGTACTGCTCCAGCCGCGATCAGCGCATCGATCGAACCTTCGATTTCGGGCGGGCCGTGGAAGTCCGCGATCGCGAGGCGTCGCCAAAGAAAGCGGTGCGCCGTCGCCTCGTCGGCTAGCGGTTCGATCTTGATGTCGCACCTGACCGGCTCGCCGGTCAACTCGAGCCGGGTGCCGTCGATCTCGATCCAGGCCGTATCAGGAGCGAGCGGCTGATCGGCTGTCAGGTGCCCCTGCCACTCCTCGTCAGATCCGCCCCCGCCGAATCCCGTGCCGACACTCGTCCCACGGTCGTCGGTCAGTTGTGGCTGGAGCGGCCCACCCGGCCCGTGCCCGAACATCGCCATGTGTCCGCGCCTGCGCGACCGACTCTGACCGGAGAGGATCGGGCGCCAGGTAATGGCGAGGGACGTTGTGTCCTCGCTCAGCGTGACATGTCGCACGAGCAGCACGCCGTTCGAGTCCTCGATCGCGCGATTGCACGGCACGACGCGCCTCGGCTTCAGCGCCACGCCACGAGACCGAGGCGCGCGAGCCATGGACATCCTGTGGTGAGAGTGATGTCCCTGATCGGATCGCACGGCCTCGGCGAGGCTGTAGTCGTCGATGACCGAACGCGCTCGCGCACGGCTGATCGCTCCGATCGCAACAAGCGCCTGTGCTTGCTCGAGGAGGGGCGAGTCCCACGGACGATGCCGCTCCGGCCCGAGTCCGAGGATGATCTCCTCGCCGCGAGTGCGCAGGTACAGCTCGGCGTCAAAGCCAGCCACAGACGGCAGCGTGCCACATCGAGGTGCGGTCCACGGCAGACTTGACGACATGGAGGATCAAGCCGCAGCCGTCGAAGCGCTCGGTACCGCCGTCGTCGCGCGAGTGCCGGTGCTGCTCTGGGGTGCGCCCGGGACGGGCAAGACCTCGGTCATACGAGCGATGGCTGATGCAGCGGGGTGGCCCTGCGAGACGGTGATCGCATCGATCCGCGAGCCTTCCGACTTCGCGGGGCTGCCGATTGTTGACAACGGCGTCGGGGATGACTCAGCCCACGTCTCGTTTGCGCCCCCGTCGTGGGCACGGGCGCTCGCGGACGCAGGAACCGGGCTCGTGTTCTTCGACGAGGTCTCGACCGCCCCTCCGGCCGTGCAGGCAGCGCTCCTGCGCGTCGTGCTCGAACGGACCGTCGGCGACCTAGCCCTTCCGGAATCGGTGTCCGTCGTCGCGGCGGCCAACCCGGCCGAGCAGGCTGCGGACGGGTGGGAGCTCTCGCCGCCACTCGCGAACCGGTTCTGCCACCTCGAGTGGCCGATCGACGCCCGGACCGTCGCCGCCGGCTTCTCCGGCGGCTGGCCAACCCCTGAGGCGCCGTCCATACCCAGCGATTGGGAGCGGCGGATCGGGGTGTTCCGAAGCTGGATCGCGGGGTTCCTCACGGTCCGCCCGATGCTCGCCCTCGTCGTCCCGGAGGACGCGGCCGGCGCCGGGCGCGCGTGGCCCAGCCCGCGGACGTGGGACATGGTCGCGCGGCTGCAGACCGCTGCCGGCGCCGGCGATGTTGGGGAGCTCGCGACGTCGCTGCTGGTGCGCGGTTGCGTCGGGCCGGGCCCAGGCGTCGAGTACCTGACCTGGCTGGCGGAAGCGGACCTGCCCGATCCCGAGGCGGTCCTCGCCGACCCTGAGAGCTTCACGCTTCCCGAGCGTGGGGACCGCGCTTACGCTGCACTGACCTCGGTCGCCGCCGCCGTCGCCGCCGACAATTCCGGCGACCGCTGGGAGCGGGGCTGGCGCGCATTCGCACGCGCCGCGGGCTCGGCACCTGATGTGGCTGCCGCCGCCGCTCGAACGCTCGCGCGGTGCCGGCCGCCCGGCGCGGCGATCCCCGACGAGGTCAGGAAGTTCGCGCCACTACTCCGTGACGCCGGTCTGATCTGATGAGCCCCGGCGCGCTGGACGCGCAGAAGGTCGCCGCCGCACGCCTGTGGGCGACCGCGCGCATGCCGTACCTCGCCAGCGCGATCTTCGCCTCGACCATAGCCTCCGAACCTGACTCGGGCACCATCGCGATCGATCGCTCCTGGCAGGTTCACGCCGACCCCGAGATCGTCGCGGGCATGACCGTCGAGCAGCTCGGTCGGCTGCTCGTTCATCTGAGCGGACACGCGATCCGCGATCACGCGTCGCGGGCACAACAGCTCGGCGTCGCAGAAGACAACCAGCGAGCACGTTGGAACCGGTGCGCTGACGCGGAGATCAACGACGATCTGCTCGTCGACGACCTTGTCCCGGAGGTGGCGCGGGATGTACCGAGCAGCCTGCGGTGCGAGTCAGGTCAGCTCGCCGAGGCCTACTACGAGTCCGCGCGCGACGGACCCCGCCGATGGGACTGCGGCTCAGGCGCCGACGGGTGCGACCGCCCCGGCGACGGCACCGGCAACATCGACCCGCAGCAGGCACAGCTGCTCCGCCTCAGCGTCGCCGCCGAGATCCAGCGTGAGCACGGACGGGAGCCGGGGACCGTTCCCGGCGGCTGGATCCGGTGGGCCGAATCAGTGCTGCCGTCAAAGATCGACTGGCGGCGAGTCCTCGCGGCCGAGGTCCGCAGCGCCGTGGCGGCTGTCGCCGGCAAGGTTGACTACAGCTACCGCAGGCCCTCGCGTCGAGCCCACCTCAATCGCAAGGTCGTGCTCCCCACACTCCAACGCCCGATTCCCGACGTCGCGATCGTGTGCGACACGTCAGGCTCGATGCACGAGCGCCTGCTCGCCCGCGCGCTCACGGAGATCGAGGCGGTGCTCACCAAAGCCGGGCTACGACAGGCACAGGTCCGCGTGCTCGCCGTCGACACGGATGTCCACGTCGTTCGCCGCGTCAGCCGCGCCGCGCAGGTCCAGCTCGCCGGCGGCGGCGGAACCGATATGGGAGCCGGGATCGAGTCTGCGGCCCAACTTCGCCCGCGACCGTCGGTCGTGATCGTGCTCACGGACGGATACACGCCGTGGCCGGATCAACCGCCGCGCGGAATCCGAGTGATCGTCGGCCTGCTCACCGAAGGGATGCGACCAGACGGCTGGACACCTCCCGAGTGGGCGCGCACGGTGGTGATAACCGACACCGCTCTGGTCGACGACCTGGCCGTCTAGCGACGACAGCCAGTCCGCCCGAAGCCCCCGTCCGATTTCACCGAGACACGCCGGTCGTCGCTGGCAGCCTGCCCGCCTGTACCGCCGCCGCGAAGCACTTGTAGTCACGCTCGTTCTGGTCGGCGTACGCCTCGGCAAACTTCGCCAGGGCGCGGTCGAAGGCTTCACCCCCGCCGAGATAGGCGGCGATCGCGGCGCGGTCACCGGTGCGAGCGTGAGCGCGTGCAAGGGTCCATCCGCACATCTCGGCGTAGACCGAGAGGTCGTCCGCAGCGAGTTCGTGGAGCGGAACTGAGATCTTTGCGTCCCAGAGTTGGCGGACGTAGTAGTGGTGCGGGCGCCCGTCGCGCCCCTTCGGGAGCCGGAGCCAGCCGAGAAAGACATCGCTTCCGGCCTGGATCAGGCGCTGCCCCTCCACGACTCGCCGTCCGTGGCTTCCGGATGAGCCGCTGCGCCCGAATTGCTCGAGCACCGAGCGCTCCGCCTCCTTGATCTGCAGGAACAGCGGATCGTCCCGGCCGTTGCCGAGTAGTAGCACGATCCACGCCTCCATTCCGACGCTGCCGATCCCGACGACGTGATGCGCGAGATCGACAGCCTCGTAATCCGCGAGCAACCGGCGCGAGTCCACCGGGAGTGTGCCCCGGTACTGCTCGAACAGCTCCAGTAGCTCGTCGTGTCGTAGGCGGGTGTCGTCGCCCAGGGTCAGTTCGGAGATCGGAACGATCAACGGTGGGTCACTGACGATCCGCGGCTCGCCGTCGACCTCTTGGGTGAGCTTCGAGAACGCGCGCAAGCTGTCCTTGCGCCGGCCCTTCGTGAGCGTTCGATCGAGCCGTTTGCGGGATGCCCGGCGCAGAAGCGCCGCCAGTTCCGCGTATTGCCGCTCCAGGTCGAGACGCGCATACCAGACCTCCACAGTGCGCATGCCCGCGAACTGTCGCATCGCCTGCCGGTAGCTGCCAACAGCGGCCAAGGCCAGTTCCCGCCGCTTTCGTGCTCCGAACCCCCCGTCGCGCCCGAGTACCGCGAAGCTGGCGGCGAGGCGCTTGATGTCCCACTCCCAGGCTGCCGGAGCCGTTTCGTCGAAGTCGTTCAGGTCGAACACGAGGTTGCGGTCCGGGGCCGCGAACCCGCCGAAGTTCGCCCCGTGGGCGTCCCCGCAGAGTTGAGCGTTCAACCCGGAGCGCGGTGTGCTCGCAAGATCCGCGGCCATGATCGCGGCGGCTCCGCGGAAGAACGCAAACGGCGACTCCAGCATCCGTCCGTACCGGATTGGAACCAGGCTCGGGATCCTCGACTGGGCCTGTCGCTCCAGAAGCCGCAGGGGGTCTGGGCGGCCGCTTGGTGGCCGCCACCGGCCGTGGTCGGACCTCGGAACGCCGGCTCGCACCGCTCGACCGCGCTGCGCTGAGGTGGCGTTGTCCTGCAACTCCTCCCAACCGTATACGAGTCATCGACATCCACGTCTAGGTCATCCGCCCCAGTCGATATGAAGAGCACATGAGCGCGGCAGCGCCCTCCTCGGGGGCCAGCGACACCGGTCGCCGCAAGCTCGAGGTCTCGATCTCGGTCCAGACGATCCTGCTGGTCGCCGGCGTCGTCGCCCTTGCGTGGGCAGTGGCATCGATCGCGAAGGTCCTTCTCATGGTCTTCGTCGCCGTCTTCAGCGTCGCCGTTCTGTTGCCGGTTGTGTCTTTTATGGAGCGGCGGTTGCACTGGAGCCGAAAGCTGTCCTCCACGGTGCTCGTCGTGGGGACCTTTGTTGTCATCGGTGCCGTCTTGCTTGTGGTTGTGCAGGCGATCAGCGGTGCAGTGCGCGGGTTCAGCCATGACCTGCCACAACTCGTGGACAAGGTCAGGCACAGCGATGTGGGCAACTTCGTCAACGGCGGGAGCGACTCGCTCGACACGTTGAGGAAGCACGCGAGCGATATCACCAACGGGGTGGGCAAGGCGTCGGGCGGAATCGTCCACGTCGGGGCCTCGGCGTTCGGCGCGGTCACGCTTGCCCTCTCGGTCATCTTCCTGACGCTTTTCGGGCTGATCGAGGAACCGCGCGTGCGGGACTGGACCGGCAAGCTTCTCTATCGAGACAAGCGGGAGCGCTACCTGCGGGTCACGGACCGGATCATCCAGGCGACATCGCGCTACATGCTCGGCAACCTGGCGATCTCCATGGTTTGCGGGACCGTCTACGGGATCACGGCAGTGATCCTCGGCCTCCCGTACCCGCTCGCCCTGGCGGTGATCGCGGGGATCCTCGACCTGATCCCCAACATCGGTGCCACGATCGCCGGCATCATCATCGGGATCGTCGCGCTGTCGGTCAGCCTCCAAGCCTTGATCGTCTTCCTGATCGTCATCGTGGTCTACCAGCAGATCGAGAATTACATCCTGCAGCCGACCATCATCGGAAGGGCGGCCCGGGTCTCCGGCTTCACCGTGCTCGTCAGCGTCCTCGCGTTCGGAGCGCTGTTCGGCTTGATCGGGGCGATCATTGCCGTGCCGATCGCGGCCGGGATCCAGATCGTGGTGGAGGAGCTCACCGCCGCCAGAAGAGCCCGCATCGCCGCCGCGGACGCGGCGGAGCAACAGCAGGCCTAACGGCGCAACACGGGATCGGCGAGGTCAGGACTATCAATTCGTTAGATGCGAGCCACCTAGATGCCGACGTACCTTGGCCGGGACATTCCGAGTCGTAGTTGCTCGGATCACCCGAACCAAAGGAGTACTGATGTTCACCTCACTGCTGAAGAAGACATCCTCGCCCGGGCACCTCCTGGTCCTCGGGCTCCTGGCCACCGGGCTCGGCGTTGCCGCGATCGTCTGGCCCGGCGTCACCATCGGCGTTGCCGTCGCGCTGTTTGCGATCTACTGCTTCGCCAACGCGATCGGCCAAATCTTCGCGATGTTCACGATCGAGAGGTCGGTTGGCCGCGACATCCTGCGGCTCCTGCTGGCCGTGATCGACGTGGCGGCAGGCGTCGTGGCCGTGGTCTATCCCGGCATGACAGCCGAGGTTCTCACCCTCGTCGTCGGCTTCTGGGCGATCTTCGGCGGTTCGGTCGAGCTGGCCGGCGCGTTCACGGGCCGCAGCGGATACCTGGGAGTCGCGGGGTTGCTGACGGTCGCGGCCGGCTTCGTGCTGATCGCATGGCCCGGCATCGGCGCAGTCTCGCTTGCGCTGATCTTCGGCATCTACCTGCTGTCCTACGGGATCACGTTGCTGGTGTCTGCCGCGAAGGCGAAGGGGCGCCCGAGCATCGATTCGAAGCTGCGCGAGCACTCGGCAGCCGCCTGACCTGCGAGCTAACTCTCGACCATCGTTGGCGCCGCCCGCGGCTCGAGGCCGTAGGGCGGCGTCGGCGCGAACTGATCCCCGAGAGCGCGCGACAGCTGGTTGCGCGAGCTGACCTCTAGCTTTCCGAACACCTTGTGCAGGTGGTAGGCGACGGTGTGCGGACTGATGAACAGATGTGCAGCGATCCGAGCGTTGGACTCGCCCTCGGCGGCGAGCCGGGCGATCTGCTGTTCCTGCGGGGTGAGCTGATCGCGGGTCTCGGGTGCTCGTACGCGCGCGTGTTCGCCCGTGGCGAGCAGCTCGACGCGCGCGCGGTGCGCGAACGCGGCCGCTCCCATCGCTCCGAACATCTGGTGGGCGGCTCGCAGATGTACTCGTGCGTCGCGGCGGCGGCGCAATCGCCGCAGCCATTCGCCATAGAGCAGATGCGTGCGCGCCAACTCGGTCGCCAGGCCGGAGTGCCCGAGGTGGTCGAGCGATTCGCGATAGACGTTCTCAGCCGTGTCGTCGGAGGCGAGCATCGCGTCTGCGCGCGCCAGCAGCCCGAGCGCCCACGGCGTGCGGGTCGCCTGTGCGCGTTCGCGGAGGCGCTCCCGCGCGGCCTCCGCGCCGTCGGCGTCGCCGCTGCGCGCCGTCGCCTCGACCGCGTCGGCGAGCGCGTATGTCCCAAACCAGAGCACGTCCTCCTCGAAGACCCGCAGCGCGTGCAGGCGGGCCTCCTCGTAGCGCCCGAGTCCGAGTTCGAGGATCGTGAGTAGGTACTCGATGATCGTAATTCCGAGCCCTTGGCCGCGGGCGACCGCCTCGGCCGCGACGCCGTCGGCGACCGGCCTTACCTTGCGCTCGTCCCCACGCCAGCAGAGGATCCCCAGCTTGAGGATTTCGCTCGCCCCGGGAGTTGCCGGTGCTCCGGTCGCCCTGGCGATCCCCTCGGCCTCGACGACGAGGGCCTCGGCGGCCTCGATCCGCCCAGCCAGCACCTCGCACCACGCCAGCGCGTTCAGGGCGCCCGGCAGCGTCGCGAGCGCACCCTGCTCGCGCGACACCCGCGCCCACTCCCGTGCGGTTGCGTAATGGCCCTCGAAGTCGAGCAGCTCACCGGTCGCGTTCCACACCAGTCCGTCCCATTTCAGCTCCGGCTGTCCGCGGAGATCATCGAAGTAGGCCGAGATCGCGCGCCGCCACCCCTCAACCGCGCTCGGGTAGCGGTCGGTCAGCCGCAGCGTGTAGGCGGTCAACAGCAGGCTCCCGACGTGATCGTCCCCGTCAGGGCCGGGCATCTCCCGCGCGGATTGGGCGACCGCGAGCGGCGTGGTGCCAC
The DNA here is from genome assembly GCA_035693425.1 of Solirubrobacteraceae bacterium. Classification (GTDB taxonomy): domain Bacteria; phylum Actinomycetota; class Thermoleophilia; order Solirubrobacterales; family Solirubrobacteraceae; genus Palsa-465. The sequence continues at coordinate 30,923 of DASSGR010000126.1, forward strand.
TGGTCAGGCGCCCGGCCCACATCGCTGCCTCGAACGCCTCCATCAAAACCTCACGCGCGAGTCGTGGATCCGTGTCCTTCAGACCCATCGCCGCTTGGAACAGCAGCGACGGCGTCTCGCCGCCGCGGCCATCGGAGAACCGGATTACGCCCTGCATTCGCATCGCCTGAGCGCGCAACGGCACGTCGCCCAGGTCCGGCAGGCTCTGTTCCAACAGCGCCTGCGCCCGGTCGGTGGCCCCTGCCATCATCTGCGCATTCGCAGCGAGCAACAACCGCAGCGCCCTCCGCTGCGGCTCCGGCGTCAGCTCCGCAGAACGCTCGAGCAGGGCAGCGGCTGCGGCACGACCGCCGCGTTTCTGCGCCCGGCCGGCTGAGCGTTCAAGCTCCTCGGCGACATCCTCGTTCGGGCCGTTGGCCGCCCGGGCACGATGCCATGCGCGGTGGTCGGGGTCGGTCTCGGGGTCAGTCACCTCCGCAAGCGCGAGATGGACGCACCGCCGCTCCTCCGCCGTGGCGGCACGGTACACCGCAGACCGCACTAAGGGGTGGTGGAATTGAAGGTTCGCCTCTAGGAGACCCGCCATCACGGCGGGTTGCTCCGCGCCGGAGCCAACACCGAGCAGCTCGCCCGCTCGACCCACTCGCCCCGGTTCGCCGAGCGGCGCGAGTGCTGCGATCAGCAACAGCCGTTGTGTCTCCTCGGGCAGCTCGTCGATTCGCTGCCGGTAGTGATCCTCGATCCGTCCCGAAAGCGGCACCGCGTCGGGCACCCCGAATCCGAGCGCCAACTCTGCCGGCGTCCGGCCGCGCGGCAGCTCGAGCAGCGCGAGCGGATTTCCCTGCGTCTCGGTCACGACACGGTCGCGCACCCGCTCATCGAGCGGCCCGGCGATGACCCACGCCAGCAGCGCTCGCGCGGCGTCGTCGTCCAGCCCCTGCAGCGACAGCTCCGGAAGTCCGGCCAGCTCCTGGCTCGGGCCCCGGGTTGCGAACAGGACGGCCACCGGATCAGCCAGCAACCGACGTGCCACGAACGCAAGCGCTTGCGCCGAGGCGCGGTCGAGCCACTGCGCGTCGTCGATCACGCACAGCAGGGGCTGTTCACGCGAGGCATCCGCGAGCAGGCTCAAAGCAGCGAGACTGACCAGCAGCTGCTCGGGCGGGGCACCGCCGCTCAAACCAAACGCGGTGCCGATTGCTGCGCGCTGCGGCTCGGGCAGCCGGTCGAGCCGATCGAGCATCGGCGCACACAGGGTCTGAAGCGCCGCGAATGGCAGCTCCATCTCCGCCTCGACGCCGAAAGCCCGGACTATCCGAAAGCCAGACGCAGCGTCGACGGCATGATCGAGCAGCGCCGTCTTGCCGACCCCGGGCTCGCCACGCGATACGAGCACGCGACTCTGCCCACCTCGGACCACATCCAACAGTTCGTCGAGCGCCGCGCACTCGTTAGATCGGCCAAGCAGCATCAATGCCCGCCCGGTTCGGCGATTGGCCTGTCGCATGCTAGACGCGGGTCCGCTACCCAGCAAGGCATCGACTGTCAACTCTGAAGATGCGACGCCGGTCCGAGCACGACAGGCTCGACGCCTAGTTCGCGTGCTCGATCAGCGAGGGCCGCCTGCCTCCGACTGTGGCATTTGCGACTTCTATAGGTCAACCTGAATGACACGCGGGACTCGAGCCGGCCCGCGCGTCACTCAAGCCAGTGATCAGACCGTCGCCGCCAGTTCGTCCGCCTCCATCCTCGCCAGTTCAGCGTCGAGCACTGCGTACTCCGCCTCCTCGATCGCCGCGTACGCGAACTCAACCGCGAACTCCGCGTCGTCCGCTCTGTGCTCGGCGCGCCGCTCAGCGCGATCCGCGTCGTGCTCAGCCCGCTTGCCCTCGATGTCTTCGCGAATCTTCGCGACGTGCTCGTTCCACGTCCGCTGCAAGTCGTACCACCAGACCGAGAGCTTGTGCTTGTTCGCCTCAGCCGACTCGCGCAGGTTCTTAGCCCGCTCCTGAGCAGACGCTCGCGCCTTCTCGGCGTCCGCCTGAACGTCGGCCTTGGCCTTGCCCTGCACCGCTCCCACGCGCTCCTCCGCCTCCTTGGCGCGAGCCGCCAGCTCGGTGAGCTGATTCGAAAGTGCCATATATCAACCTCCTTCGAGGAATGTTGTCCTACATTTCTCTGACCGCATCCTGGCCACCGCTGCGCGACGCATCACGAGCATCGAGCCCGTGTCGGTTTGCCAGGACAGGGGCGCAGCATCCTGTCGGGCAGGGTGATCCGTCGTCATCCGTTTTGCGTGATTTGGCCGCCATTGACCCAACGCTGAGGCGTGCGTTAGTTTCGAACGACGGGACGATCGACATGCCAGGCCTGATCGCGGGATTTCCGCCGGCACGCCCCACGCCCTCGGGGCAGCGGTCTCCCCTGCGAGGGCTGGTCCCGCGCGAGTCGCTTTTCGAGCGTTTATCGGCGGCTGCGGGCGCGGTCATTCTGGTCTGCGCACCAGCCGGGAGCGGCAAGACCGTGTTGCTGCGTTCATGGGTGCAGGCGGCCGGCCTCGAGGATCGAACGGCGTGGGTGTCGATCCGGCGGAGTGAGCGGGATGCGCAGCACTTTTGGCTGTCGGTAATCGACGCTCTCGCGGAAGCGACAGACGTGGTTCAGCATGTTGCCCCGGCACCGAGCTTCCGCGGGGAGGCGGTGGTCGACCGACTCCTCGCCGATCTCGAATTGCTCGCGGAGAAGGCTGTGCTCGTGATCGATGATCTCCACGAGCTTGACTCGGCCGATGCTTCGGCGTGGCTCGAGAGGTTTCTGGCCAGGCTGCCGCCGAGTCTTCGCGTGGTTTTGGCAACTCGTGAGGACCCGCGACTGGGTCTTCATCGTTTGCGTTTGGCCGGTGAGCTGACTGAGCTTCGGGCCTCTGATCTGCGCTTCTCAGTGGACGAGATGAAGGAGTTGCTTGGCGCTTCGGGGGTCACGCTCTCGGATGGAGGCGTCGCGCTGCTCTACGAGCGGACCGAGGGGTGGGCGGCCGGCCTGCGCTTGGCGGCAATCTTGCTGGCGCGGCATGCCGATCCGGAGCGTTTCGTGACCGAGTTCTCTGGCAGCGAGCGGACCGTGGCGGGATATCTCCTGGCTGAGGTGCTGGAACGCCAGCCGCCCGAGGTGCGCGAGCTCTTGTTGCGCACCTCAGTGCTGGAGCGGGTGAGCGGGCCGGTCGCCGATCACCTCACGGGCACGGCCGGCTCAGAGCGGATCCTGCAGGAGCTCGAGGACGCCAACGCGTTCGTGACCTCGCTCGACGTGGGCCGGTCGTGGTTTCGCTACCACCATCTGTTCGCGGACCTGCTGCAGCTGGAGCTGCGACGCGTTTACCCGGCGCTGGTTGCCCCGCTTCACCGGGCGGCGGCCCAGTGGTTTGCGGAGTATGGCGACGTGCTGGAGGCTGTCCGTCAGGCGCAGGCGGCGCGCGACTGGCCACTGGCCGCTCGCCTGCTGGCCGACAATCACATCGACCTCACCCTTAATGGCCGCACGGCCGCCGTCTGCGACCTGCTGGCCGCGTTTCCGGATGATGTGGCGGCAGACCATGCGGAGCTTGCGGTTGTGTTCGCCACCGCGCGGCTGTTGGACGGGAACCGCGAGAAGTGCGCCGCGTACGTCGGTGTGGCCGAGCGGCTGATTGACACGGTTCCCCAGGAGCGTAGGCAGCGCTTTGACCTGGTGCTGGGCGTGGTGAGGCTCGTGCTCGCGCGATGGCGCGGTGACGTGGAGAGCGTGCTGAGGGCGATGCCGTTGGTGGACGAGGCGTTGGCGGCGCAGCAGGCTGATGGACGTGCGCTCAGCGACGAGCTCCGATCTGTCGCGCTGCAGAATCTCGGAGTTGCGGAGCTGTGGTCCTCGCGCCTGGGGGACGCCCGGCGTGACCTCGAGCAGGCGCTGGACCTGGCGCGCCGGGCGCGGCGACCCTGGCTCGAGATCCCCCCGCTGGGTCACCTCGGGATCGCCGGCCCGTGGACCGGGCTGTCGTTATCCGCGGGGCTCGAGCTCAGCCGGCAGGCGGTGCGGATCGCCGAATCATGCGGCTGGGGCGAGGATCCCGTAATCGTCACCGGCCTGGCCACGGGGGCGATGGCCTTGCTGTGGCTCGGGCAGCTCGATGAGGCCGAGCGGTGGCTCGCGCGCGCGATGCGCACGTTACATCCGGATGGTGAGCCCGGAACCGAGCTGATCGTGCATCACGCACGAGGTCTGCTGCGCATGGGGCAGGGACGGTTCGAGGAGGCGCTCGCGGCGCTGCGCGCCGCCGAACGGATGGAAGACCTGCTGGCTGGCACGCACGCGTTCGCGGTTGCCGGGAGGGCGCGCCTGATCCAGACGCACGTACGAATGGGCCAGCTGGCGGCCGCACGCGCCGCGATCGCCGAGATCAGCGAGGCGGAGTGTGCCATCTCCGAGATGCGCGCGGCTGCCGCCACGGTTCATCTCGCCGAATGCCATCCTGAGCAGGCGGTGGCGGTGCTCGCCCCTGTGATCGACGGGTCGGCTCCAGCAGTTCATCGGCCATCGGTGGTAACGGAGGCGCAGGTGCTCGACGCTGCCGCGCGCGAGAAGCTTGGTGACGAACGCGCGGCGGAGGCGTCACTGGAAGCGGCGCTCGAGTTGGCCGAGCCGGAGGGGCTTGTCCTGCCATTCATACTCGTTCCGGTGCGGGACATCATCGAACGCCTTCCCCGTCAGCGCACGGCTCACGCCACGCTGCGGCAGACCATTCTCGATGTGCTCGCCGGTTCCGCGCCGCCGAGCGGCGGCCAGGCACCTGCCTTGCGCGACGAGCTCAGCGAGGCGGAGCTGCGCGTCGTCAGGTACCTGCCGAGCAATCTCAAGGCGCCGGAGATCGCGTCCGAGCTATTCGTCTCCACGAACACGATCCGCACGCACCTGCGCCACATCTACGCCAAGCTCGACGCACACGGCCGTGCCGAGGCGGTCACTCGCGCCCGGGAGCTGGGGCTGCTCTCACCACCGGCTCGCCTGCGCTAGGCGCCGAATCATCCAAACCGCATGACGACGTCTCACCCGGACGGGCGTCAGCCTGCTTACGACTGAACACCCGACCTAGGGACCGAGAGCGCTGAACGACCTGCGGACAATCGATGACCTGGACGCTGATGGGCGCCGCGTTCTCCTGCGGGCTGATCTCGACGACGAGACTCGCATCCGCGCCGCACTGACCACCATCGAGGAGCTGCGCCGGCGGGGCGCACGGCTGGTGCTCGCCTCTGGTGTGGGGCAACCGAACTGTCCGGATCCGGCTTTGTCGATGCGAGCAGTGGCCGACCGCCTCGGCGCGCTGATGGGCGAGCCTGTGCCGCTCGCGCCGGCTGTAGTCGGCCCCGAGGTACGCGACCTGACGGAGCGGCTGGAGCCAGGTGAGATGTTGATGCTTGAGAACGTCCGCTTCGAGGCGGGCGAGTCGCGGAACGAGCTGGCCCTGGCATCGGCGCTCGCCGAGCTCGCGGATCTGTACGTCGGCGATGCATTTGCCGCGGCGCACCTTCCACACGCGAGTACCTGGGGCGTGGCTCAGCGTCTGCCGAGCGCCGCTGGCCGCCTGATGGAGCGCGAGGTGCACGCTCTCAGCGCGATCGTTGAGCGGCCGGCACGACCTCTCGTGACGCTCTTCGGGGGTGCGCAGATCGGCAAAAAGGTCGGTCTCGTGTGGCGTTTTCTCGAGCTGGCCGATGTGGTGTGCCTCGGCGGTGCGCTGTGCTTCCCATTCCTTGCTGCCCTGGGACACGGCGTCGGGCGATCCCTGTGCCCGGTCGAAAGCCTCGAGGCGGCGCGGGTTGCGCTCCGGGGGGCGAACGGGCTTGGCGATCGGCTTTCGCTCCCCAAAGATCTGCTGTTGGGCAGGTGGGGGCCGGACGGGGAAGCCGTGACGCGATTGCTGGATGGGATTGACGTACCCGACGGGTGGATGGGCCTCGACATCGGCCCCGTCACCGCAAGCTCCTATGCAGCCTCAATTGCAGCGGCGGCGACCGTGTTCTGGAATGGGCCAATGGGTCGCTTCGAGCTTCCGCAATTCGCTGCGGGGACCCGCGCTGTCGCCGACGCCGTTGCCTCGACGTCGGCGACGACTGTGGTTGGCGGCGGCGAGACGGCGCAGGCGCTGCGGACGTTTGGGTCGCAGGACCGCGTGAACCATCTCACCGCGGGGGGCCCGGCGATGCGCGAGTTCCTGGCGGGGCGGGAATTACCGGGAGTGCAGGTGCTACTTCGCGACCCGGTCAGCCTTGCCTAGCTTGACCTTGCGGTCGTCGGGCGTCGCGGCAACCCCACCTCGTCGCGTTCGTGGCGTCCGCGCACAGTCGATCAGCCGGCGATACCAGCGGTGATGACGACGATCTTGTTCGTGATACCGCCAATCCCCGGAAGCCGGCGGACAGCGTCGAACGCCGCGTCGCTCTCGGACTGGTGCTTGACCTCGCCCTTCAGGGTCAACCAACCGTTGGCGACAGTGGCCTCGATCCGATCCGCGGGCACACCACCGTTGGACATCAGGGCCTGCAGAGCTACACCACGGAGCTCGTCGTCCTCCGTTCGATCCCGTGGGTCGAAGGACAGTTCGTCTTCGACATCGCGGACTCCAACGACCGACTTGGCGACCTTGACCGCCGCTTGACGCTGGTGAAGGCTGCCAACGCTGCCGCGGAGCGTGACGGTTCCCTCGCGCGACGAAACGGCTACATCTGCCGGGTGAGGGATTGCGGGGTGGCGCTCGAGCGCAGCGTGGATCTCGCCAATAATGATGTCGTCGTTGGACATGGAATGCTCCTGTGAGGGTGGATCTTGCGCGCAGCGAGCATGACGGCGCTCGCAGTGAGCTGTCATCACGCGAAATGCGTGATTGAGACGCCTGCGCGGCGAGCCCCGCTTAGGGGCTAGCCATAGAACGTCGCCCGCCACGGCGCCAGCTGATTGGCAGCCACGGGTGACTTCGCCGCGAACCGCGAAATCACGCGGAATATGTGATGACCACTCACCCACGCGGGCTTCACCGTCCGCGACGTGGATGAGGGAACGCCAGCCTTCTCAGGGCGCTTTGCCCAGCAGCGCGCGGCGCGCGCCTACGACCGCGGGCACGAGCGGCTCGAGCAACTCCTCGAGCGTGAGCGAGGGGTCGGCCTGAGAAGCTACGAACGCGCCGTCGACCGCGGCAAGGGCGATCCGCGCGAGCCGAATCGTCACGGCGCTGTTGGGATCGTCGCCGAACGCGAGCGCGATCTGCTCACGGAGGCGGTCGAGCCCGAGCCGGCGTACACGCGTCACGACAGCCTCGATCTCACCGCCGGCGCGCGCGGGCGGCTGTACGGCGAAGACGATGAGCAGGCGGAGGAAGTTGGGATGGCGCTCGAGCGTTCGGGCCGCGGTCGAGATGACTGTGGCCAAGTGGGTTGCGGGGCGTCCGAGCCGCCGGTTCGGGATCGGCAGATCGTCGAAGAAGCGTTCTGCTCCGCGTTCCATGACCGCGAGCAGGATCCCGTCCTTGGAGCCGTAGTAGTGGTAGACCGAGCTCATCGGGATACCGGCTTCCTCGACCACGCGGGCGAGGGTCGCCGCCTCGAACCCTTGCTCTGCCATCACGTGCTCGGCGGCGTCCAGCACGAGTTCGCGGGACTTCATCCCGCGGCGGTTGGGGGTGACGTCGGCGCGGACAGCCATGCTTCGACGATATCAGAATTGGAGTTGACATTCCAATTCATCTATTGTAGTTTCCGCTCCAATTCCTGATGTCGAGGAGAGACGATGACCTTTACAGCACCTCTTGAGAATGAAGTTCCGGTTTTGATCGTGGGGGGCGGCGGCGCGGGACTAACCGCGTCGATGCTCCTGGCCCGCCAGGGGGTCGAGCACCTGCTCGTCAGCGCGCGCCCCACGACGTCGGATCTGCCCAAGGCACATGTGCTCAACCAGCGGGCGATGGAGGTGCTTGAGGACGTCGGGGCGGCAGAGGCGATCGCGCAGCGCGGCACGCCAGCCGCCCAGATGGCTGCGACCGCGTACTACGCAGGATTTGCGGGACCCGATCCGGATTACGGGCGCCGGATCGCTCGACTGGAGTCCTGGGGCGCTGACGGCGGGGATGAGTTGTGGCGCGCCGCGAGCCCATGCCAGCAGATGAACCTGCCGCAGATCCGGCTCGAGCCGCTGCTCAAGGCGCGCGCGGAGGAGCTCTCGCCTGGAAGGATCCGCTTCGGCCACGAGCTGATCGACCTCGAGCAGGACGAGGACGGTGTCCGCGCTCTGATCCGCGTCAGCGGATCAGCCCGCGAGTACACCGTGCGCTGCGAGTACCTCCTCGGCGCCGATGGTGGACGTCGGGTCCCGCAGTTGATCGGCGCCGAGTACGAGGGGCTCGGCGTGGTGACGCAGACGGCGACGCTGCACGTCTCGGCGGACTTCTCGCGCTGGGCCAAGGACCCGGACGTCCTGATCCGCTGGATCTACTCCCCGCAGGCGGGTGTGCTCGTGGTGATGGTCCCGATGGGGCCGGGGCGGTGGGGTCCGCAGTCGGAGGAGTGGGTCATCCACCTCAACTACCCCGTCGGCTGCGAGGAGTCAGACGCGCAGGTCGAGGCCGACGCTCGCGAGGCGCTGGGCATCGGTGACCTGCCGATGGAGATCCACAAGATCACCCGGTGGTCGGTCGAGGCGGTGATCGCTTCCGTGTTCAGCGCCGGGCGCGTGTTCCTGCTGGGAGACGCGGCACATCGCCACCCCCCGACCGGTGGCCTTGGGCTGACCAGCGCGATCCACGACGCGCAAAACCTGTGCTGGAAGCTTGCCGCCGTCCTGGACGGCCACGCATCGCCGGCGCTGCTCGACACCTACGAGACCGAGCGGCGGCCGGTGGATCAGCGCAACTGCCAGCGCTCGCTTGAGAACGCGATCAACCACTTCCAGACCGGCGCCGCGACTGGCGTGTCCCCGGAGAACCCCCCCGAGAAGAACATGGAGCAGCTGCGCCGCGTTTGGAGCGACCGGGACGAGGACGCTGAGCATCGTTCAACCGTGCTGCGTGGTATGCGCGCGCAGTCGATGGAGTTCTCGGAGCTGAACGTCGAGTACGGCTACAGCTACGAGTCGGCCGCCGTCGTCTCCGACGGCTCGGCTGCACCGGATCTGGTCGACGACATCCGGGTGTATCAGCCGTCGACCCGCCCGGGCTCGCCCCTTCCGCACGCGTGGATCGATGATGAGGACGGCAACCGCCGCCCGATCAAGGATCTCGTGGCGCCGGGCCGGTTCCTGCTGATCGCGGGCGAGGATGGCGAGGCGTGGTGCGAGGCGGCCCGCGAGCTGTCGGCCGACACCGGCCTGCCGCTCGATGCGCTGCGTATCGGCCACCTCGACGGAGACCTGTACGACCCGCGATGCGTATGGATGCGCCACCGACAGATCACGAGCGAGGGGGCGGTGCTCGTGCGTCCCGACCGATTCATCGCGTGGCGATCGCCGACCGCGGCCGACAATCCGCTCAGCGAGCTCGCCGGCGCGCTGAGCCAGATCCTCGCTCGTCCGGTCGCGACCTCGGCCGTCCCGATCGGCGCTGGGGTGACGTCATGAGTGCTCACGACCTCGACGCCGATGTCGCGATCGTTGGCTACGGGCCCGTAGGGCAGGCGCTGTCGGCGCTGCTCGGCCGTGCCGGCCATCGCGTGGTCGTGTTCGAGCGCTTCCAGGAGATCTACCGCCTCCCGCGCGCCGTGCATCTCGATCACGAGATCATGCGCATGCTCCAGTCGCTTGACCTGGCCGAGGTCGTGGCCGAGGACTTGGTCGGGGTCGACGACTACCAGTGGTTCGGGGCCGACGGCGAGCTGCTGTTGCGATTCGACCGTCACGGCCTGGCGCCATCCGGGTGGGAAGGCTCCTACATGTTCTTCCAACCCGAGCTCGAGGCCGCGATCCACGACCACGCATGCGTCCCAGCGGGCGTCACCGTGGAACGGGGCTGGGTCGCAGATGGCCTTGCGGACTCGGGCGATCACGTGAAGCTGACCCTTCATCAGGTGGGCGAGCACGAACCGCTCGCCAGGACCGGCGAGTGCCGCACGGTGCGCGCTCGGTGGGTGGTGGGCGCGGACGGCGCCAACTCGTTCGTGCGCACGGCAACCGGAATCGCCCGGCGCGACCTCGGATTCCAGGAGCGGTGGCTGGTAGTGGACGCCGAGCCGGACGACATGTCGGCGCTCGCCCATCTCCCTGTCGCCTCGCAGCGGTGCGATCCCAAGCGCCCGACGACGATCGTCCAGAGCGGGCCGCGGCACCGGCGCTGGGAGTTCATGCTGCTCCCGGACGAGCAGCCATCCGATTTCGAGGACCCCAGGCGGGTGTGGGAGATGCTCGAGCCGTGGTACCGGCCGGAGGATGGACCGCTGACCCGCAGCACCGTCTACGAGTTCCGCTCGATGGTGGCCGACCAAATGCGTCAGGGCCGCGTTCTGATCGTCGGCGACGCCGCGCACCTGACGCCGCCGTTCCTCGGCCAGGGACTGTGCTCGGGTCTACGTGACGCCGCGAACGTAGCCTGGAAGCTCGACCTGGTGCTCCGGGGCGTCGCGCACGAGCGGTTGCTGAGTACGGTCGGAGCCGAGCGACAGCCCCAGAACGAGGCAGTGATCGGGCTCGCGATCGAGCTCGGGAAGGTCCTTTGCCAGTTGGATCCGGAGGCCGCAGCTGAGCGCGACGCGATGCTCCGCGCGGCCGGTCCACCGCCACCGCTCGAGCTCGCGCCGCTGACTGGCGGCCTGCTCCACCAGCCGATCGGAGAACCCGATCCGCTTGCCGGGACGCTGAGCGTTCAGGGCGTGGTCGAACGCGCCGGGCGCGAAGGACGCCTCGACGATGTCGTCGGCAGTGGCTTTCAGCTGATCGTCGCCGGAGGCGACCCGCTCCAACGGCTCGCCCACCGAGACCGGAAGCTGCTCGACACGCTCGACGCGACGGTCGCGTCGCTGGATCCCGGCGCGCCGCACGGCGTGCGCGACCTCGATGGCCGCCTCACCGCCTGGCTTGCACAGCACAACGCGCACGCCGTGCTCGTCCGTCCCGACTTCTACGTCTTCGGAGCCGCCGCCTCCCAGCAGGAGGTGCCGGAGCTACTGGACGACCTTCGAACCCAGCTTCACCTCACACCGAAATCTGCCACCTCAGGAGTGCTCGCATGACCGACGCCGTCATCCACCCGACGTTCCACCACTGCAACCTCAAGACCAGCCGCCTGCAGGAGATGATCGACTTCTACCGGACGCTGGTCGGCGCCGAGGTGACCTTCCAGGACGAGATTGGCGCCTGGCTGTCCAACGACGAGGCCAACCATCGGATCGCCTTCCTGGCGTTCCCGAACTTCGTGGACGACCCCGAGAAGGACACCCGCACCGGCATGCACCACTCTGCGTTCGAGTACAGGAGCTTCGAGGAGCTGAACGCGACCTACCTGCGCCTCAAGGCGGCGGACATTAACCCGGCGCTGTGCCTGGACCACGGCATGACGTTCTCTTACTACTACGCCGACCCGGACGGCAACAACGTCGAGCTCCAGGTCGACAACTTCGGTTCCTGGGAGAAGTCCAAGGAGTGGATGAAGACCTCGGAGGAGTTCAAGGCCAACCCGATCGGCCAGTTCGTCGACCCTGATCTGGTCGCGGCCGATCACGCTGGCGGCCTCAGCTTCGCCGAGATTCACGGCAAGGCGATGGCCGGTGGCTACGCGCCAGAACAGGCGCCGGTCGAGATCCCGGAGATGAGCTCGTGAGGCTCTGCCGCTATGACGCCGGCGACGGGGCACGGCCGGGCATCGTCGAGGACGGCAGCGTCGTCCACCGGTACAACTCGGTCGAGCGCCACGCCCTCGACGACGTGCGCCTGCTGGCCCCGGTCCAGCCGCGCAAGTTCCTCGCCATCGGCCTCAACTACGCCGACCACATCGCCGAGTCCGGGATGGAGGCGCCGCAGTACCCGGTGTTCTTCAACAAGCAAGTCACGTGTGTCGTTGGGCCCGACGACGAGGTGCACATGCCGCGTGTCTCGAGCTTGCTCGATTACGAGGGCGAGCTTGCGGTGGTGATCGGCAGCCGCTGTCGCCATGTGCCCGTGGACCGGGCGCACGAGGTGATCGCCGGCTACACGATCGCCAATGACGTCTCGGTTCGCGACTGGCAGGTGCGAGCGCCGACCATGACCATGGGCAAGTCGTTTGACACGCACGGGCCGCTTGGGCCGTGGATCGTCACCCAGAACGAGCTCGGCGAACCCCACGACCTCCGGATCCGCACCTACGTCAATGACGAGCTGCGCCAGGACGGGAACACGGGCGAGATGATCTACGACTGCTACCAGCAGGTCGCGCACCTCTCGCAGGCGTTCACGCTCGAACCCGGCGACGTCATCGCCACCGGCACGCCGGCGGGGATCGGAGCTGTTCGCCAGCCCTTCCCCGAGGGCCTGCTCAAGGTCGGCGACAGCGTGCGCGTCGAGATCGAGCGGATCGGTGAGCTGCGCAACACCGTGGTCGAGGAGCCCGACGGCTACCTCGCGCCCGAAGCCGACAGGGAGTTCGCATGGGCGCAGTGACCTCCGAGCTGGCGCTGTGGCCACCGTTCAGCGGTCCGGCGCACCTGGCTGAAGTCGAGCGCACACCGCTCGGCGATCGCGGCCTTCCGGCCAGCACATACGAGCTCGTCACGCGGGCAGCTGAGCTGTGGCCCGATCGCCCGGCCATCTCCGTGCTGCCCGACGCCGAGCACTTTCACGCGCCCCTCGTCCGGACGTTCGCAGAGTTAGCCCACGACGTGCGCCGGGCGGCGGCCGTGCTCGCGGATGCTGGCGTCAGGCGCGGCGACGCGGTGGCCGTCATCTCGGTCAACTGCGCCGAGATGGTTCCGCTGCTGCTGGCCGCCGAGGCGATTGGGGTCTACGCGCCGATCAATCCTGCATTGGCGACTGAGCACGCGATCGCGCTGCTGCGCCTGTCCGACGCGAAGGTGATCGTCGCCTCGGGGCCCGAGCTCGACCAGGGCGTCTGGGCCCACGCGCGAACGATCGCCGAGCACACCGGCACACGAGCCCTGCTCGCGCTGCGCCCGACGGCAGCGACGGAAGAACCGCCCGCCCTGGAGCCGCTCGACGGCGTGGAGGTCGCATACCTGCGGGAGCGGATGGCCCGGGCGGACGGAACCGAACCGCCCGCCAGCCCTCCGACCGCGAGCGACATCGCGAGCTACCTGCACACCGGAGGGACCACCGGCACGCCGAAGCTCGCCGCCCGGACCCATGCCAACGAGGTGTCTAACGCCTGGATGACGCGCGCCAGCGATGTCCTCGACGAGAGCAGCGTCATCTTCGCCGCGTTGCCGCTGTTTCACACCAACGCGCTCGTCGTGACGGTGCTGGCGCCGCTGCTGAAGGGTCAGCACGTCGTCTGGGGCGGCCCACTCGGTTACCGCGACGTCCCGTTGTTCCAGAACTTCTGGAGGATCGTCGAGCACTACCGGATCGCTGCCATGTCGGCCGTGCCGACGGTGTACTCGGTGCTCGCGCAGATTCCGGTGGACGCCGACATCTCCAGCCTGAAGCTGCCGATCGTCGGCGCCGCCCCACTCCCGCCGGCGGTGCGCGATGCGTTCAGCGCCCACACCGGGGTGGCGCTGTGCGAGGGCTACGGATTGACCGAGGGCACGTGCGCCAGCGCGTTCGCTTGGCCGGACGCGCCGCGACCGGGCACGGTCGGGCAGCGTCTGCCGTATCAGGAGGCGCGCACGGTCGCGATCGACGAAGCGACCGGGGACTGGACGTTTCTGCCCGAGGACCAGGTCGGAACGCTTGTGTTACGCGGCCCGAACATCTTCGCCGGCTATCTCGTCGACACAGGCTCCGGCCGAGACGTGCGCCGGGAGGACAAGATCAGGGACGGCTGGCTCGATACCGGCGATCTGGCGTCGGTCGACGGCGAGGGATTCATTCGACTCGCCGGGCGCGCGAAGGATCTGATCATTCGCGGCGGCCACAACATCGACCCGGCGACGATCGAGGACGCGCTGCTCGAGCACCCCGAGGTCACGGCGGCTGCCGCCGTCGGCCGGCCCGATCCACACTCCGGCGAGGTGCCCGTGGCGTTCGTCACCCTCGCCCCCGGCACCGACATCACTCCGGGCGAGCTCGAAGGCTGGGCGTCCGACCACGTGCCCGAGCGCGCCGCGGCGCCCAAGCAGATCGAGGTCCTCGACGAGATCCCGCTGACCTCGGTCGGCAAGCCCTACAAGCCTGAGCTGCGCCGCCGCGCCGCCGAAAGCGCCGCGCGTGACGCGCTGGGAGAGACCGGCCTCGGCGACCAGGTGCGCGCGGTCCTAGTCGATGGCGCGATCCAGATCCACGTGCCGCATTCGCCGCGCGACCACGAGGTCGCTGACCTTCTCTCCCGATATGCCTGGACATGGCAACTGACCAACCAAGGAAACCACCATGAGCACTGACACCATCACCCATCCCTCCGACACCAAAAGCCTCACGCAGGGGCGCTGGCGGGTCGATCCGGCGCGCTCGAGCGTCGAGTTCCGCACGCCCACTCTCTGGGGGTTGGCGACCGTCAAGGGGCGATTTGACCGCTATAACGGCACCCTGGACCTGGAGCGAAGCCCGGCGATCGAGCTGACGATCGACGCTGGCAGCATCAATACGAAGAACAGCTTCCGCGACAGGCACCTGCGCTCGGCCGACTTCTTCGACGCCGACAACCACGCAGAGGTCCGGTTCGCGTCCGACAGCGCCGCGCTGGAAGGCGACATGCTGAAGGTCAGCGGCCGGCTGTACGCGGCAGGAAAGATCTTGCCGCTCGACTTGGACGCCGGGCTGCGGCGTGTCGGCGACGAGCTCGAAGTGGAGGCGCGAACGTACGGCGATCACCGCGAGCTCGGGATGAGCAACGGCCTTCTGGGCATGATCACCACGCCGAGCGAGCTGATCGTCCATGCCCGCTTGGTCCGATGAGCCTCTCGGGCGCACTGGAAAGCCCCGATTAATCGGGGCTCTTTTCGTACACGGAGCGGCGTCTAGCTTGCCTGTCGCGTCTGAGCGGTGTGGCCGCCAGACCAGTCACCCCGTTGGGATGATGCCGCCCGCCGCTGCAGCTGCGAACGTCGACTGTGCATCGATGAGCAGCTCAGCTGCTGGGCAAGCTCGGCCTCAACCTGATCAACAGCGTGGAGCGTCTCTGTGCCGGAAGGCTTATCGCCGAGCGAAGTTGGCAAGGAGATCGCCGAGCATCGCGAGCACACGACCGCCGAGCACGCCGCCGCGGAGCACGCTGGGCGAGACCGCTGGGTCGCGATCGTTGAGGCGGTGCTGCTGTCCGTCGTGGCGTTGCTGGCCGCATGGTCGGGGTACTCGGCTGCGAAGTGGGGTACGGAGTCGTCGCTCTCGCTCGCGAAGGCCTCTGGGGCGCGAAGCCAAGCCAGCCTCGCCCTGATCCAGGCCAACCAGATCCGCACGCTGGACTCGGTGTCGTTCAACGCAGCGGAAACCGCCTACGCGGCGCACAATCCCAAGCTCTTCCGCCTGGCGGTCAATCGGCTACGCGCGGGGTACCGTCCTGCGTTCGAAGCATGGATCGCGCTGCATCCCTTGAAGAACCCTCACGCACCGCCGGACCCGTCATATCTGCCGCAATACCGCATCCCCCAGCAGGCCGCGGGGCTGGCGCTCACCGCGCGCGCGGACGCATACTTCACCGAAGGCCAGTCGGCCGCGGGAACGGCGGATAAGTACGTGCGCCTCACGGTGTTCTTGGCCGCCGTGCTGTTCCTCGTGGGCATCGGCAGCCGCTTCCCGGTACGCGCGGCTCGCTACGGCCTAGTAGGCGTGGCCGCCGTGCTGCTCGTCGTGTCGGTAGTCCAACTCCTCACGCTTCCCGGACCGCCGTCCTGACGTAGCCCGGCTTCGTCGTCGGTCCGGTGTTCGATTGCCCGAGTCGGTGCTTGCGGGAATCGGTCGTCGTCCTTTAATTCCGAGTTAACCGGTCGGAAATCTGGTACGCTTCGTGGCGCGCTCAGTGAGCCTCAGCTCTTCTCGCTTCCCGGGCGACGTTTCCGGTCAGAAGGGCACAGAGAGGCGGTTGGCCATGGCTACCGCAACAAGGAAGGCTCGCGCTGCTACGGGCGCCACTCGCGGCACGGTCGCGTCGGATTCGGTGTCGATGGAGTTCCTCGTCGTTGAGGACAACAGTGGCGACTATTACTGGACGCTCATGGATCGCGACGGCAACAGCCTCGCGCGATCCCCGAGCTTCGCGTCATACGAACACGCGGAGGACGCCGCCCGCGTAGTGCTCGCCGGCACCGGCTCGGCGCGCCTAGCAGAGGGCGCGTCGAAGAAACGACTGGAGCTCGCCCGGGCGACGACGGCCTGAAACCCGCAGGCCAACTCGATGAACCTAGGCGCGGTCAACGACGTCGGTCCAAGAGATCTCGACCGCGTCAAGACGTCCCGCGGGAAGAGCCGTCAGAGCGACGGAGGAGCCCCCGCAACAGCTAGCGCCGAAATTTGGTTCGGCGCGTTCGAAAGGTCGCCGAGATGAACACCACGTCTTCCATCGAATTCCCAACGTCACCTGCTCCGGGAATCATTCCCGAGCGATCACTCGTCCACACCGAACCCGCCGCCTCGACTCGCCCGGGCAGCCAGCAAGCAGCCGGCGCCACCCCCCGGTTGGCGGCTGGACGTACCCCGCTCACCCGGCTGCTGGCCGCGCTGCGGGGCGACAAGTACATGGTCGACGCGTACCCGCCGGCCGAGCCGCCCCCGAAGGAGGGCTGACTCATGCGCGAGCGACATTTCCCACGCCTGTGCCGTTCCTGCCACGCGCCGATGGCGCGCCAGGAAGACACCTGCTGGAGCTGCGAAGCCCAGCGACGACCCGCTCCCGCGGCCATCGGCAAGGCGCTCGCCGTCGCGCAGGCGAGGCTGGACGTGGATCGCTGGGCCGATGAGGGCGGCAGCTTGGCCGCTGAGGAGTCCCGACGCGTCGGAGCGCGGATCGCTGCGGTGCAGTAATGGCGACTGCCGAAGCAACCATCCTCACCGAGAACGACCAGCTCGCGAGCATCAACGCGGACTACGAGCAGCGTTACGGGTTCCACGACGCCGAAAATTATCTGTACAAGGCGCCCAAGGGGCTGAGCCGTGAGATGGTCGAGCGGATCTCGGCGTTTAAGTCCGAGCCGCAGTGGATGCGCGACTTCCGGCTGAAGGCGCTCGACCACTTCATCGCTCGCAAACAGCCGACTTGGGGCTCCCCGCTGCTGGCCGAGCTCGACTACGACGACATCCGATATTTCGTTCGCGCCTCCGAGACGCCAAGCCGGTCCTGGGACGACGTGCCCGAGGACGTCAAGCGAACCTTTGACCGCCTCGGCATTCCCGAGGCGGAGCGGAAGTTCCTGTCCGGCGTCGGCGCGCAGTACGAATCAGAGGTCGTGTACCACCAGATCCACGAAGACCTCGAGAAGCAGGGCGTGATCTTTACCGACATGGACACCGCGCTGCGCGAGCACGAAGACCTCGTGCGTCAGTACTTCGCGACGATCATCCCGCCCAACGACAATAAGCTCGCGGCACTGAACTCCGCGGTGTGGTCCGGCGGATCGTTCGTGTACGTGCCCGAAGGTGTCCACGTCGAGATGCCGCTGCAGGCGTACTTCCGGATCAACACCGAGAACATGGGACAGTTCGAGCGCACTCTGATCATCGCTGAGCCGGGCTCGTATGTTCACTACGTCGAGGGTTGCACCGCTCCCACGTACAGCTCTGACTCACTTCACTCCGCGGTGGTCGAGCTGATCGCCCTCCCAGGCGCACGCATCCGTTACACGACAGTCCAGAACTGGTCGACCAACGTCTACAACCTGGTTACCAAGCGCGCAGTCGCGTACGCCGATGCGACGGTCGAGTGGGTCGACTGCAACCTAGGGTCCAAGCTCACGATGAAATACCCGAGCATCTATCTGCTCGGCGAGCGAGCGCACGGCGAGGTCCTGTCGATCGCGTTCGCCGGCGCCGGCCAGCACCAGGACGCCGGCGCGAAGATCATCCACGCCGCACCGAACACGACCTCGAACATCTTCGCTAAGTCGATCGCCAAAGACGGCGGGCGCGGTTCCTACCGGGGTCTGCTCGAGATCGCCAAGGGCGCCCACGGCTCCAAGTCCAAGGTCGTGTGCGACGCACTGCTGCTGGACGAGCGCTCGCGCTCTGACACCTACCCGACGATCCGGATCAGCGACAACGACGTCAACGTCGCCCATGAGGCGACCGTCTCCAAGGTCGGCGACGAGCAGCTCTTCTACCTGATGACGCACGGCATCAGTGAAGAGGAGGCCTCGAAGCTGATCGTCAACGGGTTCATCGAGCCGATCATCAAGCAGCTCCCGATGGAGTACGCGGTCGAGATGAACCGCCTGATCGAGCTGCAGATGGAAGGCTCGATCGGCTAGTCAGGGGCAGGTGGATCGACGAGCTCGAGCGCGCCAAATCCAGGCATTGGTCCGTCCATCAGGAACATCTCGATCGTCAGATCAGGCTCGACGTGCGCTTGGCTCAGGAAGGCGAGCACCTTACGCCCGGTGAGCTGCTCGATCATCTCGCTGTAGCGCTCTTTCATCATGCGCTGAAAGTCGCGGCGCATGTCCAGCACACGGTCTGGCTCGCCGCCTTCCATCATCGTGCGCTCGATCGCGGTGAACCCGTCGCTGAGCACGCACACGATCAGATTGTCAAGCACGTAGGTCTTAGCTTTGATCGGCCCGCGACCGTAGTGCTCGCGCATCAACGCGACGATCCGGTTGGTGATCTCCGCCAGCAGCCTGCCACCGACAAGCTGCTGCGGCCCCGGCGCTTCCTCGCCGCCGGCGCTCACGTTCCGCCTTCGGATGCTTGGCCCTGTGCGCTGATCACTGATGCTGCGGATACTTCGAGGGTGTGTGGCGGTTCGACGGAGGCGGAGCGCTCCGTAGTCCGTCTGAATCGTACTTCCAAAATCTCGTCGTAGACGCGACATTCGCCCGGCGTATAGTGGTTCTTACACGCGGATGTTCGGGCCGCCCGCTGCGGGCCGTCCGCGTTTCTCTGCAAGCGCTCCGGCTGTCGCACGGGTCGCATCCTCGGTAGCTTGCCCAACGTAAGGAGGGCACGATGTCCACCGATAGAACCCTCAACGGAACGCACCCCGCCGTTGTCTCCACGTCGGACCCCGACGGCATCCCATCGACTGGCGACAGCCTTACCGCTGAACGAACAGAACGCCGCCGTCAACGGACAGCGATCCGTCAAGCGCGCACCGCGAGCAAGCCGCGCACCGCCCGGCGCCGCGACCCCAAGACCGAGTCGACGAGTGCCCTGGCGCCAGCGCCTCTGACGCTCCGAGACTCCGTGTCGGTCACGTCAATCGCCGTGCTCGCCGCTGGTGGCGTGGTTGGAGCAATCCTCGGCGCGCTGAGCGCCGCGGGCTGGGTCATCGGACTGCTTGTTGCTGCGCTCGCCGTGATCCTCTCTGCAGTGCTACGGCGGTACTCAACAGTTGCCCGTGAGCGCCCGTAAGAGGGTGCCGGATCCTGGGGCTGTGACGACCGCCACCCGCTCGGGACTGGCCCTGCGGTCACCGAGCCGCTTTGTGGCCTGACCCGATCAGCACCGAGCCAGCAAACACGATCCCGACCCCGTCGCGGACCGCAGCCTTCGCGCCAGCCTGCATGGCGCGCTCGGCGATCGCGTCCCGGACGTCGGCCTCCATGCCACCCAGCGCGATCGCAAGGGGGCCCGCGAGCTTGGGCACGCGCTCCCACCACTCATCCAGCGACCGTGCGTGCATTGGCGTGGATATCGCTTCGACGGTCACGTCCTCGAGACCGCCATCGCGCAGGACGGACGTCAGGGTGACGGTGTTATCGAGCGAGAACGGGCCTGGAACGCCTGGCGGTGGAAACGGCACCCCGAACTGATCGCTGACCGCGTCCAGCACCAACCCGAGCCATGTGTTCAGCTCGCGCCGATCCCAAGTCATCGCCGCATAGCGCCCCCCGACTCGCAGCACGCGAGCAGCCTCCGCAACAGCGTCGACCGGGTCCTCGACGAACATCAAGCCGTGCCGACTGATCACAGCGTCAAAGCTGGCATCCGCAAATTCGATCGCGCTCTGGTCGAACACCGCGGTACTCACCTGCGCCGTTGCGCTCGCGCGGCGTCCCGCTACCGCCACCATCTCGGCGGCAACGTCGGATAGGACCACGCGACCGGTCGGCCCCACACGCTTGGCGGCGGCAAGACCTGCGCCCCCGGGACCAGCCGCGAGGTCCAGAACTGCATCACCCTCACCAACGCCAGCCGCATCGAGCAGCGCGTCGGTGGCCAGCGCGAGCTGCGCGTCGACGAACGTGGCATTGGCTTCCCAACCCGCTGCGGCGCTGTCCCACATCTCCGACATCACCGCGGCATCCTCCCACGCGCGCGGCACGCTTGCCGACCGAGCCAGCGTTTGTCGGCGGGTTGTATTCCGTCGGGATCGGAGTAGTGTCGAGTGCACTGAGGTCTGGCCGCGCCGTCCGCGGGCGGGGCAGCCAGGCATCAGCTTGGACGATGAGCGCGCTCACGGCGGCCTACGGCGGCATGTGGGGGAGTTGCAGAACCCGGTCCACCCCGCTCCCGGGAGTTGGTCATGCCGCACACGTCGCGCGCCGATCTGAGCCACGCGTTCTGCAGTTACTGTGGGTATCCGCCAATGGGCCGCTGGCGTGACCGTGCACACCGTGTGTGTATGCGCTGTCAAATGGGAGTCGTGCTGCGTGCGCCCGAAGGGGCAGAGCCGCGCCACGACGATCCGTTCCTGATCGTCGATCGCGAGCTGGCCGTCCAGGCGGTCTCGCGAAACGCCGAGCTGGTGCTGTCCGTCGAGGAGCCGGCCAGCCTCGGTGTCCCGCTGGAGCAGTTCCTGATCTGTTGCAACGGCGACAGCGAAGGCGGCAAGCTAGCTCAACTGGTCGAGGCCGCGTTCGCAGGTGTCCAGCCGTCGAGCACGCACGAACTACTCATGATGGCCAACAGCGAGATCCGCGTTGGAGTGCGGGTGACTAGCTGCGGCGCCCCTCCGGGCGCGCTGCTGGTCCTGACCCCACTCGCAGTCCAGGGAGAGGCGTCATCGAACGGACGACCTGCCATCCACCGGCAGCTTGCAAGTGTGGGTGGCTTCGACAGCGCTGCGTAAGCGCGGACCACGCCCCGCGGGCCGGCACTCGCAGACAAGCCGGCGCTTCTGCTGTTGCTTATTGCCCGAACGAGGCGATGGCCTGGACCAACACAATCGCGAACACCAGGACGCAGTACGCAATGATGACCGCGACCACGGCGCCAGCCACCACGATCGCCAGTCTCGGCAGACCCCATCGGATTGCTTGCATCGTGATCTCCTGTTCGAAGTCGCGCCGAGCACCCGATGTCCACAGCGTGGCTGTCCTGTAGGAGCAGACCCAATTCGGCTTCGAAGCCAAGACCCGCTCAGGCGGAAGCCAAATATCGGCTGGTCAACTAGCGAGAAGTCGGCTAGTTGGCGACCGTCCGCCAACTACAGTACGCCGATTCTCAGGAAATTGGAGATTCTTTGAAACTACCTATTCGACCAATGGGGGCTCGAGCAGCGACGCGTTGATGTGTTCCGACAGCGCAGTCGCTGCTGCCCGTCGTGCCGCCAGTCGCTGCTGCTCGTCATCGGCACTGTTCAGGGCTGCCGTGTAGGAGGTGGAGGCGGCTTCCCATAGTTCGCGCAGACGGTCTGTGTCGATCCGCGCCTGCCGCCGCATCGTCTCGACCGTGGTGGCGATGTCCACGGCCGAAGCGTGGGCAGCGTAGGTTTTCTCGGCGTCTGTCTCACGGACGAACGTGAACGTGTGCTGCGCGGTCAGGACCGGTTGATGCAGGACGCGTTCGACACGTGTGGAGGCGTCGTCGAGCACGCTCGTCGAGACGCTGAAGCGCGGGTAAGGCTGAATCTCAGACAGCCACGCGCGCGTACGGTCGTCGTTGACGCGTTGCTGGCGCTCGTCGATCGTCAGGCCGACGTATTCGGCGACGTGCACCCACCCCCAGTGTGTGGCGACGAGCAGGATTCCGATCACGGCCACGATGGCGTCCAGCGCGCCACCACCGTTCAGCAGCACCTGCCAGCCGCCATAGAGCGCCATCGCGGCACCGCCGATTAAGCTGACACCCGTGAGAAGCGATCCCGCCGCGACGAGCCTGTCGTGCTTCTCCGTAGCGATCTCAGGCTCTCGGCGCTGCTCGGCTTCGGGCAGATTGGAGACGTCCTCGTTCAACAACCGCTGGTCAGCGGGGACGCCGAGAAACGCGATCATCGCCTGGCTGCCGTCAACCATCTTCCGGTCTCCGGTGGTGCGTTAGCGACTACCGGTTGGTCGGTGGCTTTGTCTGAGGCGATGCAGCACGTGTCACGCCACCGCCGTTGCCTCCGCTTCTCGCTGCGTCTGCTGCGAGGTTGCCGGTGAGCATGCCCTGCTGGATCTGGTCCATCAACGAACCGACGGATGCCGGCGAGTGCGGAAGCAGCAGGGTGGTCATGTTGCCGTGCTCGCCGACCGACCGGATCGTGTCCATGTACTGCGTGAGCGCGACCAGCCCCATCGCCTCCTTCGGATCGATCCCCTGTTCGTCAGCGAGTATCGCCAGGGAGTCCTTCAGTCCCTGTGCAATTGCCTTGCGCTCGGCTGCCACCCCCTCGCCGTGCAGTCGCATCGACGCCGACTCCGCCTCGGCCTTCTTGATCCGCAGCGTCTTGTCGCCCTCGCCCTGAGCCGTCGCCGCCTCCTGGTTTCGACGCGCGGCGTTGATGTTGTTCATCGCGTCCTTG
>DASSGR010000127.1:0-59677 GCA_035693425.1 Solirubrobacteraceae bacterium
CGATCCCGAGCGGGCGCTGGCGATCGTCGGGCGTCTGTCAGAGCTCGGGGTGCGCCTGTCGGTCGACGACTTCGGCACCGGTTACTCGTCGCTTGCCAACCTCAAGCGCCTGCCGATCGACGAGCTGAAGATCGACCGCAGTTTCGTCTCACCGATGATGCAGGACGAGAGCGACCTCATCATCGTGCGCTCGACGATCAACCTCGGGCACGACCTCGGCTTGAAGGTGATCGCCGAGGGCGTCGAGGACGAGTTGACGCTCAAGCGCCTGGCGACGCTGGGCTGTGACCTGGCTCAGGGCTATCACCTCAGCCGCCCGCTTCCCCCGGACGCGTTCGCGGCCTGGGTGGCGAACAACACCGCTGCCGCGGCCGCGTAGCGCGTCCCTTGACATCGCGCGGCGGCTCGGAAAGAGTTGCCGCGTGCGCGCGGATGGCGTGTTTTCGGGTGGCGGCATCAAGGGCTTGGCGTTCGCCGGTGGTGTCCAGGCGGCGGCCGAGGCAGGCTATGACGAGTGGGTCCAGCTCGCGGGAACGTCGGCCGGGGCGATCACGGCGATGATGCTCGCGGTCGGATACGACGCGCAGGGGCTGCGCACGGCGCTTGAGAGCTTCGACTTCTCAAAGATCGCCGACTACGGGCCGCTCGGCGAGGCCGAGATCCCGATCAACGTCGAGCGCCTGCACGGCGCCACGCACGGCAAGGTGCTCAGCGAATGGATCGAGCAGCTTCTGGCTGATGCTCCGCACCCGGCCACCAAGTTCGGCGATCTCGAGGCAGGCAAGCTGCGCGTCGTCGGCACCGACGTCTCGCACACCAGAATGGTGGTGTTCCCCGACGACGTGCGGCTGTACGTCGACGACCAGGGGCAGCCGTTGAAGCCGGCCGAGTTCCCGATCGCCGACGCGGTCAGGATCAGCGCGGGCTACCCGTACTTCTTTCCGCCGCTGCGACTGCGCGACGCGCAGACACGGAAGGAGGGGATGCTCGTGGACGGCGGGGTCTGCAGTCCGTTCCCGGTGTTCCTGTTCGACGTGGAGAAGCCCGCGCATCCGACCTGGGGCTTTCGGCTGTTTGCCGGCGACCCACCCGAGAAGCCGAGCTACACGGACATCAGCGGCCTGTTGTGGCCGGTGGACATGCTCAAGGCGATCGTCGACACGTCCACCAACGCGCTCGACGGGTTCGAGCTCAAGGCATTCGGTCCGCGCACGATCTCGCTTCCCACCGGCGACATCGCGACGCTCGACTTCGCGTTGACCGATGCCCAGAAGAAGGAGCTGTACGACCTGGGCTACAAGGCCGGCAAAGCGTTCTTCGACGCCAAGCCCAACGGCGTCAACACGTTCGGGGCGATCCCGGCCAACATCGCCGGCGGGGGGTCGTGACGGCGGGCGCCGGTCAGAACAGCGCCGCCTGGGCGGGGTGCACAGGCCCCTCCAGGCACTCGGGACCGTCGTAGCGCGCGTCGTTGACGGCCAAGCCGACCTCGCGCAGCGCAACATCGGAAGGGGGGAGGCCGGCGGCGAGCTCCTTTAGGTGCTCGCGGGGGGTGGAGGCATCCAGCCACGCGGCTTCGTGCCCGGGCTCGAGGATCACTGGCATCCGGTCGTGCAACGGCGCGATCGCCGAGTTGGCGGGAACCGTGAGGATCGCGCACGAGCGGATCTTCTGCTCGTCGTCGCCGTACCAGATCGACCACAGTCCCGCGAACGCGAACAGGCCGCCGTCGGCGCGCGTTATGTGAAACGGCTGCTTGGGGGCGCGGCGGCCTCGGGTGCTTGCCGCGGGGTCGGCGCGCCATTCGTAGAAGCCGTCGGCGACGATCAGACACCGGTAGCGCCCGAAGGCACGTTTGAACGCGGGGCTCTCGTCGGCGGTCTCTAGCCGCGCGTTGATCATCTTGAGCCCGGTGTCGGCACCTTTGGCCCACGTCGGCACGAGACCCCAGCGCAGCAGCTCGCCGCGCGGCGCGCCCTCCCGATCCGTGGTCACGGCGAGCACGTCGTCGCCGGGCGCGACGTTGTAGCGCTGCCGGATCTCGACCGACTCCCCGACCGGAAAGCGTGCCCTGATGTCCGCCGGATCAGGCGTCGCGAGCGTGTAGCGCCCGCACATCTAGCGTTGTTGGCCGGCGGCGATCTGCTCGGATCGCTTCGCCTTGGCGCGTTTCTGCCGCCGTCTGCCTACGAACGCCAGCACCCCGACCGCGATCGCGACGAGCACGAACCCGTAGAAGATCGACAGCTGCACTGAGATCCCGCCGAAGATCTGCCCGACGCCGTACACGATCCCGAAGCCCAGCGCCAGGATCAGCACGACCAGGACGATCATCAGCACGATCCCGCGCACCCGAGCAAGTGTCCCGGCACTCTTGGGCGGCATGACCAGCCCCAGGAACCTCAGCCCGCGCAACTGGCGGGTCGTAGGTGCCTCGACACCAAGGCGCTCAGCAGCCTTCTTGAGATCGTCGGCGCGACGCTCCGCAAGCGCCAGCGACGCGTCGGCCATCCGACGCAGCTGCATGCGCTCCTGCGGACGAGACGCGGCCAGCGCGCGCTGGAAGTGGGCCCGCGCCGCCTTGGCGTCATAACGCTCCGCGGCGCGAGCGCCGAGAATCGCCTGCGCGGCGGCCTTGTAGCGGGTCTCGGCCTCGAGCTCGTCGTCGGAGCGGCTCTCCAGCTGCTGCATAGCTGCGAGCTGGCTCTTCTGCTCCATCCGGACGGTGCGCTGCTGCTTGGCCATGGTGTTTAAGGAGTCTAGTAAGGGAAGAGGGCCAGCAGATCACTCGTCTAGCAAAAAAACAGCCCCGTCAACGGGGTTGCGTGCCGCCATGCTGCGAGAGACCGAGCACTCATTTTCCGCTAGCGCATCTGAGCTGCCACCGCCGTCGCGCAGAAGCACACGCTCACGATCCCGAGCGCCGACTCCAAGGTCTGGCAGCCGATCCCCGGGGGTCCTTGAACGACCGGGCCTGCCGGGCCGAAACTCCAGGGAACCGACCAGGGACCTCACAGGCTCGACGGACCGGTGCAGGCGCGACAGTCATGTCGACATAACACGCGACCTGGAGGTGAGCGCATGAGCAGCACGGGCCTGGACAGCGCCGGGGCGACCGAGACGTTCGAGCCGGGGACGATCGACATGGGACTTGAGGTGGTGACGATCCCCGTCTCCGACGTCGACCGCGCAAAGCGCTTCTACCTCAGCCTTGGGTGGCGATTCGACATCGATCTGGTCCGCGGTCCCGGTGTCCGCTCGGTCCAGATCACGCCGACTCATTCGCCGTGCTCGATCCAGTTCGGCACGGGCCTCACGACGGCCAAGCCCGGTTCGATGGACAGGATCTATCTCGTCGTCAAGGACCTCGACGCCGCCCGGGCAGATCTGATCGGCCGCGGCGTGGACGTCAGCGAGGTTGCCGTGGCCAAGCCGCCGGGCTTCCCGGAGGACGCCCGCTCGTACTTCGCCACTGCGACGTTCCAAGACCCGGACGGCAACGGCTGGCTGCTGCAGGAGATCACCGAGCGGCTGCCCGGCCGGGAATGGAAGGACTGACATGGACGTTGCCGCCTTGGCAGATTTGTTGCACGAGACGTCGATCCATCACGGCGACTTCGAGGCAGTCGCGCCGCCGCACAACTGGTGGGACTGGTACGCGGCCTACATGGACGCGCGCCAGCAAGGAAGCAACTCTGACGACGCCGTCGTGGCCGCCAATCGCTACATGGCCGATGTCAAGCACGTCGTCGTGCCGGCCTGACTAACGCCGGCGCCGGTCGGTGCTCTGGAGACCCCGGGATCCGGCGGGGTCTCCAGGACCGCCGCTGCTTAGCGGTAGACATAAGGCCGATTATCGAGCATTCAAACCGGCCAAAACCCGGAGCGGCCCCTTAGCTCCCCTCCTTGTTCACGTGGCTTTGCGGCACGGTGCTCACGTGGCGTTCGAGGCGGCGGTCGGGCACCAGCCACATCAGCGCCACGCCGACGTACACGGCTAGGGCGAGCCAGCGATCGACGAACGATAAGCCGATTCCAAGGCAATACAGGAGCGGCGAGATCCGGCCCTTCAGGTCCTGGCCAATGGCGGTGCGCAGTACCGAGTGCTCCCCTTCGGCGCGAAGCAGCATCGTCTGCAGGATGAGGTAGGCGATCGCCGCGCAAAGCAGAACGATCCCGTACACGGCGGTCGGGACCGGCGGAAACCGGTGTTCGCTCATCCACGCGGTGCTGAACGGGATCAACGACAGCCAGAAGAGCAGGTGCAAATTGGCCCACATCGCTGCGCCCGTGACTCGCGAGGCGGCGGCCAGCATGTGGTGGTGGTTGTTCCAGTAGATCCCGAGGTACACGAAGCTGAGCGCGTAGGCCAGGAGCACCGGCAGCTCGTGCTGTAGCGCATGCCAGGAGGTGCCGACGGGCGTGCGCAACTCGAGCACCATGATCGTGATCAGGATCGCGATCACACCGTCGCTGAACGCCTCGAGCCTTCCCTTGGGCACACCGGGAGCCTAGACCGTGAGATGCGCGGCACCGGATGCTCTGACAGCCAGCGTTGAGTCCGCTAGCCGAACCGGACTGCGGCGCCCGGCGCGTGCGGATAAACGCTAATGCCCACCGTCGCCCACCATCCACCCGACGGAGGGTCTGTGCAAAAACGTTGGCGACCTTCCTCGAACAACTCTGTGGCTACCGCGTGGGCCTGCGCCCACGTGCTCGCCCAGACGAAGACCCGCACTCCCCGGTCATCCGACGCCGGCGTCGCATCGTCGGGAACCGGCACCGCTCGCGGATCCTGCTGGACAAACGCCGCGAATGCGTTTGGGTCAACCGCCGCACCCGGATAAAGCCTCAGATCCCATAGCACCGGAGGATCACTGTCCGTGCTGTCCAGCATCTCCAGGCCTCTCGGCCGTCGCCGCCCCACAACGGTGCCGTCCTCCCAATCAGGCAACACACCAGGATCGGGATTCCTTGAGCCGGCTGAGTAATAGTCGCTGTCAAACAGCCGGATCAGCACAACCTCTGCCCGCTCACGCGCCCACTTGAGAGGCTCCTCAATCGACGCGTCGCCAAGCTGCTCTCCGGGACGCCCTTCGCCGAGATCGACATATCCCGAGAATCGGCCAGACGCGTACAGGTCTGGCGGCGGCACCCGTGCTAGGAGGTCATCCCCATCCGCCTCTTCACGCAGTAGCACCGCGATAGAGCCACTCACGAACGGGGACGATAACCGGCATCGAGCCGTCTCTTTGGCGCCGAACCGGAGCAGCATCCCTCAGCTGGATCCGCCGGATCCAGTCGTTCGAGGAGGCACACTCGGGTGTCCCGATTGTCGAGCAAGACGGTGAGCTGCTCCTCCTCCTGGGGAACGCCACACGCGGCACGTTGCGCCAGGAGCCTGTGGCGTTCCCCATCTCCCACATGGGCAATGCCACACGGTCGCTCAGAGTGCCCTCGCGTGTGGTGATTCCCGGGTCCAGCGTCAGCAGATCCGGCTAAACGTCGCCGCGCTAGACCGCGCTCACGCGCGATATAGCGAGGATTAAGAGCTAACTCACCCGATCCGGATGATGCTGCGACAAGCGCGGTCCATCAGGGTCATGTGTCACGACCGGCGACGTTCCAGCGAACGGGAAGTCATCAGTGGTCCGGCGGTTCGCCGCCGTAGCCGCGGTCGCCGTCGCGGTCGTGGCGGTCGTGCTGATCCTTCTGGGTAGCGGCAGCAGCTACCAAGTCAGGGCGATCTTCGTCAACGCCAGCCAGATCGTCACCGGCGATCAGGTGCAGGTCGCCGGCAATCCGATCGGCAGCGTCTCGAGCATCTCGCTGACGCCCGACGGCCAGGCGCAGCTGACGCTAACGATCAGCAACTCGACGTTCATGCCGCTGAAGGAAGGCACCGAGGCCACCGTGCGCCAGACCTCCCTCTCCGGCGTCGCCAACCGTTATGTAGACCTGCGGCTCGGCCCTGCGACGGCGCGATCGATTCCCGACAACGGCGTCATCACGACCAACAACACGACGAGCGCGGTCGACCTCGATCAGCTCTTCAACACGCTCAACGCGCCCACCCTGAAAGGGCTGCAGGACGTGATCCAGGGGTCGGCTTCGCAGTACGCCGGTCGCGGCAAGCTCGCGCAGGCCGGGTGGGCGTATCTGAACCCGGCAATCGCCTCGAGCTCGGCGTTGTTCGCGGAGATCGATCGCGACACGGGCAACTTCACGGACTTCATCGTCAAGTCCGGCAAGCTGGTGTCGACGCTCTCGCAGCGCAGCGGCGACCTCAGCAGACTGGTGTCGAATCTGGCGACGACCACCGAGGCGCTCGCGGCGCAGCGGACCGCGCTCGGCCCGTCGATCCAACGCCTGCCCGGGTTCATGCGAAAGGCGATCAGCACGTTCGCCAACGTCCGCCATGCGCTCGACGTGCTCACCCCGCTGGTCAACGCGACCAAGCCGCTGGCGCCCAAGCTCCAGCAGCTGCTGACACAGCTCAAGCCCCTCGCGCAGGACGCGGTGCCGACGGTCCACGACCTGTCGCAGGTGATCAGCCGTCCCGGTCCCAACAACGACGCGATCGACCTGACCAAGCTCGGCGTACCGCTGGCCGCCGCGACCGTTCGGGACGTCAAGGCCAACGGGAAGACGCGACCGGGCGCGTTCCCGCAGTCGGTCACGGCGCTCAACGATTTCACCCCTGAGCTGGCCACCGCGCGCCCGTACGCGGTCGATCTGACCGGCTGGTTTGAGGGCTTCTCCCACCCCGGGACGATCGACGCCAACGGTGGCGCGAGCCGCGTGGCGGCGACGCTGGGCGTGCTCTCGGCCGCCGACAGTTCGCTGCTAGGACCGCTGCCGCTTTCACAACAGATCACCGAGGTGATCCGGCTGCTCACCGGACCCGGAGGCGGGCTGACCGCGTCCCAGGGAGACCGCTGCCCCGGGTCGATCGAGCGGGGCGCGCTGTTCTTCCCCGAAAGCGGCTTCCCGTGTAATCCCAACCAGGTGCCGACGGGTTCGTGAGGCGGCTCGCCCTCGGATTCGCAGTGTTGCTCGCGACCGCCGCCTTCGCGGTGGTCGCCGCTGGCGCCGGTTCGGCATCCGACGCGACCGGCACCTACAAGATCGTGCTCGACAACGCCTTCGGACTCGTCAATGGCGCCGACCTCAAGGTCGCGGGAGTGCGCGCCGGCACGATCACGTCGGTCACGCTGAACCAGAACACGCTGCGAGCGATCGTCACGGTCGACGTCACGCAGAGCGGGTTTGGTGCGTTTCACGCCGACGCGTTCTGCCAGTCGCGGCCCCAGTCGCTGATCGGCGAGTACTTCATCGACTGCCAGCCCGGCCAGCGTGGCCCAGTGCTGGCCCCCGGGAGCACGATCCCGGTCACGCACACGCAGTCGACGATTGCCGCCGATCTGCTGCTGAATGTGCTGAGGCTCCCCTACCGGCAGCGAATGGCGCTGATCATCAACGAGCTCGGGGCGGCCGCGGCCGGTCGCTCCGGGGACATCGAGGCGGCACTGCGGCGCGCGGTTCCGGCGATTACGCAGACCGACAACCTGCTCCACCTGCTCGCCAATGACTCGCGCACGCTGCAGCGGCTGACGGTGAGCGCCGACACACTTACGACCGCGCTCGCGAACAACGGCCGTCAGGTGCAGCGGTTCATCATCGAGGCGAACCAGACGGCGACGGTCGCGGCCGGCCAGCACGTCAACCTGCAGGCCTCACTGCGGCTGCTTCCCGGCTTCCTGGCGGAGCTTCGGCCGGCAATGTTCCAGCTCGGTGCTGCGGCAAAAGCCAACACGCCGGTGGCCGCAAACCTCAACTCCGCCGCGTCGCAGCTGCACCGTCTGTTCGCCGATCTGCCGGCGTTCTCGCGTTCGGCGGTCCCGGCGATTAAGTCACTCGGCCAAGCGTCGAAGACGGGCAAGGTGGCGGTACAGGCGGCCGGCCCGACGGTCCACATCCTGAATCAGCTCGCTAAGCCGACGCCCGAGCTTGCCCAGAACCTCGCGATCGTCCTCCACGACCTCGACGCCCGCGGCCGCGCGGTCGAAGCCGATTCGCGAAGCCCGGGCGGCAAGGGCTACACCGGGCTCGAGGCGTTGCTGCAGTACGTCTTCAACCAGACGCTCGCGATCAACACGTTCGGACCGTTCGGGCACCTGCTCGCGGTCGACTCGTTCGTTGACTCCAAGTGCTCTCCGTACGCGACGCCGGCGACGATCGCGCTGAGCCTCAAGCAGTTTGGGCCGAGCTATCGGCAGTGCTACGCGTGGCTGGGGCCCAGCCAGCCGGGCGTCAACGAGACGGATCCGTCCAACCCCCAGGCCTGCGTCCCTGACCCCGGCGGCGCGCCCCCGGGCCAGAACGGTCCGAAGACCACCGCCTGCAAGCTGACGGTGAGCAGCACGGCGGCGGCCACCGCGAACGCGGCGCCTACCCCGAACGCGTCCCCCCCGGCGCCCACGCCCGTCGCAACCAACACCGCCGACCAGACCGCCGCGCCTCCGTCCGAGGGCCCGGCCAGGCAACTCCTCAGCTACCTCCTGGACCCGTGACCGCGCCCCGGCAACCCCGATGAGACGTAACACACGCTCAGCCTTCGCAAACCCGATCCTGATCGGCGCGGTGACCGTGCTGGTGCTGCTGATCGCGGTGTTCCTTGCGTACACCGCCAACCGCGGCCTGCCGTTCGTGCCGACCAGGGAGCTCAAGGTCGACATCGCCAACGGCGCAGACCTCACGGTCGGCAGCGACGTCCGCGAAGGGGGCTTCCGAATCGGCCTCGTGTCCGACATGGAGCCGGTTCAGCTGTCGGACGGCCGGACCGTCGCGCAGCTGACGCTGCACCTCACGCCCGCCCACGGCCGCGTCCCGGTGAACTCG
Source organism: Solirubrobacteraceae bacterium (assembly GCA_035693425.1). GTDB lineage: Bacteria > Actinomycetota > Thermoleophilia > Solirubrobacterales > Solirubrobacteraceae > Palsa-465. The sequence continues at coordinate 8,902 of DASSGR010000127.1, forward strand.
ACCGCATCGATCCGCCCCTCGTCGGTGCTCGGCTTCAAGTACGTCGACCTGCAGAAGGGCACCTCCCAGGATGTGATCGCCGACGGCGGAACGCTGCCGATCACGCAGACGAACGTGCCGGTGCAGTTCGACGACATCTTTCAGTCATTCAACCCGCCCACGCGCCGCGCGATCCAACAGAACCTTGTCGGCATCGGGAACACCCTGGCGGGCCGCGGCTCGGCGCTGAACGACACGCTCGCGAGCCTGCCGGCGCTGCTCGGCCACCTCGAGCCGGTGGCGCGAACGCTGTCTGATCCGCGGACCGGTCTGACCCGGCTGATCAACTCGCTCAACAGATTCACGGGAACCCTCGCGCCGGTTGCGCAGACCACCGCGCAGCTGTTCACGGACATGGCGACGACGTTTGAGGCGATCTCCCGGGATCCCAACGCACTGTCGTCGGCGATCCAACAGGCACCCCCCACGCTCGCCGTCGGGACCGAGTCGCTGCGCATACAGCAACCGTTTCTCGCGAACGTGGCGACGCTCGGTCAGCACCTGGCGCCCGCCACGGCGCAGCTGGACGCCGCTCTGCCAGTCCTGAATCCCGCGATCGAGGCCGGAACGAAGACGCTCCGGCGCACTCCGATCCTGAACGCGAACCTGGAGAAACTCCTCAAGGCGCTCGAGCAGCTCGTAAAGGTGCCGGACACCAACCAGGCGCTCAACGGGCTGAACCAGACGGTCGGGACGCTCAACCCGATGGTCCGCTACCTCGGGCCGTTCCAGACCGTGTGCGACGACTGGAACTACTGGTGGACATACGTCGCCGAGCACTTGTCGGCCCAGACCGAGTTCGGGTTCGCGCAGCGCGCGATGATCAACCTCGCCCCGCCGTCGGATGGCAGCGTCGGCCAGCAGGGCGCCACCACGCCGGTCAACGGCACCGCCGGCAGCGACTCCCCGCCGCTGACCGTGTTCGGCGGAAAGCAATTCCTCCACGCCCAGACCTACGGCGCCGCGATCGACAACCAGGGCAACGCCGACTGCGAGACGGGGCAGCGGGGCTACCCGAAGAAGCTCAACCAGTTTGACCCCCAGCATCGAAACCTGGCGCTCGATTCCCACACCCCCGGAGACCAAGGCCCCACGTTCCACGGTCGAGCGCGAGTCCCGAAGGGTGAGACGTTCAGCCGCAACCCGCCGACCGGGCCTCAGCTCCCGAGCAAGTCATGAAACGCCGCCGCAGACGCCAAGGCCTGAGCACCTTCGCCGCCGGCGCGATCGGGATCGTCGTGATCTTGGTGATCACGTACCTGGTGTTCACCAAGTTCGCCAACCCGTTTGCCAGCCAGTACACGGTGCACGCCACCTTCTCCGGCGCGAACGGGTTGCGTCCGGCGTCGCTGGTGCGCATCGCGGGCGTGGACGTCGGCAAGGTGCAGAGCATCAGCGCCGCTCCGGGCTGCCAGCTCGCGGCGCAGACCCCGGCGCGCTGCAGCGCTGCGGAGGTGACGATCGCGTTCGACAAGCAGGGGCTGCCGCTGCACAAGGACGCGAGGTTCGCGATCCGCCCCCGCACGTTCCTGGAGGGCAACTTCTTCGTCGACGTCAGTCCAGGCACGCCGTCGGCCCCGATCGCGCCCGACGGTTACACGTTCCCCGTCCAGCAGGGCATCGAGCCCGTCCAGCTCGACCAGGTGCTGACGTCGTTGCAGTCCGACACCCGTCGCAATCTCCAGATCCTGCTGCAGCAGTACGGGACGGCCGTCAAGCAGGGCGGTCCCGGATACAACGCCTCGATTCCGTACTGGCTGCCGGCCTACAAGAACTCGTCGATCGTCGCCCACAACGCGCTCGGGATCCAGCCCCACGACCTGTCGAAATGGATCGCGGCGCAGGGGACGGTCGCCGGAGCGCTGGTCGTCCACCCGAACAACCTTCAGAGCCTCGTCACGGACTTCAACACGACCGCGAACGCGTTCGCGCGCGAGAACATGGCGCTCGAGAACGCCGTGGCCGAGCTCCCAAACACGCTCAGGGTCGCGATCCCGGCGCTCGACGCCGTCAACGCGGCGTTGCCGCCGGTGGAAAGGCTCGCGCGCGCCCTGATCCCAGGGGTCAAGTCTGCGGGGCCGGCGATCGACGCGAGCCTGCCGTTCATAACGCAGCTGCGGCTGCTCGTTCAGCCATCGGAGCTGGGCGGGTTGGCGTCCGATCTCGCCGCAGCGATCCCGGCGCTCGCCGATTTGACCGCCGAGACGATCCCGCTGATGCGAAACGGCGTGCGCCCGGCGTCGAGCTGCCTGGCAAACGTCGTGTTCCCGTGGTCGCAACTGACGGTCAACGACCCGAACTTCAACGCCTCAAACGGGTTCCCGCCGCGCAAGGTGTACGTCGAGGCGGTCGACTATCTGCCGGGGCTCGCCGGCGAGTCGCGGACGTTCGACGCCAACGGCGCCTACATCCGCGTGCTGCTCACGGCCGGCTCGCTCACGTACTCGCTGTCGCCCGGATCCTTCGGCCAGGCGGTCGCGCCGCTGATCGCCACGCAGCCGACGCTCCCCCCGGGCGGCCGCCGTCCGCCCCTTCAGCCGAAGGTCCCCTGCGAGACCCAGCCGCCGATCAGCGATCTGTCCTCCCCCACCGGCCCGACACTCGTCCCGGTGAAGTAGCCGATGAAGCTCGCGATCAAAAAGCACTGGAGCGACGTCGCGGCGATCCTCGCGCTGCTGGTGCTCGCGATCGTGGTCGCCGGCTACATCCTCGAGAAGGAGCGGTTTCGCTTCCCGTTCATCGAGTCGACGCCGTTTAAGGTCAACGCCGAGTTCTCCACCGCGCAGGCGGTGATGCCTGGACAGGGCCAGTCGGTCCGCGTCTCCGGCGTTCAGATCGGAGACATCGGCGGGGTGAGCCTGAAGGACGGACGCGCGATCGTGCAGATGCAGATCAACGACAGCTACAGGCACCTGATCCACACCGACGCGACCGCGCTGCTGCGCCCGCGCACGGGACTCAAGGACATGTTCATCGAGCTCGACCCCGGGTCCAAGAGCGCACCGGTCGTCACGGCCGGGTTCACGATTCCCGTCTCCAACACGTCCCCGGACGTCAACCTCGACGAGGTTCTGTCGTCGCTCGACGCCGACACGCGTGCGTATCTGAGCCTGCTGGTCACCGGAGCCGGGCAGGGCCTGAAGGGCAACGGTGGCAATGAGCTCGCGCAGGTGCTCGAGCGCTTCGAGCCGACCCATCGCGATCTCGCCCGCGTCAGCACGGCGGTCGCGCGCAGAGCGACCAACCTTCGGCGCCTGGTCAACTCACTGCAGCGCCTGAACACCGCGGTTGCAGCCAAGCAGGGACAGGTCACGCAGTTGGTCGACGCCAGCGCGACCGTGTTCCGGGCGTTCGCGTCCGAGGACCGCAACGTCAGCGCCGCGATCGCCGAGCTGCCAGGCACGCTTCGGCAGACAACCTCGACGCTGACCCAGGTCCAGGCATTCGCCACGCAACTTGGACCCGCCGCCACCAACCTGCTGCCCGCCGCGCGGGCGCTGCCGACGGCGAACGCCGCCCTGACCGATCTCGCCAAGCCGTCGGCGCCGATCGTCCAGAAAGAGATTCGTCCGTTCGTCGTGGCGGCGCGGCCGGTCGTGCGCGACCTGCGCCCGGCTTCGATCAACCTCGCAAAGGCCACGCCGAACCTGGAGAAGACGTTCGGCGTGCTCAACCACTTCGTGAACATGCTCGGATACGCCCCTGGGGGCGTCCAGCACGGCTACCTCTGGTGGCTCGCCTGGCTCGGCCACAACACGCGCACGCTGTTCTCCATCCAGGACGCCAACGGCCCCTACCGGCCGCTGTTCATCCAGTTCAGCTGCTCTCAGATCTCGACGCTGACGAGCCCGACCTCACCGTTCGCTCTAGTCGGCTCGCTCCTGAACCTGGCGCCGCTGCGCACGGCCTGCCCCGGACTCACGCCGCTCAGCGCGCACATACCCACTCGACAAAACTGATGCAGACAAGCGCCCCCTCCCCCCTGAAGATCGCCACGATGGTGCTGTTCGCCCTCTCCTGCGTCGGCCTGCTTCTGTTCCTGTGGCTCTCGTTCGGCGGACCGATCCCGCTCAAGCCCCAGGGGTATCGATTCCAGGCCTCGTTCACCAATGCCCAGCAGCTGGCGACGCAGGCCGACGTCCGGATTGCCGGGGTGTCGGTCGGGAAGGTGGTCGGCAAGGCGCTTGATCCGCAGGGCAACCGCACGATCGCGACGATCGAGCTCGACAACAAGTACGCGCCGATCCACGTCGACGCGCGCGCGATCCTGCGCGAGAAGACGATCCTCGGCGAGACCTACGTCGAGCTGGCCCCGGGATCGCGCACCGCACCGGTGCTGCCCGACGGCGCACTGCTGGCTCGCAGCAATGTCCAGCCCGCGGTCCAGCTCGACCAGGTCTTCGACGCGTTTGACCCGGTGACCAGACGCGCATTCCAGGTCTGGCAGCAACAGCTCGCGGTGGCCGTCACCGACAACGGGCAGAACCTCAACAACGCGCTCGGCAACCTGCCCCAGTTCGCCGCCGACTCGACCGATGTGCTGCGAGTGCTCGACATCGAGCACCGCTCGCTCGTGGGCCTGGTCCGCGATGGCGGCACGGTGTTCTCGGCACTGACGCAGAGCCAAACCTCGTTGCGCAACCTCGTCACGAGCGCCGGTGCGACATTCGCGACGACCGCGGCCAACAACGACGCGCTCGCAGAGACGATCCGGACGCTGCCCGCTTTCGAGGTCGCAACGAGGTCCACGCTGACAAGCCTGCAGACGTTCGCGCAGAACACCAACCCGCTCGTGCTCCAGCTGATACCTGTCGCCGAGGACCTGGGACCGACCCTGACCGCTGTCAAGCAGGTCTCTCCCGATCTCGAGCACTTGTTCGTCAATCTCGACCCGCTCGTAACCGCCTCGGAGACGGGCTTTCCGGCGTTCACCGACGTGCTGACCGGCGCCAAGCCGCTGCTTGTCGCGCTTGCTCCGTTCCTCGGGCAGCTCAATCCGATCCTCGGCTGGCTGTCGCTGCACCAGCAGCTGATCTCGGACTTCATCTCGGTCGGCGCCGTCGGGCTGGCGGCCAAGACGACCGTCTACGGCGGTGCTGGGCTGACGTGCGGTGGCACTCCATGTGGGCACTATCTGCGCCAGTTCTCGCCGATCGGCCCCGAGACTTCGGGCCTCGCCCCCACGCGCGACCCCAACAGCCGAGGTAACACGTACCCGCCGTCGCTGTGGCTCGCAGATCCACTCAGTTTCACGGCGGGCGGGAAGTACCCGGGCAGCTTTGCGTTGCCGTCCTGGGACTGCAGGAGCACCGGGGCGCCGGGCAACGGGTCGCGGCCGGCCGACGCCACGAACCAGGCCTGCTGGGTCGCGCCGACGCTACCGGGCGCAAAGCCAGGCCAGATACCGCACCTCCTGGCGGCGCACTTCTCGAGCCGCTAGCGGTCGGGACCCGGATCGGTTCGCCTACCCTGGCGGGATGCCGGTGCTCGCTCCCCAGACCACCGACTTTCCGGGTTGGTATCAGGACGTCATCGCCAAGGCGGAACTGGCCGAGACCGGCCCGGTCCGCGGCACGATGGTCATCCGCCCGTGGGGCTACGCGATCTGGGAGCACATCCAGGCGCACATGGACGATCGGATCAAGGCGGCCGGCGCGCAGAACGTTTACTTTCCGCTGCTGATCCCCGAGGGGCATCTGCGGCGCGAGGCCGAGCATGTCGAGGGCTTCAGCCCGGAGCTGGCGGTCGTCACCAAGGCTGGCGGCCGCGACCTTCAGGAGCCGCTGATCATCCGCCCGACGAGCGAGACGGTGTTCGGCGAGTACCTCGCTCGCTGGATCCAGAGCTACCGCGACCTGCCCCTGCGCCTGAACCAGTGGGCCAATGTCGTGCGCTGGGAGCTGCGGCCGCGTCTGTTTCTGCGCACGAGCGAATTCCTTTGGCAGGAAGGCCACACGGCTCACACGACCGAGGACGGCGCCGCCGCCTACACCCGTCAGATCCACTCCGACGTGTATCGCTCCGTGCTCGAGGACGTCCTTGCGATCCCGGTGCTGACCGGGCTCAAGACGGCCGCCGAGCGATTCGCCGGCGCTACGTCCACGTTGACCTGTGAGGGCATGATGCGCGACGGCAAGGCGCTGCAACTGGCCACCAGCCACGAGTTGGGCCAGAACTTCGCCCGGGCGTTCGACATCACCTACACCGACGAGGACGGCTCGGTGCAGCTGTGCTGGACGACGTCGTGGGGCAGCTCGACCCGGATGGTCGGGGGCGTGATCATGACCCACGGCGACGACGCCGGGCTGAGGCTGCCCCCGAAGGTCGCCCCCGTTCAGGTGATTGTCGTGATCGTCAACCACGATCCCGATGTGACCGCCGCGGCGGAGAACCTCAAGCTCGAGCTCGCCCGGACTGGTCTGCGAGTCCGGGTCGACGACCGCACCGACGTGGGGCTCGGCAGACGGCTCACCGCCTGGGAGCTCAAGGGCGTCCCCGTCCGCGTTGAGATCGGTCCCCGCGAACTGGCGCAGGGCACGGTCAGCGTCGCCCGGCGCGACGGCACCGACCGCGAGACCGTCTCGCTAGCCGATGCGGCTACGGCCGCGCGCGACGCCGTGCAGTCGGTCCACGATGCGCTGTTCGCGCAGGCAACCGAGGCGCTGAGATCGGGGACGGCCGATGTCGAGGATCTCGACGCCGCGATCGAAGCGGCCAGCTCCGGGTTTGCTCGGCTGCCGTGGGCCGCCTGCGGCCCAGAGGGCGAGCGGCGGCTCAACGGCGCCGGCCTTTCTGTGCGCTGCCTCACCACGGCCGAAGGGTCGGTCCCTGCGACTGCCGATGCCGACGATTTGTACGCGATCGTCGCGCGCGCCTACTGACGACCGCCTACCCCTACCCCACGTTCACGGCGGCGAGCTTGTCGGGGTCTATCACCAGGTCGAGCTCGACGATGCGCCCGCCGGTGATCGTGCAGCCCGCGATCGCGAACGGCCGGTCCGGCGATCCGACGACGATGCCGACCGCGCCGTTGACGATGGCCGGGCGGCCGAACGGAGCAAACGGCCTCCCCCGCGCCAATATCTCGCGTGCGACCTCGCCCGCGCCGACGATCGGCGGACGCGCCAACGGGCTGCCCTTGCCCGCGTCGATCTTGAACGAGATCTCAGGGTCGAGCACTTCCATGAGCGCCTCGAAATCCCCGCCGCGCGAGGCCGCCAGGAACGCCTCGACCACGCGCCGCTGCGCCGCGAGGTCTCCGTCGGGCTCCGGTGCGCCATGCACGCGGCGCCGGGCGCGGCTTGCGAGCTGTCTAGTCGCAGCCGGGCTGCGCTCGACGATCGGCGCGATCTCCTCGAACGGGATGCCGAACATGTCGTGCAGCACGAACGCCAGGCGTTCGGCGGGACCGAGCGTCTCGAGCACAACCAGCAGCGCCAGTCCGACCGACTCCGCCAGTTGGACCTGGCTCTCCGGATCGGCCCGGTCGTCGAGGCTCACGACGGGCTCGGGCAGCCAGGTGCCGACGTAGTCCTCGTTGCGCCGGCGCCGTGCCCGCAACATGTCGATGCAGATCCGCCCGACCACCGAGGTCAGCCAGCCCCCGAGGTTGTTCACCGCCTCGGCGTCCGAGCGGCTCAGGCGAAGCCATGCTTCCTGTACGGCGTCCTCGGCTTCGGCCATGGAGCCGAGCATTCGGTACGCCACCGCCTGCAGCTGTGCTCGGTGGTGTTCGAACTGCTCGGCGTAGATCTGGCTGTCGTTCACGAGGTCGGTCCTTGCACGTCTCCGTCACTCGGATGACGTTTGCCGGCGCACAGATGTGACAGGCGCCGCCCCGGTCACACGCCCAACGCCGCAGACGTCAAAGGACTGAAGCCACAAATCGACCACCACCGAAGGGCGACACACATGAACGACATAGCGACCATCAACGTACACATCGAGGTCGGCGGCGGCGAGGTGTTCGGCCTGCTCGGGCCCAACGGGGCCGGCAAGTCGACGACGATTGGGATGCTGACGACGACGATCGCGACGAGCCGACCGTCGGTCTTGACTCCCGCATCCGCCATGAGCTGCTGGACCTGGCGCTGAAGGTCGCAACCGGCGGGCTTCACTCAGCGATCGACTACCAGTCGTTCGTCGACGTCGGCGCCGTCGGGCTAGTGATCCCGCTGAGCTGCATCTTCGCCGGGCTGAGCGTGATCGTCGACCGCCAGGCGGGCGCGCAGCGCGAGCTGCTCGCGTCGCCGGTGCGCAGGGCCTATCTGGTGCTCGGCAACCTCGTCGTGGCGGTCGCCCTGTCGGCGCTACAGGCCGTGGTTTTGGTCGGGCTGACGGCCGTCCGCGGCGGCGCGTTTCACATCAGCATGTCCGGCATCGCGTGGGCGATCAGCGCCGGCCTGGCGTTCACGGTGTTCATGTACGCCGTCGCCGAGGCGCTGGCGAGCGTCATCGCAAAGCCCGAGGAGTACGTCGGAGCCGTTCCCGCGGTGGCGATCCTGCCGTTCTTCTTCGCCGGGGCGCTGTTTCCGATCGGCGCGATGCCGGGGGCGTTGACGGCGATCGCCAAGGTCTTTCCGCTCACGCATGCCCTGGCGCTCATGCGCTACGGGCTGGTCGACCCCAGCGGCCAGGGCCTTCACGACATCTGGGGCGCCGGCAGCACGACCGCTCAGGCCTGGGCAAGCCTCGGCGTGGTGGCGCTGTTTGCCGTCGCAATGCTGGCAATCTCCATTCGTGTGTTCACGCGCTCTGCCGTGAGGTAGCCCCCGCCTCAGCTGCAAGCGCCGGACCGCAACTTCAGCCCCACAGCGGGTATAGAGGCAGCAAACGTCCGAGGAGGTGGGGTTTTGAAGCCTAAGCTGAAGGTGCTCGCTGCTGCCGTCGTTGCGGCCGGCACTGTGGCTGGGGTTGCGGCGGCGGCGTCGTCGCCGTCTGTGGTGACCGGCTCGACCAGCTCGGTGCACTCGACGAGCGCTGTGCTCCACGGCACTGTGAACCCGAACGGCCGGTCCACCACGTATTTCTTCCAGTGGGGTCTGAGCAACGCCTACGGCGCGGTCTCGACGGTCCACTCTGCTGGCGACGGCACCAAGAACGTGGCGGTCCACAGGACCGCCACAGCCTTGATCCCCGGCACGATCTACCACTACCGGCTGGTGGCCACCAATGGGTCGGGCCAGTCGTTTGGCGCTGACCGCATGTTCAAGACGGCTGGTCATCCGCCCCCCGCGGTTGCCACGGGCCCTGCCACCGGGGTCACCACGACCACGTCGACCTTGACGGGTGTCGTCAACCCGAACGGCGCGACGACGACCTACGAGTTCCAGTTCGGGCTGACAACCGCATACGGCATGCAGACCACTGCCGCGACGCTGTCGCCAGCTACCGCACCAATCCCGGTGGCCCAGACGCTCACCGGCTTGACTCCGGGAACGGTGTTCCATTACCGGATCGTGGCCCTCCATGGCTCGAGCGTGGTCAGCCCAGGCCTCGACGGGGTGTTCATGACCCATCCATCCAAGCGGCCCAAGGCCGGGATCAACGCGCGCACGAAGCCGGGAACCGACCGTAAACGGCCCTATTCGTTCACCACGTCGGGCAGCGTCAACCACCGCAACATCCCGAGCGCGTTTGGCTGCAACGGCACCATCACCGTCAAGTACTTCAGCGGCCGCAAGAGGGTCGGCACGTTCCTGATCCCGCTTGGCGGCAACTGCACGTTCTCGGGCAAGAACACGTTCCACAAGCTGCCCCGGCACGGCCGGGTCAACGGACAGGTCCACCTGACGTTGCAGATCCGCTACGGAGGAAACGGCTACCTGGCGCCCGTGACGGCCAGGCCCGAGCACATCACGCTCGGGTAGCCGCGGGCCGGTCGCGCAGGCGGTAGACGAGCCGCAGACCCGACCACACCGCGTCGATCGCGCAGACCTTGTTGTCCACGAGCCCGGCCGCCAGGCCGAGCTCGCGGACGACATTGTCGCTCAGATCCGTCGCCACGCCGGACGCGCGCTTGGGCCATGCGAGCCACAACCCGCCGGCTGGCTGCAGGGCGCCCCGCAGGGCCGGCAGCCGGCGCTCGAGCACCGAGCGCTCGACGTAGAACGCCACGATCACGTCCAGCTGTCCCTGCAGCCGGCGCCGGACCGCGACGCCGTCGGGCAGCTCACCAAGCGTGCGGTCGAAGTCGTCTGGTGCGCCGATCAGGCCGAGCGTCGCGCCCGGCTTGATGCCGAGCTTCTTGACCAGCGGGGTGCCGGAGTAGCCGGCCGTCGACATACCGCCGACCCTACCTACCCGACGCCCACCTTGATCGGGAGCGAGATGATGCCGTTCCAGAGGTTCAAGCCGGCGATCGGACTGCTCGGTAGCAGCTGGTAATCGTGCCGGGCAGGGTCAGCGAAGCGAGGGTTGGCGCGGACGTTCTTGTAGGCGCGCACGGCGATGAGGTGTCCCATACCGCCGGGATTGCCGTACAGGATGTTGTTGTGGAAGGTGTTGCCTCGGCCGCGGGCGCCGCCGTAGAGGTCGTGGATCGCGTCCCCGCGGATGTGCTCCCATGGCAGCCCGGTCGAGTTCGTGATGATGTTGTTGTAGATCTGGTTGCCCGAGACGGTGTCGCCGGGCTCGTTGCCGATCACGAACCCTTCGCCGGTGTGGTCGATCACGTTGTTGAAGACCCGCGCGTTGGTCGGTGCCGGATAGAGCTGCACGCCGCGGCCGTGACGGTCGTTCCACAGCCAGTTGCCGTAGATCTGGACGTTGTTGCCGTGCGAGAGATAAATCAGGTGATCGAAAGCGCGGCACTGGCCCACGTCGTGGATCTTGCTGAAGCGGATGATCGTGTTGTTGGGGTGGCCCCAGAACCCGATCCCGATCCCGGTGCTGCGCAGGCTCGGAATCGACTGGTAGTAGTCGTCGTACTCGAGGACGTCGTCGTGGCCGATGATCGACAGCGGCTCGGAGACGTGGTGGCGGCATTGGCTCGTTGCGACGGGCGCCTCGAGCAGCGTGTTGGACCCATCGATCCGCAGGTGGGAGACCGTCGTATATGACCCTTCCAAGGCCACATATCCCACCACGGTCGCTGCCCCTGTGGGATACGAGGTGATCGTGATCCGGCGGTTCGGGGTCCCGCTCTTTCTCAGCCGAGTCATCGTGTGAATCCCGCCATACCTCCCGGGGAGCAGACAGCCGGTCTGGCCGGGGCGTAGTGCACTGTCGAGCCGACCGGCCGAGCGGAATGGGCGCCGGGCGGTTCCGCGCCCGTGCCGGTCGGACCCCCCCGGGGATGCATACCGGTCACATGGTCCGCGATGGGGCGCGGCGGACGCGGAGTCCACCCCGGTCGCGGCCAGGCAACACATCGCCAACGCTGCGGATACGAATAACCGCACGCTTCGCAAACGCACCACCTTGGGGGAGCTGAAAGTGCAGACCACGCGCCGTGAACCCGGATCCCGACGCTGTGAGGCGCGCATCATACGCATGAAGGCGGCGGCTTGCGTCAGTCAGCGTGCTGACCTTCCGGGTGTCTTACGCAGGCACCGCGATCTCGGCGATCACATTCGACAACTGGCTTCCCTGCCAGGCGATCGGCGAGTGCCCCGGTCTGTCGCTGACCAGCCGCGCGCCCGGGATCGCCGCGGCATAGGCCTCCCCTATCTCCCGAGGATGGCCGGGGTCGGGCTCGTCGTCGCTGGCCACGATTGCCGTCGGCGCCGAGATCGCGCCGAGATCTGCGACCTGGCCGAACGGGTGCGAGCGGGGCACCGTGCGAAGCGCGTCGGCAACCGCCCCCGGGTGCTCGTGCTGGGACAGCCGCTGGCGGATCACCTTGACCACGGTGTCGTGCCACGGCCCCTCGCGGGGCTCGCCGTAGGCCTCGATGAACCCCTCCACCCCTCCGTGCTCCAGTCCATCGGCAAGCGCGTCCCAGTGCGCCAGCCGCTTGGGAACGTCGTTGGTGATCGGATCAAACGCAGGCGTTATGGCCACCAGACCCATCACCCGCTCGGGCTTGTCCAGCGCAAACCGCAGCAGCGTGTGTGCTCCCATCGAGGCCCCGGCTAGCACCGCGCGCTCGATCTCGAGCGCGTCGAGCACCGCTTCGAGATCCGCCACCAGGTTCTCGTAGCGGTAGGCCGCTCGATCGGCCGCTGGCGAGGACTTGCCATGGCCCCGCGCGTCGTACGCCACAACGCGATGGCCGGTCCGCTCGAGCAGGCTCGATCCCATCACGACGTAGCGCCGCGTCGCCGTCAGCCCGTGCAGGAGCACGACCGGAGTCCCCTCGCCCGCCTCCTCGACCGCCAAGCTCACGCCATCGCGCTTCACCGAAAGCTCGGTCATCAGCGACGTTCTAGCATGAGTGATATGGACGTCACCGAGGCAACTTTCCAGACTGCGGTCATCGACCGCTCGCATCAGCTTCCGGTCGTCGTCGACTTCTGGGCGGAGTGGTGCGGGCCGTGTCGTCAGCTCGGTCCGGCGCTGGAGCGCGCCGCCGCCGCGCGCTCGGGAAAGCTCGAGCTGGCCAAGGTCGACGTCGACGCAAACCAGCGCCTGGCCCGCGACTTCAGGATCCAGAGCATCCCGGCGGTCAAGGCATTCCGCGATGGCCAGGTGGCCGCCGAGTTCATCGGCGCGCAGCCGCCACAGGCCATCGACAAGTTCATGGACTCGCTGCTCCCATCTGAGGCGGACGCGCTCGTGCAGCGTGGCGACGAGGAGTCGCTGCGCCAAGCGCTGGCGCTCGAGCCCTCGCGCGCGGACGCCGCCGTCCCGCTCGCGAAGATGCTGCTGGCCCGCGGAGAACCAGACGAGGCGGTGGAGATCTTGTCCCGGGTTCCGGGAAGCTTCGCCGCCGACGGCCTGGCCGCGCGGATCGCGCTCGAGCGTGCCACCGCCGCCGGCGGGCAGCCGGGAGCGCCCGACCTCGGCGATGCGTTCGCCGCGCTTGACGCCGGCGAGCGCGAGCGCGCCCTCGATCTCCTGATCGAGGCTCTGCCGAGCGCCGACGGGTCGCGCGACGAGATCCGGCGCGTAGTGATCGGCGTGCTCGACGAGCTCGGCGTCGATCATCCGCTGGCGCGGGAGTCCCGGCGCCGGCTCGCCTCAGCGCTCTACTGATCGCGTCAGCGTCACTGACGTCAGACCGCGAGCGTGAGCTGGCGCTCGCCCGCCGAGACCGGGGGCTCGAGTCCGGCCACCCGTACCCCGAGCAGACGCACGGGGCGCCGGGCCGCGAACCGCCGGAGCAGGTCCAGCGCCACCGGGCCGACGCGGTCCGGGGTGTTGACCGGCTCGGCGAGCGTACGCGCACGGGTATGGGTCGAGAAGTCGTCCAGGCGGATCTTGATCCCGATCGTGCGCCCGCAGCGATTGCGCTTGACCAGCGTGGCGCACAGCTCACCGACCAGCTGTCCCAGAATCTCCTCCAGGCGCCGCGGGTCGGCGATGTCGCGATCGAACGTCGTCTCGCGGGACTCCGAAACCACCTTGCGCTCCTGCGTGACCGGTGCCTCGTCCTCGAAGCGAGCGCGTCGCTGAAGCTCGGCGGCAAACCGCAGCCCGAAACGCTGCGCGAGCTCCTGCGGCGGCGCCGCGGCGAGCTTGGACAGCGTGTCGATCCCCAGAGACCGCAGCCGCTCGGCGGTCTTGGGGCCGATTCCGGGCACCAAGCCACATGGCGCCGAGCTGAAGCGCTCGCACGCCTGCTCGCGGGTCAGAACGACAAACCCGCGTGGCTTCTCGGCGTCGGAGGCGACCTTGGCGACGAGCTTGCTGGGCCCGATGCCGATCGAGCACCCGAGCCCGGTGCGCTGTTCGATCTCCTGGCGCACCAGCCGCATCGATGCGTGCGGGGCGGCGAGTCCCGTGAGCTCGAGGTAGGCCTCGTCAAGGCCGATCACCTCGATCGTTTCGACGTGCGCGCGCACGATCCCCATCACCTCGCGCGAGGCCTCGCGGGAGTAGGTGAAGTCAGGCGGGAGGAACACCCCGTCGGGGCACAGCCGGCGGGCCCTGGCGGCCGGCATCGCCGATCCAACCCCGTAGCGGCGCGCCTCGTAGGAGGCTGTCGTGACCACGGCGCGCGGTCCGGTGCCCGCCACGACCACCGGCAGGCCGAGCAGCTCGGGGCGCCGGCGCAGCTCGACGGACACATAGAAAGCGTCCATGTCGAGATGAGCGACGCACCGGCCTCGCATGCCTTGAGGCTACGAGCCGCGGCAGACGTAGCGAGCTGTTCGTTTCCCCCTTTGCCCGCGCCCTGCGGGTATGGTTGGCAACGGACCGAAAACTAGAGACGGTTTTCGGTTGCAGCACGTACCGGGGGAGTCGCGATGGACACCGTCTGGCCGGCGGGTAGTGGCGCACTACTACGACCTGGTCGCTGACGGAGCCGGGGGCCGGGTGCTCGATCACGGAGGGCCGTCAGATGGAGTGCCCACATTGCCGAAGCACCATTCACGATCTAGGAGAGGACCCCACGCAGCGGGACCCGGACGGCGAGCTTGTCCTGCCTGTCTGGCTCATTAAGGCGTTCTGCTGCGTCGTGGCTGCGCTGGTCCTCGTCCAACTTCAGATGGTGAGCGGATAGCTAGTTCGTGCGCTGCAGATCCAGCGAGGCTGCCGCACCGCCGGCATGAGCACCGACGGTGCGACTGCGCTCGCTTGACGCCTAACGGCTGGAAAGGACCGGACCGACCCCGCCGAACCCGAGGGCAGCGGCGGTGTTCTGGTTCAGGTCCCAGGTGCGTCCGCCGACGAACGGGCCACGGTCGTCGACGGTTGCGGTCACCTCACGGCCACCGTTGCGGAACACCACCTTGGTGCCGCAGGGCAGGCTGGTGTTGGCGACGCCGTAGAAGGCGTGAAAGCCACACGCCGTGTTGCCGGCGTCGTTGTACCAGGACGCGATCGACTCGTGAAAGACGATCGTCTGCCCGGCGGCCTTACGCGAGGGCGTGTTCAGGCGGTCGCCGCGAAACCGCACTCGCAGTTGCTGACCGGGGCTTGCGCCCTTGGCCTGCAGGCCGAAGCCGCCATGGGCGCCGGTGCGCGCTCTCGACAGCAGGCGCCAGCGGCCGTGGGACAGACCCTCCAGTCGGACGAAGCGGCCGGACACGGCCGGGAGCAGCTTGCCGCGGACCGGCGACCAGTGGCCGTCGACCTGGCTCACCGACTGCTCTGCCACGTGGAACTTGGCGGCGACGGTGACCGTCTGCGCCGTGCTCGCCGCCGCGGTGGCGGTGGGCAGCGCGCCGGGCGCCGACGGCGCGATGGCGGGTCCCTGGACCTTCACCAGCCCCGTGCGCCGCAGCCGCGCGGCGACGCGGAAGTGGCCGTTGCGGCGGACCCTGGTCCAGGCCAACGGACGCCAATGCGTCGCGCCGGCCGCGGCGTACTCGAGCGTCAGCCTCTGGCCCGGTCGTGCGGGCGCAGCGGTGCCGCTGATCGTCACCGGCTGCCCGTAGGACACGTGGTGACGGTTGAGCTTTGCCTGGATTGCGCTCTGGGTGTCGTTGTGCGCGACGGTGAGCGCGACCGCCGTAGCCGGAATTGCCAGCATCAGCGCGAACGTCGCCGCATAAATGCGCCGCGACGTGCGCGTTTTCAGCTTGGGCCTCAAAACGAGGACCTCCTGTGTACTTCGACCACGTGCCTACGGGGCGTGACGGGCTCGCGACCTGAGAAGCGCACGCATCTCGCGTGCTCAGGCCGCTACGAATGCCGCTGGTATTGCGGCAATCGATTCGCCCTCAGACGGGCCGTAGGGCTTGGTGCCCCGGAAAGCCCGGCATCGTTTCCCCGTTCACCACCGCACCGGGCAGCAGCGACTAGGCAGGTCGAATCAGCCGATGAGGGAAGCAGCCATCGGCCCGGATGAGTGTGAGGCACGTCACACTCCTGGACGGATAGCGCAGATGCGTTAGGCGAAGCGCGGTGGATGAGGCCGCCTGCAAGAATCCGCCCAATGGCCAATCCGGATCGGCTGACGGGCTTGGACAGCTCCTTCCTGCACCTCGAGCGCGATGCAGCGCACATGCACGTGGCCGGATGCATGGTGTTCGAGGGAAAGGCGCCCTCATACCCCGAGCTGGTCGATCAGATCGGCCTGCGCCTGCATCTGGTTCCCCGCTACCGACAGCGGCTGGCGTTCGTACCCTTCAACCAGGGGCGGCCGGTGTGGGTCGACGACCCACACTTCAACCTGACGTATCACGTGCGCCACACGGCGCTGCCGCGACCCGGCGCCGAGGCCGACCTCAAGCGGCTGGCCGGCCGGATCTTCTCCCAGGCGCTTGACCGCAACCGCCCGCTTTGGGAGATCTGGCTCGTCGAGGGCCTCGACGGCGGCCGATTTGCGCTACTTAGCAAGACTCACCACGCGCTCGTCGACGGAGTCTCGGGCGTCGACATCGCCACGGTGCTGTTCGACTCCTCGCCCGACCCGATGCCGGTCTCGCAACCCGAGAGCGAGTGGATCCCACGACCGCTGCCGACCAAGGCGCAGCTGTTTGCTGACGCGGTGGTCGAGCGAGGGACCGTACCCGGCGAGGTGGCGCGAGGCGTACGCGCGACGCTGCGGGGACCTCGAGCGGTTGCCAAGCGGGTGGGCGGGGCGCTGGTGGGCGTCGGGGCGATGGCCTGGGCGGGACTGCAGGCGGCGCCGCCGAGCCCGTTTAACGTCCGGATCGGGCCGCATCGCCGGTTCACCTGGGTGCAGGGCGACCTTGCTGAGTTCAAGGCGATCAAGAACTCGCTTGGCGGCACCGTCAACGACGTCGTGCTGGCCGTGGTCTCCGGCGCGCTGGGTCGCTATCTGCGCCGCAACGGCCACCCCACCGGCGACCTCGTGCTCAAGGCGATGGTCCCGGTATCGGTGCGCGCCGACGTCGAACGCGGTGCCCTGGGCAACAGGGTCGCCGCCATGTGGGCGCCGCTTCCGGTCGGGATGACCGACCCCGTCGAACGGCTGCTGACGATCAGCCACGCCATGCAAGGCATCAAGGAATCCGGCCAGGCCGTCGGCGCACAGGTGCTCACCGGCCTGTCGGGCTTTGCACCGCCGACGATCATGGCCCAGGCCGCCCGGCTCCAGGCCCGCCAGCGTCTGTTCAACCTCGTGGTGACGAACGTGCCGGGACCGCAACACCCCCTGTACATGCTGGGTCGCGAGCTCGAGGCGCTGTACCCGATGGTGCCGCTTGCCGAGAACACCGCCCTGGGGATCGCGATCATGAGCTACAACGGGCAGCTCAACTTCGGGTTCACGGCCGACTACGACGCGCTCGCCGACGTCGAGGACCTGACGGACGACCTGCGCTCCGCGATCGAGGAGCTGTCCGCCGCGGCCAGCGGCTCTCCCGGCAACGGCCGCCGCGGCCGGTCACGCGGCTCGAGCAAGCGCGCAGTCCGCGCGGCTGGGTGAAGTTCGCGACCACCGCGCTCGAGCGCGTAGCAATCATCGTCGCTTCGCTGGCCCTGTCGTTAGGGCTGATCGCGTTGCTGTCGGGCTTCTTCGCCGGCCGCGACCAGGCGGGCGTGTCGATCACGCAGACCGGCCCCGGCAGCGCCTTCCCAGACCTTGGAGCGGCGCATCTGAAGCCCGGGGCCAGGCGCCCCGAGTACGACTCGGACCCGCCCACAAGCGGCGCTCACGTCCCCGAGCCGGTCACCCGGGACGAGGCCGAGCTGAACGACGACGAGTTGCTGCAGGCGCTCGAGAACGGCAACGTGGTGTTCATGTACGGATCGCGAAAGCCCCCGCCCGGCCTGCGGGCGCTCGCGCTCAGGCTCGCCTCCCCGTTCACACCTGCGCTCGCCGCCGCCGGGCAGGCCGTGATCCTCGCCCGTCGCCCGGGCACGATCGGCGTGGACGGGCTCGCCTGGGCTCACGCGGTCAGCGTGCGCGACCCCAGCGATCCACGGCTGGCGGAGTTCGCGCAGTTCTGGCTGGGTCGCGGCGCGCCTGGCCATTAGCCGTGGCGGGCGCGAGCTAGGGACGTCGGAAGGGGTTGCCGAGCGTGAGCGGGTGTGCCTCGTACCGGAGCCCGAGGCGGTAGAAGAACCCGCCGTCGGTGGTGGCCTCGGTGGTGCCGTCGGCGCCGCCGCCGAACAGCAGGCCGACGACGCCGGCGTCGCGAGTGGCTTTCAGGTGGCCGCCGGTCGGATTGCCCAGCCACCACTGCAGCCGGTTGTCGCGGTAGTGATCCCAGGTGTCGTTGAGGTGTGTGTCGCCGACCGGCAGCTGCCACAGGACCACAGCCTCGTGGGTCCGGCGCGTGAATCCGGCGATGTACTCGTCGTGGCGGACGAAGTCCGCCGACCCCCACCTCGTGTGCGGGTTGTTCTCGACGTGCTGGTAGAAGCCGGCGTCGCGATCGGTGACGTCGTTGAAGACCAGGTCGAAGTGCGCGTGCAGCGACTCGTAGAACCCCGCCGACTTTGCCGCGAGCGCGTCCATGTGCGCGGCAGAGGGCTTGGAGTAGGTGGGGTCCTCCCCCGTTCCCCAGGTGCTCAGGTGCCAGGCGAGCAGCGCGTGGGGCGCAAGCCTGTTCCGCAGCGCGATCAGGCGCTGGGCGAAGGAGCGAGCGAGCTTCGTCGCGCGCGCCTGCTCCAGGTACCCCCACAAGTCGGGCTCGACGTGGATCACCACGGTGTGCCCGCCCGCCGACTGCGCGACCCTTCGCAGCAGCAGGCTGTAATCGGCCCAGTAGGCCCGCATCGTCGCCCGGTTGCGAAGGTTTGACAGATCCCGGGCGCCCTCGTCGCCACCGACCGACGGCTTTGACTGAAGCAGCTCGTAGAACGTCAGCACCGGGATCATGTGCTGGGCGATCGACTCGCGCACGTACATCGAGGCGAACGTGCCGTTCGGGTTCCAGTGCGTCCAGTCATCGCCGGTGTTGACTCCTCCGGACAGGTACTGGTAGCGGGCGTCGACGCGGGCGTGCGATCGCAACGAGCGCGCGTCTCCTGGCGAGTCGGTGACCCCCAGCACGAGGTGATGCGGCCAGCCGACCGGCAGCAAGATCACCGGGAGCAACAGTGACCACAGGGTTCGTCTCATGGTTGGGCCTGGAGTGATCGCCTGGAGGGGCGCCGCGCCTAGGCGTCTCTGACGGCGATCGTCACGCGCGAGAGGACGCACAGGCGCGCCTGGTCGTCGAAGATCTCAACCTCCCATACCCAGGTCGTGCGCCCGCGGTGCCGCCGCGTCGCCTTTGCATCGATTACGCCCTCGGTAATTGGACGCAGGAAGCTCGTCTGGTTGGACAGCCCCATCGCCAGCTTGCCCTGCGGTAGGACCGCGATCGCGGTGCCAAACGAGGCCAGCGACTCGGCGATGGCGGCGTGTACGCCGCCGTGGACGAGGCCGGCGGGCTGCTTGAGGTCGTCGCGCACGGCCACGCGGCCGCGGACGACCTCGTCGGTGAGCTCGATCAGCTCGAGGCCGTAGAGACCGTCGAACCCGAGCTCGACCATCGCAGGGAGGTTGGCCGGAAGCTTTGGCTGCATAGGCGCGGGCACGATAGTGGTTCTCGCCGTGAGTTTCGTCCCACCGAGAGGTGTCACTGGCGGATGGCGGGCGAGGACGCAGGAGGTGAAGCGCAGCAGCGCTGCGCGAGCCGACGAGGACGAAGCACGACGCCGCCAGGGGCAGCTCGAATGGGATGGAACTCATGGTGGGGACCACTCACCGTCCTGCCGGGGGCGGGGAGCGGACCGCGGTCTTACGCGCCACCGCTACCCTGTGATCGCCATGGCTTCTCTGGATAGCTTGCCGGCCGATCAGCGCGCCGTTCTCGAGCTGGTCCTCAAGCGCGGCCGGACGTATGACGAGATCGCGCGGATGCTGTCGATCGACCGCGCCGGCGTGCGCGAGCGCGCGCTTTCGGCGTTCGACGCGCTTGGCCCGCAGACGCGCGTGCCGCCCGAACGCCGGGCGCTGATCACCGACTACCTGCTCGGTCAGCTGCCGGCGAAGGTGAGCGAGGACACCCGCCAGCGCCTTGGGCAGTCGGCGAGCGAGCGGGCGTGGGCTCGCGTGCTGGCGTCCGAGCTCGAGCCGATCGCCGTAAGTCCGCTGCCCGAGGTCCCCACGGAGGGGGGGCGCGAGCCCGAGCCCGCGGTCGCGTCCGTCGCAGCCGCTGAGCCGGCTCCCGCGACCGCCGCCGGTGCCGAGCCGTCGCCTGCGCCCGCCGCCGCAGCGGCCGGCGCCTCGCAGCCACGCGGCCTCGCCGCGCGGCCCAGCTCCCGCCGCGGCGGGATCATCCTGCTGTCGCTCGGCGCGCTGGTTGTGGTCGCCGCGGTCGTCGTGATCGCACTGCTCAGCAACGGTGGCAGCAAGAAGAGCACCACGACCACCGCCTCTCAGCCTGCTTCGACGTCCTCGACGCCGACGACGAGCTCGACGCCATCGACATCGACATCGACATCGACGACCGCTGCCAACGGCGCGAAACTCGTGGCGCAGATCAACCTGACCGCTCCCAACTCCGCCGCCGCGACCAAGCCCGTCGGCGTCGCGCTGGTGCTCAAGCAGGGCAAGAACACCGGGATCGCGATCCGCGCCCAGAACCTTCCGGCCAACGGCAAGCACGACGCCTACGCGGTCTGGCTTTACAAGTCCGCGAAGGACAACCACATCCTCGGCTTCGTCAACCCGGCGGTCGGCTCAGACGGCGTGCTCCAGGCCGAGAGTGCGCTGCCGACCAACGCCGGTCACTTCAGCCAGCTGCTGGTCACCAAGGAAACTCAGCAGAACCCGAAGTCACCCGGAACGATCGTCCTGCAGGGAGCCCTCAAGGGCCTCTCCTGACGACTCAGACGCAGACTCGCTCCAGGCCCTCCAGCGCCTCCTTCAGCTTGCCCTTGGTCGCGCGACGCAACATGAACCCGCCAGTGCGCGAGTAGCCGCGCAGCTTCTGGCGCTGCGCGATCGTGACCTCAGTGCCGCCGTCGGCCGGCTCGAGCGTCACCTCGATGACCGACTCGTCGAGTACCCGCTCAAACGGCGTCCCGACCACCTCCTGCTCCCACACCCGGCGCCGCAGCGGCTCGGATAGCGTCAGATGAAAGTCAGCCCGCACCGGGCGGCCGTGCCTGGTCATGAACACCTGCGTCCAGCGGTCGTCGTCGACGCCCTCCATTCGCGTCACGCCGGGCCACCACCGAGGCATGTGGTGTGGGTCTTCGAGCATCGACCAGACGCGTTGCGGGGGCGCGGCAATCGTCCGTTTATAGGTGGTCGTCGGCATCGGGTCAGGCGGAGTAGTCGATCACCGCCAGCACCTCGTGCGGCGCCAGTCGCGCTCGTCCGCCGAGGAAGGTCAACTCGACCAGGAAGGCGCAGCCGGCCACAACCGCTCCGAGCTCCCCGACCAGCTTGCAAACTGCGGCTGCCGTCCCTCCGGTGGCGAGCAGGTCGTCATGTACAAGGACCCTCGTGCCGCCTGCCAGGGCGTCGGCGTGCATCTCCAGCGCGTCGATCCCGTACTCGAGCGTGTACTCGGCGCTGACGGTCTCACTGGGCAGTTTGCCCGGCTTGCGCGCGGGCACGAAGCCCGCGCCCAGCTCGCGTGCAAGCGCGGCGCCGAGGATGAACCCTCGCGCCTCGGCAGCCACCACCAGGTCCACTGACAGCGGGCGCGTGAGCGCCGCCAGCTCCGACACGGCCTGGTCGAGCGCGGCGGGGTCCAGCAGCAGCGGCGTGATGTCCTTGAAGACGATTCCTGGCCGCGGAAAGTCCGGGATGTCGCGGACGAGCTTTCGGAGGTCGACGGTGCTCACCGTCGGAATTCTTAGCTGACGATGCTTCGCAGGTCGCGGATCAGCAGCAGGTGCCTCAGATGCGTCGTCACCGAGGCGAGGTTCTCGAGCGCCTCAATCGCCTCCTTGCGGCGCTCGGGATTGCGCGAGCGCAGGGCCGGGGCGAGGATGCTCTGAAGCAGCTGGGCCTCGCGGTCGGCAGAGCTGCGGAACACGCGCAGATTGCGGCCGCCGACGCCATAGCGGGCCAGCTCCGAGACGGCGCGGACGATCTCCCGCTCGGTCTCGTCGTAGTAGCGCGTCCCGCCTCTGACGTCGCCCTTGATCACGCCGAACTCGACCAGCTCACGGACCAGCGTCGGGTCGGCGCCGGTCTCCTCGACGACGTCCTCGAGCGAGTACAGCGCTCCAGCGTCGCGGGTGGTCACCATCGTGCGCCGCAGCGCGCGGCCGTCGCCCGAGGGGGCGACCTCCCGGTCGGTGCGCCCGCCCGCGAGTTCCTGGCGGATCACACGCAGCGGCAGGAACTCGTCGCGCTGCAGGCGCAGGATCGTGCGCAGCCGCTGGATGTCCGTCTGGGTGTAGAGCCGATACCCGCCCTGCGTGCGCCGTGGCGAGAGAAGCTTCTGATCCTCGAGGTAGCGGATCTTGGAGATCGAGATGTCGGGGAACTCCTGGACCAGCGCCTTGCAAACGGCGCCGATCGTGACTGCCTTCTGGCGGGGCGGCTCCGAGGGGGCCTCAGGAGGCTCGGGCAGCGCCATCGCCGGGTCGGTTGTCTCGGGGGTCGCCATTACCTGCTCAGGAACGCGAGCTTGTACTTGCCGACCTGGAGTTCGTCGCCGTCGGTCAGCCGATGGGACTCGATCCGCTTGCGGTTGACGTAGGTGCCGTTCAGCGAGCCGCAGTCGTCGAGGTAGTAGTCGTGGGCTCGGTGGACGATCACGGCGTGGTCGCGAGACACGGTGACGTCGTCGAGGAAGATGTCGGAGTCGGGGCGCCGGCCAACGGTCATGCGGTCGCCCTGCAGCGCGAAGCTCTCCCCGGCCCGGCCGCCCCCGGCTCTGATCACCAGCGCGGCCCCTCTCGCCGCGACCGCCTCGAGGTCGATCTCCTCGATCTCGCCGGTCTCGCCGATCTTGTATGCGGCAGTGGTGTCGCCGGAGGACTGCTCGTTGCCCCCCAGAAAGGCTCCGCAGCGCTGGCAGTAGTTAGCGCCATCTGCGTTGCCAAATCCGCACTCGGGGCAGTGCTGGGCCACCTACCGGTAACCCTCCTGGCGCCCACGGACGCTCATTCGCCTTCGGTCGGTACCCGGCCGGCGAGGATGTCGGTGAGCTGCTGGACGTCCGCGCCGGTGATGATCAGCTCGCCGCTCTCGTCCTTCTTGCGAAGGCGATTTACGAGCTCGGCTCGGAGGATGTCGATCTTCCCGTGCAGGATCCGGCGCCTGTAGGAAATCTCCATCTCCTCCTCGGTCAGCTGTTTGATGAGCTCCTTGAGCTCCTGATCGCTCAGTGAGCCGAGGTCGGGAAACGTATCCATGGGAATGGGACCCCCAGCGTCGGGTTGACGAGTCAGCGAGTATAGCCCGCGACCCCATAGGGTCAAGCTCAGCTTGAGAGTTTGGCCGGATGTTGCGGAAATGTCACGCGCCCCGGCGTTCGCGGAGCTCCTGCCGGCCGCGCCGCACGTACAGCGCCGTGGCCAGCAGCCCAAGCGCCATGCCGACGTAGAGCATGATCAGCGCGAGCCAGTGAACCCCGGCCATCGCGAAGAACGGCGCGCCCATGATCGGCGCGACGCCGAGGCGCCCGGCCCAGTTGATCTTGACGTCGACGCCGTGTCGCAGCGCGTAGCGGCTGAGCACGAGCATGAACACCTCGCGCGCGATCACGATCGCGATCGCCCAGCGCGGCAGCAGCTCGAAGTGCCAGCAGACCACCATCCCCGAGACCACCAGGAGCCGGTCGACGATCGGATCCAGCAGCGCCCCCAGCCGGCTGTACTGGCCGGTGAGCCGGGCGGCGAAGCCGTCCAGGTAGTCCGCCCATCCGATCACGGCGAAGAGCACCGCGCTCAGCGCGCTGTGGCCGTTGTCGCTCGACAGGGCGACGATCAGGAACACGGGGATCCCCGCCAGGCGCAGGTACCCGATGATGTTCGGGATCGTCCACGGGTGCAGCGGGTGGCCCGACAACGTCGCGTCGGGCGGCGGGCCCGAGCGATCGATCCCGAACAGGCGGCGCTTGGAGATCCCGTCGCTCACGCGCCCGGACCCAATGCCCCGCGCTACGGAAGCTCCCGCCAGAGCGCTTCGATGGCCTCCGCAGCGCCCTCGATCGGAACGCTGCGCTTCTCCATCCCGCGCCGGATCTGAACTTCGAGCTCGCCGGCCGCCAGCGTACGGCGGCCGATGGTGATCCGCAGCGGGCATCCGAGCAGCTCGGCGTCGGCGAACTTCTCGCCCGGCCCTGCGTCGCGGTCGTCGTACAGCGTTTGCAGGCCGAGGTCCTCGAGCTCGCCGTAGAGGCGGTCAGACAGCTCGCGCTCCTCGCTTCCGGGCTGCCCCAGCGTCACAATCTCCACGTCGAACGGCGCCATCGAGCGCGGCCAAGAGATCCCGTGCTCGTCGGCGTACTGCTCGACCGCCGCGGCCGTCGCCCGCGCCGGCCCGAAGCCGTAGGACCCCATCCAGATCAGCTGCTCCTTGCCGGACTCGTCCAGGTACTTGGCGCCCAGCGGGTCCGAGTACCGCGTACCGAGCTTGAAGATGTTCCCCACCTCGATCGCCGGCTCGATCCGCACGGCCGCGCCGGCGACCGTGTCGCCGTCTACCACGGTCCTGACGTCGACCGAATCGAACGGGAAGTCGCGGCCCGGCTCAACCCCGCGCAGGTGCAGGTCCACCTTGTTGGCGCCGGTCACGTAACCGCCCGGACCGACCGCCTCGTCGAGCAGGATCGGCAGATCGGTTCCGACCGGACCGATGAACCCGGGCGGTCCGAGGCGCGCCGATACCTCTTCCGGGTGAGCGGGTCGAAACTCGCTGCCCAGCGCCAGCGCGAGCTTGACCTCGTTGACGCGGTGATCGCCGCGCACGACGACGACCTTCATCGCGTCGCCGTCGACGATCACCGGGAAGGCCTTCAGCAGTCCGCCGGCGCCGACCTGCAGCTCCTGCGCGACGGCGTCGATCGTCGTCATCCCGGGGGTTTGCACTTCTTGGGGCGCGTCCAGCGGGGGCGGCAGCTGTACGGCCTGGGCGTCGGCGCTTGCGACCTCGAGGTTCGCCGCGTAGCCACCGGCGAGCGCCACGTCGTTCTCGCCCGCCGCGCAGGGCGCCATGTACTCGTGGGCGCCGGTGCCGCCCATCATCCCGACGTCCGCCTCCACCCGGTACCACTCCAGGCCGAGCCGATCGAACATCCGGTCGTACGCAACGACGTGCTTGTCGTACGCGACGTCGAGCCCCTCGCGGTCGCGATCGAACGTGTACGCGTCCTTCATGATGAACTCCCGCGTCCGCAGCACGCCGGCGCGTGGGCGGGGCTCATCGCGCTCCTTGACCTGGAAGTGGTAGAGGATCAGCGGCAGGTCGCGGTATGACCGGACGGCCGCGGCGACGTGCCCGGTGACAATCTCCTCGTGGGTCATCGCGAGCACCATGTCGGCGCCGCGGCGGTCCTTGAGCTTGAACAGCTCCTCGATGTCGTAGCGCCCGGTGCGACGCCAGGGCTCGGCGGGGTGCAGGACCGGCATCAGCATCTCCTGGCCACCGATCGCGTTCATCTCCTCGCGCACGATCTGCACGACCCGCTCGTGTATGCGCCAGCCGGCCGGCAACCAGCTCCACAGGCCCGATCCGACCTGCCGGACGAGGCCGGCGCGGACCATCAGCTTGTGCGAGATCGCCTCCGCGTCGGCGGGGGGCTCGCGTTCGGTGGGAAGGAAATACTCGGAGAGGCGGGTCACAGGGCGTTCACTGGCGAAGCGTACCCGGGGCGCTCCGCGTCGCGATCCCCGCGCCCACGGGGCGTACGCGTTCCAGCGACCACCTTCCGTCTGATAGGACTACCTTCAGCTCAATCATCGACAAGTGCAAGGAGAACGTATGGCCTACGAAGTGCCGCCCCTCCCGTATGACTACAACGCGCTTGAGCCCACCATCGATGAAGCGACGATGCACCTTCATCACGATAAGCATCATCAGGCCTACGTGAACGCCGCCAATGGCTTGCTCGAGGGCACTGAATGGGCTGACAAGCCGGTCGAAGAGGTCCTCAAGAACCTCGGCTCGCTTGGTGACAAGGCGACCGGCGTCCGCAACCAGGCCGGCGGGCACTACAACCACTCGTTGTTCTGGGAGTGGATGAGCCCCAACGGCGGCGGCGCGCCCGACGGCGACCTGGGTTCCGCGATCGATTCTGCATTCGGCTCATTCGACGATTTCAAGGCGCAGTTCAAGGACGCCGGCGTCAAGCGCTTCGGCTCTGGCTGGGCGTGGCTGATCCACGACGGCTCCGGACTGGCGATCGTCTCCACCGCCAACCAGGACAACCCGATCAGCGACGGCAACACGCCGCTGCTGGGCGTCGACGTGTGGGAGCACGCCTACTACCTCAACTACCAGAACCGCCGCCCCGACTACCTCGACGCCTGGTGGAACGTCGTCAATTGGGCGAAGGTAGCGGAGGGATTCTCGGCCGCTTCCAGCTAGCCTGGGTCGACCCCGACCCGAGCAGATGACCTGGGCCCGCCGCCAAGCGGGCCCAGCGCCGTGCCTTGAACGCTGACGCCCCACCAGCCTCGACCCAGGCGCTCGACAAGCGCCCTTCGCTGCGCCCGAGCGACTCGCTGCTGTCGACCGCGCGCCGAGTGCCGCCCGCCGTCGCCGTCGGTCTGCTGTGCCTTGCGGCGACGCTGCTGGCCGACGCGGTGCTCAAGCACGAGTCCGGTCTGCGGGGCGACGACCCCTATTACGAGCGGATGGCGACCCATCCGGGCGGGCCGCACACGTTCCCCTACGCCTACCGCATCGCCGTCCCCTGGGTGGTGCACGTGCTGCCCTTCTCGCACACGGCGTCGTTCACGTTGCTCGCGTGCCTGTCGCTTGCCGCGACCGGCGGCGTGCTGTTCACGTTGCTTCGGATCTTCGACGTCGGACCGCGGCTCTCGGTTGCGCTGGTGGTCGGGCTGGTGCTGTCGCCGGCGGCGCTGGTCGTGATCCTGCGCCACGGCCGCAACGTCGACCCGGAGTCGCTGCTGGTGGTGACGCTCGGCACCTTGTTCATCGTGCGCCGCCAGAAGCTGGCGCTCGGAATCACGATGCTGATCGGCGCCACCGTGCGCGAATCGAGCCTGTTCCTGATCCCGTTCGCGTACGCGGTGTGGGCCGAGCGGCTGTTCGATCGGCAGGCGTTGAAGGACACCGCGATCGTCTCGGCGCTGCCGGCGATCCTCTACCTGTTCATGCGCACGTCGATCGACGCCCGCGGCAAAGAGTGGCCCGGGACCTTGATCAGCGCCCGCTGGAACGTGATCAAGGAGGCGTTGGAGGGCGGCGGCTGGAAGACTGAGGCGCGACGGATGGCCTACGTGTTCGGCCCGATCTGGGTCGTGGCACCGTTCGCCTTATTGACCCTGCGATTCGCGCGGCGAAGCCTCGTGCTGGTGGCGCTATGCGTGGTGTCGATGACGTTCGCGCTCGACTGGGGGCGCGTGATCTTCCTCGCCGCGCCGGTGTTCTACATCGCCGCCGGGCACGTGATCAAGGACCGTCGGCGCCTGGCGATCGCGACGGTGGCGCTGCTGTTGGCGATGGACCTGGGGTACGCGGTCTACATGCAGGCATACGGGGTCAAGCACGGGCTGGATACGCCGCTGGTGCCGATCGAGCGGGTCTACTGACGCTTCGGGTTTTCGGGGCCGAACGTCAACGGCTCTTTGAAGGAGCGGATGGAAGGGTTGACCGGGGTGCATGACGCGACAATCGATCGTCAGCAGCCGAAGTGTGTCGTGTGGCGCACCGCCTAGGTGCATGGCACGACACGCGTCCCCCGGGTCGGAGCCATTGTCGCGTCATGCACCCTACGCGGGCCCCTAACCCGCCCCTATTCCCTCCCTCAATGAGGTTTTTCGGGCCCGGGCAGCCCGAACGACGCAGCTCAGGCCCGGGTGAACCGCCGCCCGGCCACCGGCGAGACGTCCTCATCCAGCCGCGCGGCCTCCGCTTCCATCCGGGCGATCCGCTCCGGCGTCATCGCCGTGCTGTCCTCGTTCTCCGATAGCCACTGGCGGGCTTCGGCAGCCCGCTCCTCGTCAAGCACGACCTTCTTGCCGGCCTCGTAGTAGCGGTCGATCTCGGCGAACAGCTCGTCCACCAGACGTTCGGTCGGCACCTTCTTGAGAGGCTCGCCCCGGGAGTAGATCATTCCCATGTCCTTCGCGCCGGTGATGCCGAAGTCGGCGTGGCGCGCCTCGCCGATCCCGTTCACCGCGCAGCCGAGCACCGATACCTCAATCGGATCCTCATAGGCCTGCAACCGCCGCTCCACCTCGGCGACGACAGAGTCCATGTCGAATTGCAGACGTCCGCAGGTCGGGCAAGCGATCAGCACCGGACCGCGCTCGCGGAGCTTCAGCGCCTTAAGAATCTCCCACGCGACCTTGACTTCTTCCTCGGCATGGAAGGTCGACAGCGAGATCCGGATCGTGTCGCCGATCCCGTCGGCCAAAAGAGTGCCGAGCCCGACTGCCGACTTCAACGATCCAGACCACTTCGTGCCCGCCTCTGTGACGCCGAGGTGCAGCGGATACGGAATCCGCTCCGCCAGCAGTCGGTTGGCGGCGATCGTGTTCGGCACCGAGGTCGACTTCATCGACACCTTGAAGTTCTGAAAGTCCAGGCGCTCCATCAGCTCGACGGTCTCTACCGCCGCGTTCACCAGCGCGTCGACCGGGTTGTCGTACTCGAGTTGACGCAGGTGCGCGGGCAGCGAGCCGGAGTTCACCCCCACGCGCAGCGGTGTGCCCAATTCGGTCGCACGCGCCGTCACCTGGGCGACCTTATCGGGACCCCCGATGTTGCCGGGGTTCAGGCGAACGCAGTGAGCACCGGCATCCAGCGACTTCAGCGCCAGCGTGTAGTTGAAGTGGATGTCGGCGATCACGGGGATCGGCGAGTCCTGCACGATCTGTTTCAGCGCCTCGACGTCCTTCTCGCGAGGGACCGCCACGCGCACGATGTCGGCGCCCGCTTCGGCGACCCGTCTAACCTGGTCCATGGTCGCCCGAAGATCAGCCGTTTCAGTCTTCGTCATGGTCTGTACGGCGACCGGTGCGCCACCGCCGATTGGCACGCTGCCGACGTGAATCTGACGTTTCGAAGCCACGTCGCCAGTGTAGACAGGGCGTGTTCAACGCAACTTCGCAACCGGAGATTGGTTCCTTTTTTATGCTCAGATTCAGACGACTACTTCCAATCGCCGCGCTTTTGACGCTTGTCGCCGGGCTCCACGCCACGGCGGCATCCGCCTCAAGCACTCAGGAGACGATCATCCAGGACGACGCCCTGATGAAGGCGGATCCGGTCGGAACGCTGGCGACTTTCAGGTCGCTCGGTGTGACCCGCGTGCGACTCTCGGTCCCGTGGGTCGCGCTCGCTCCGAGCCCCAATTCCACCAAGGCCCCGAGGGGCTTCAAGGGCGGTGACCCGGCCTCGTACCAGGGCTGGGCGATCTACGACACGATCGCCCGCGTGGCCCAGACCGACGGCATCGGTCTGGACCTCATGCTCACGGGCCCAGCACCCAGGTGGGCCACCGGCCCGGGCATGCCCAAGGGCACCCACCTGCAGTGGAAGCCCTCGGCAACGCAGTTCGGCGCGTTCGCCAAGGCCGTCGGCACGCGCTACAGCGGCCACTATCACGGGCTGCCGCGGATCAACTTCTGGTCGATCTGGAACGAGCCCAACTACGGCTATGACCTCGCGCCGCAGACCACCAATCATGACTCGATCGAGGTTGGCGCCGCGCTCTACCGCGGGCTGCTCAGCCACGCCTGGGCCGGTCTGTCGCAGAGCGGCCACAAGCCCGGTCGCGACACCATCCTGATCGGCGAAACGGCACCGCGGGGCCTCGACCACGGGATCGGCAGCTTCCAGGGCGTCAAGCCGCTGCGCTTCCTGCGCGCCCTGTACTGCGTCGACTCGCACTACCGCCAGCTCCGTGGATCAGCCGCGAGCGCACGCGGCTGCCCGACCACCGCCGGAGGCTCGCGTGCCTTCCGCCGACAGAACCCGGCGCTGTTCTCGGCCGGCGGGTTTTCCGACCACCCCTACGCATCCCAGTCACGGCCAGCCGCGCCGAACGTTCCGACCAACCTGAACGGTTCGGGCCGTAGCGACCCCGATTTCACGGACCTGCCGGAGGTCGGCCGACTCGCGGGCGTGCTCGACCGCCTCAACCGAATCTACGGCTCGGGCAAGCACTACTCGATCTGGAGCACTGAATACGGCTATCGGAGCAAGCCGCCAGACCACGCTGGTGTCAGCCTCGCCAACCAGGCTTTCTACGACAACTGGGGCGAGTACATCAGCTACAAGCAGAAGCGGATCTCGAGCTATGAGCAGTACTTGCTCGTCGATCCACCCAGTGGGAGCTTCGCCAGCGGCCTGGAGTTCAACAATCGCAAGCCCAAGCCGGCATTCGACGCGTTCCGGATGCCGCTGTACCTGCCGGTCACCTCGACGCGGCGCGGCCGCGGCATCGAGGTGTGGGGTGGCGCGCGGCCCGCGCACTTCGCATCGACTCGCCAGTCGGTGGCGATCCAGTTCCGCAGCGGGTCCAAGGGCGCCTGGAAGACGCTCAAGACCGTCCCGATCACCAATAAGCGGGGCTACTTCGATACCCACATGACGTTCCCATCCAGCGGCCAGGTGAGGCTCGCATGGAGCGGCTTCCTCAGCCGCACCCAGAACATCAAGGTTCGCTGAGGGGCCAGCCAGCTGTGAGTGACGCGTGCCGCCGGTGCTCAGGAGGGGGCCCGGCGGCGCGCGATCACCGCAAGCACACCGGCGCCGACCACTAGGACGCCCAACACGATCAGCAGGGGCGTGGGCAGAAACGACGATCCCCCGCCACCAGTACCCCCACCGTCGGCCTTGATCCCGCCGATCTCGGCGAGCAGCGCGCGCTGGATCACGTCGTAGCAATTGGTGTATTCCTTGATGTCTGCCGGCATCGTGTTGAGTGCAGTACGCAGCTGAGCCTCGGTGTAGGTATGCGTCAGGCGGGAGTTCGTGTTGCAGTCGATCACCGGCTTGGACACCCGGGCGGAGGCGGGTGCTGCCGCAAGCAGGCAGACTGCGAGCAGCGTCGCAGCGGCGATCACAGCTGGCGATCGGGGTCTCATCGGCAGACAGGTTAGGGCGATTGCCCGGAAACCTGCGTTAGCAACGCCTTGTATCGTCGCCCGCCGTGCCGCTTCCGCAGTCGATCCGAAGCGCCGTCCCCAACGGCGTGCGCGACCAGCCGGCGCTGCGTGCCATGGCGCTTGCGCTCGGCCTGATTCCGCCGCGAACGATGCACTCGCCGGCGGAGGCGGACGTGCTAGCGCGACTGGCCGGCCCGGCTGCGCGCGTGGTCGAGATCGGCGTCTATGAGGGCTCCTCGGCGGTCGTGCTGTGCCGCGCGATGGCCGCCGGCGCCGAGCTTCACCTGGTCGATCCGTACGTCGACGACAGCGGCTGGGCACTGCCCGCCAACTGGTCCACGGTTCCCGTCGCCGCGCGCATGGCCGTGTGGCGCGAAGCCCGCCACAGCGGACCGATGACCCGCTGGCACATCGCCCGCAGCCAGGATGTCGGCCGCAGTTGGACCGGCGGCGAGGTCGATCTCGTGTTCATCGACGGCGACCACAGCCCGGAGGGCTGCCGGGAGGACTGGGATCTGTGGCATCCCCATGTTCGCCGGGGAGGGGCGGTTGCGTTTCACGATGCCCGCCTCGAGCGACCGGGGGGCAGCGGCAGTCCGGGACCGACGGGCGTCGTCGACGAGCTGTTTCGCAGCGCGGCGCCGCCCGCGGGATGGAGCCTCGCCGAGGAGGTCGACACGGTCGTGGTGGTGCGGCGAGCGGCAGCCTGAAGGTCGCCCTACTGATCGATCCGGTTGCTTGCTCCGACAACTGCCGGTGACTCGCCTGCCTCAGGCGCCTTGTAGATCTCGATCAGTTCCTCGTGGTAGCGATCCTCGCCGAATCTCCTCCGGGCTTGCTCAAGCGCCGCCTCGCCCCGCTCACGACGGGCCTGCGGCCGGTGCCACAAGTCCGACAACGCGTGCTCCCAAGCACCGACGTCATCGGCCGCAAGCACCAATCCGCCGGCACCGACCAACTCGGGAAGCCCGCCCCGATCGCTGACCAGGACCGGGATGGCGCCGGCGAGCGCATCCAACGCCGAGTAGGGACAGGCCTCTTCGCATCGAGATGGGACTAGCACCACCGCCGCCCCGGCGCGAGCATCGGTCAGCGCGGCCCGGCTCAGCTGGCCCACGAACCGCACATCGCCGCCATCGGCCAGCGAGCGCAAGCGCTTCTCATCGGGCCCCTCGCCCGCGATCACGAGTGGCACCCCGGCCGCGCGAGCCGCGGCAATCGCGGTGTCAACCCCCTTCTCCTCCACCAGGCGGCCGCTCACGAATGCGTAGGCACCCTCGCCCGCAGTCGTACGAGTGGCGAAGCGATCAGAAGCGACGAAGTTCGGCAGCACCGTCATGCGACCGCGGGGCAGCCCGAGCTCAGAAAGACGCCGCGCCGAGGCGTGGCTGACCGCAACGATGCGATCCGCGTGTTCAAGCAACGGTCGCTGCTGCCGATGCAGCCCTACCGCATAGGCGACCGCCTCCGCGGTTGAACCGCGACAGCGATATGCGACCCCCGGGAGTGTGTTGGCACCGCGGCAGCGAAAGCACGAAGCACCGTTTCGATATCCCACCGCGATCGCACAGAAAAGCCGGAAGTTGTGCAGATGCAGGACCGTGCGCGCGCCGGCTTCGCGCGCCGCCGCCAGCGCTCGCCAGCCAAATAGAGGATGCACGTTGTGAGCGTGGACAACATCCGCGTTCAGACTCCGCACGGCATCGCCGACCTGCTCAGGGCCGGCGCCGCCGGATACCAGCGCTCGAGCGGCGCCCAGCTTGCTCGTGTCCGCACTAGAACGCTCGAGCACCGCTACGGTATGGCCGCGCCGCTCAAGCAAGGCGGCCAAGTCGGCAACCGCTCGCTCCTCCCCGCCCTCGTTGCGATAGCGATTGTGCAGCAGCAGGACGTGCATGACGCAGGTTCAAATAGGTCGACGCGAGCGGGTCAGCAGATACCGCGCGATCACACTAGCGGCTGCGCGTCGCCCGATCACGACGGGCCTGCTACCGCCCCGCGAGGCTGCGCCGGGCTCCAGAGGAGGTCGCTATTCTGGCTCGCTTGGTCAGGCCAGGTCGTAGATTCGGCGCGGCTGCATTGCTGGCAATCGTCATGCTCGTGGCGACTGGATGTGGCAACAGCGGCAACAGCTCCGCGCCCAGCGCGCCCCAGAGGCACGCCCCGATGCAGACGATCCTCGAGGCTCCGGTGCAGCTTGGCGTCGACCCGATGGGAACGTTCAAGCTACTGCGCCAGCTCGGCGTCGATCGGGTGAGGGTGTTCATGTCATGGGCCTCGCTTGCGCCCCGCGCGACCGCTCGAGTACCCCCTAGCCACTTCAACGCCGCTTCTCCCGGCGCATATCCCGCAGCCGCCTGGGCGCCCTATGATGCAATCGTGCGCGCCGGCGCCACTGCCGGCGTCGGCGTCGACCTCAACATCACTGCGCCCCCACCGCTATGGGCCAGCGGCTCCGGCGCCCCACCGGGGGTCCCGCGTCCACAGTGGAGACCTTCCGCACGCGAGTTCGGGCTGTTCGTCAAAGCGGTCGCGAAGCGCTACAGCGGCGCGTACAAGCCAGGAAGCTCGGCGGCACTACCTCGCGTGAGCTTCTGGTCGATCTGGAACGAGCCCAACTACGGGCCCCAGCTCGCACCACAAGCGATAAACCACTCCACGGTCGAAGTCTCGCCGGCCTTGTATCGCCAGCTCGTCGACGCGGCCTGGAGCGCATTGCACGAAACCGGCCATGGCGGCGACACGATCCTGATCGGCGAGATCGCACCGCGGGGGCTCACCACCGGTGACAACCCGGGCAATTTCTCGGGAATGGTTCCGCTTCGATTCGTACGCGCGCTCTACTGCGTAGACCAATCCTTCCACGTGCTGCAGGGGGTCGCCGCCGCCGAGCGCGGGTGTCCCGATAGCGCGGCCGCCTCGAAGCAGTTCGCGAGGCAGAACCCGGCGCTGTTCAAGGCGTCGGGGTTTGCGGTGCACCCGTACCCACAGTCGGGTCCTCCAACGGTCACGGACCCGACCCAACCCGACTACGCCGATTTCCCGAAGCTGCCCAAGCTGGAGGCCACGCTGGATCGGGTCAACCGCATCTACGGCTCGAACACGCAGTTTCCGCTGTACTCGACCGAGTACGGCTACAAGACAAATCCGCCATACGTGGCGGGAGTCGATCCGAAGCAAGCAGCGGCCTATTTGAACCAGGCCGAGTATTTGAGCTGGCTCAACCCCCGGATCGCCTCATGGGACCAGTATCTGCTTGCGGACCCGGCGGTTGGCAACTTCGCGACCGGGCTCGAGTTCCTCAACAACAAGCCGAAGCCATTCGTGTACGACGCGTTTCGCATGCCCGTCTACCTGCCGACTGCCTCCGCGGACAAGGGGCAGTCCCTCGAGGTCTGGGGCTGCGTCCGGCCGGCCCATTTCACTGGCCTCGACAAGGGAAGAACCACGGTCGTCCAGATCCAGTTCAAGCAGTCTGGAGCCGGCTCGTATAAGACGATCAAGCCGGTAACGGTCGACGACGCCGACGGCTACTTCGATACGCGCGTGACGCCGCCAGCCAGCGGCACGCTTCAGCTGTCCTGGGCTTATCCCGGCGGGCCGACGATCCATAGCCGCCCAGTCTCGGTCACGGTTCATTAGCGTCGCCGCCGTGGCCCTGACCGCAACTCCGTGAGCCCTCGCGCGTTGGATAACCTCGAAACCGGGCACAGTTGAGGTCGTCCGCGCTCTGGGGACGCCTTGTCTCGGTTCGGGGCCCGGCACGCCGCCACCTGACCGGTCCGGTCGACACCACCGTCACATTGTCTTTCGTCAGCACACGCCTCGCGATCCTGGCCAGCGCCGCGCTAGCCGTCTTCCTCAGCGCCGTGTTCGCCACTCCGGCTGCGGCCAGTCACAGTCAGGTGGCGATATTCGAGGACGACCTCAACCTCACCGTCAGCCCCGCCAGTACGTTCGCGCAACTGCGGCTTCTCGGTGTCTCCCAGGTCCGCCTCGCCGTGCGGTGGCAGCAGATCGCACCTGATGCCAACAGCCGCAAGCGCCCGAAGAACTTCAACGCGGCAGACCCAGCTGCTTACCCGGCCGGCGCGTGGAGCATCTGGGACCAGATCGTTACTTACGCCCGAGATCAGGGAATCCAGCTCAACTTCGATCTGATGGGCGGGGCCCCGCTTTGGGCCACCGGCCCCGGCGTCCCCGACCACAAGCCGCATCTCAACTGGGACCCGTCCCCAACAGAGTTCGGCAAGTTCGTACGTGCTGTGGCGACCCGATACAACGGGGCCTACAATCCCACCACAGACAGGATCGAACCGGGCAATCCGGCCGACCTGCCCCGAGTCGGGTTCTGGTCGGTCTGGAACGAGCCGGATTACGGGCCCAGCCTTGCGCCACAGGGGCGTCCCGGGAACCTGAAGATCGAGAACAGCCCGCGGATGTACCGCAACCTCGTCAGCGCCGCCGTCAAGTCGCTGCAGGCCTCAGGGCACGGGCGTGATCCGGTCCTGATTGGGGAGCTCGCGCCACGGGGCGCCGAGAACTGGGGGGTCTTTTCAGGGATGAAACCTGTGATCTTCCTGCGCGCCCTGTACTGCGTGGACAGCAACTACCGCCCACTCCGAGGCGGGGCGGCCGCACTCCGTGGCTGTCCGGCCACCGCCGCCGGCTCGCGCCGGTTTCGGGCCGACAACCCTGGACTGTTTCGCGCGGCCGGGGTCTCGGTCCACCCGTACATGCGCTGGTATCCACCCAACAAGGAGCAGTTCCCCGACCCCAACTCGACCTCCTTGGGCGAGATCGGGAACCTGACGCGCGCTCTCGACCGGCTCCAACGTGTGTACGGCTCGACGAGGCGCTACCCGATCTACAGCACCGAGTTCGGCTACATCACGACGCCCCCAAAGCACGACACCAAGAAGTTCCCCTGGGTCAATCAGAACACCGCCGCGTATTACCTCAACTGGGCTGAGTACCTCTCGTGGCGAAACCCCCGCATCAGCTCGTTCGCCCAGTACCTGCTCTACGACCCCCTGCCTGTGAGAGCCAACACAGACTTCGGAGGGTACGCCAGCGGCCTGGTGACGTTCGGGAACCATGTTCGCAAGGCGACCTACGCAGCCTGGCGATTGCCGCTGTATCTGCCCGTTACGACTGCCCCGCGCGGGCGCCGATTGGAGATCTGGGGGTGCGCTCGGCCGGCGCATTTCGCCCAGGACGACACCGGCTACACGCAGCTCGTGGAGATCCAGTTTCAGCGGGGGTCGCGAGGGCCGTTCAAGACGCTGCGAGCGGTTCGCGTCACTGACCCTCATGGCTATTTTGACCTGCGCATGAGCCTGCCGGCCAGCGGCACGGTCAGACTGGCCTGGACGTTCCCTGCGTCGGATGAGCTGCTGGGCTACTTTGACCCGCTCATGGTTCGAACGGCTTACAGTAGGTCCGTCCGGGTCACGCTCCGCTGAAGCGGCGCGCTCGAGGAGGGCCTGTTCGGGCTGGCTGGAGCCCGTCATACTGCGCAGGTGATGTCAAGCAGCGCTCCGGAGCTTGCCTCCCGCCTGCAGCTCGTCTCCCAGCTGCAGTCGATCTGCGGCCACGAGCACGTGCTGACCCACCCCCACGAGCTGGCCACGTATCGCTCCGACGGTCTCGCGCACTATCGCCAGATCCCTGTCGCGGCGGTGCTTCCCGGCAGCGCCGACGAGGTCCAGCGCATCGTGCGAGCGTGCTACGAGGCCGAGGTTCCGTGGGTTGCGCGAGGGTCGGGCACGGGCCTGTCGGGCGGCGCGCTGCCGATCGCCGAGGGCGTGCTGATCGTGCTCGCGCGGCTACGCCGGATTCTGTCCGTATCGCTCGAGGACTCTCGCGTCGTCGTCGAGCCGGGCGTCACCAACCTCGCGGTCTCGCGCGCGGTCGGCCCGACGCACTTCTACCCGCCCGATCCCTCCAGCCAGATCGTCTGCTCGATCGGTGGCAACGTCGCCGAGAACTCCGGCGGCGCCCACTGCTTCAAGTACGGCTTCACCACCAACTACGTGACCGGGCTGGAGGTGGTGTTGAGCGACGGCGAGATCGTCCAGCTCGAGCGCGACGCTCCCGGATACGACCTGCTCGGCGCGTTCGTGGGCTCGGAGGGCACCCTGGGAGTGACCACCAAGATCACGCTGCGCGTGATTCCGGTGCCACAGAGCGTGCGGACGCTGGTGGCGTTCTTCGAGGACACGGGGGCGGCCGGTGAGGCTGTCTCGGCGATCGTCAGCGCCGGGATCGTCCCCGGCGCGATCGAGATGATGGACCGCCTGTCGATCAAGGCCGCCGAGGAGGCCACCGGCGCCGGGTATCGCCTCGATGCCGGGGCGGCGCTGCTGGTCGAGCTCGACGGCCCCGACGAGGAGTGCACTTCGCGCCTGGAGCAGGTGATGGCGCTGTGCTCGCGCACCGGCGCGATGGATGTGCGCGTGGCTCTGTCGGATGAGGAGCGGGCGCTGATCTGGAGGGCCCGGAAGGCCGCGTTCGCCGCGATGGGACGGATCGCGCCCGCCTACTACGTTCAGGACGGCGTGATCCCGCGAACTCGCCTGGCCGAGGTGCTGCGCCGGATCGACGCCCTCGCCGCGGAGTACAAGCTCCAAGTGGCCAACGTCTTCCACGCCGGCGACGGCAACCTCCACCCCCTGATTTGTTACGACGCGGCCAGGGAGGGTGAGGCGCAGCGCGCCGAGGAGTTGTCGGGCCTGATCATCAAGACCTGTGTGGACGCGGGCGGCTCGATCACCGGCGAGCACGGCGTCGGCGTCGACAAGAAGGCCTACATGCCGTCGATGTTCTCCGAAGCCGACCTCGACACCTTCCAGCGGTTGCGCTGCGCGTTTGACCCGCACGGCCTCGCCAACCCGGGCAAGGTGATGCCGACGCCGCGCCTGTGCGGCGAGGTTCCGGGCCCCTACAGGGAGCACCCGCTAGAGCGCGCCGGGGTCGCAACTCGGTTCTGATGCCGCGTCAGCTGCGCCCCGCGACGTTCGAGGAGGCCGCGGCGGGACTTGCGGCGGCAGCGGCCGAGGGCCAGTCGGTCCGAATCCGCGGCGCCGGCACCAAGCTCGACTGGGGGGCCGCCGGCGCCGAGCCCGACGTCGACCTTCACACGACGGGCCTGGACGAGATCGTCGAGCACAACGTGGGCGACCTCACCGCGGTGCTCCAGGCCGGCGTGCCGCTGGCCCGGGCGCAGACCACGTTCGCGAGCGCCGACCAGATGCTGTCGCTCGACCCGCCCCTAGGGCGTGGCAATGCCGCAACGGCGACGATCGGTGGCGTGGTGGCGACCGCGGATTCCGGGCCTCTGCGCCACCGGTACGGCGCGGCGCGCGACCTGGTCGTCGGAATGACCGTCGCCCTGAGCGACGGGACGATCGCCCGGTCCGGCGGCAAGGTGATCAAGAACGTGGCGGGCTACGACATCGCCAAGTTGTTCTCAGGGGCGTTCGGGACGC
Organism: Solirubrobacteraceae bacterium; assembly: GCA_035693425.1. Classification (GTDB taxonomy): domain Bacteria; phylum Actinomycetota; class Thermoleophilia; order Solirubrobacterales; family Solirubrobacteraceae; genus Palsa-465. Next base: position 47,652 of record DASSGR010000127.1, read on the forward strand.
TGGGCGCGATCCTCGCAGTCAGCGTCCGGCTGCACCCGCTGGCACCCGCCAGCAGTACCGCGCTCGGCGCAAGCGGGGATCCCGAGGTCCTGTCGAAGGCCGCGCGGCTGCTGACGATGGCGCCGCTCGAGCTCGACGCACTCGACGTCGCCTGGCAGTCGGGGTGGGGACAGATCCTCGCCCGGCTGGCGGGCGCGGAGGCTTCCCGGCGCATCGTTCGCGTGACGACGCTGATGCGCGAGGCCGGGCTCGAGGACGTCGACGCGATCACCGACGACGACGACCTGTGGGCCCGCCAGCGGGCCGGACAGCGGTCCGACGGCGCGCTGCTGGCCCGTGTCGCGGCGCGCCCATCCGGGCTGGCGCAGGTACTGCGCGCGACCCGCTCGTGCGACGGGCGGCTGGTCGGCCGGGCAGCGCTGGGGCTGAGCTGGATCGAGGTTGAGCCCGAGGTGCTGGGAGCCCTCGGAGATGAGCTTGGCGCACAGGCGACGATCGTGGTGCTCGACGCTCCGCCGGGGATCCGCGACGGCCTCGATCCCTGGGGCGCACGGGAGGGCACCGAGCTCGAGCTGATGCGCCGGATCAAGATGCGCTTTGATCCAGCAGGGGCCTGTAATCCCGGCGTCTTCGTCGGAGGGATCTAATGGCATTCGACACGTTCAGACCACCGCAGACCGAACTGCTCGAGGACTGCGTCCACTGCGGCTTCTGCCTGGACACGTGCCCGACATATGTGCTGTGGGGCAATGAGGCGGACTCGCCCCGCGGGCGGATCGTGCTGATCGGCGAGGGCCTGAACTCAGACGAGCCGATGTCCGATGAGATGGTGACCCACTTCGACCGCTGCCTGGGATGCATGGCGTGCGTCACCGCGTGCCCGTCGGGGGTGCGGTACGACCGCCTGATCGAGCGGGTGCGCCCCCAGGTCGAACGCCACCACGGGCGCTCGCTGTTCGAGCGCGGGCTGCGACGGATGCTGTTCGAGACCCTCCCCCACCCCCGCCGCCTGCGCACGCTCGCGCCGCTGATGATCGCCGGACGCAGGCTTGGGTCAGACCGGATCCCGGGGCGGGTGGGGATGCTCGCCAAGGTCGCTCCTGCCCTCACCATGCGCGAGCTGCGCAGCACGGGCTTCCCCGAGCACGTGCCCGCGGTGGGAGAGCAGCGCGGCCGGGTCGGCCTGCTGTTGGGATGCGTGCAGCGGGTGTTCTACGCCGATGTGCAGCGGGCCACGATTGCGACCCTCGCCGCGGAGGGGTTTGAGGTGTTCGCGCCCCAGATGCCGGAGTGCTGCGGGGCGCTTGAGATGCACTCCGGCGAGGAGCCCGCCGCGGTCACGCGCGCCGAGGCGACGATCGCCGCGTTCGACGCGATCGAGGGGCTGGACCACGTGGTGACCAGCGCGGCCGGCTGCGGGTCGGCGATGAAGGAATACGGCGAGCTCGTCGGCACGCCGGAGGCGCAGCGGTTCGCCGAGCGTGTCGTCGACGTCACCGAGCTGCTCGGATCCGTGGAGCCGCGGGCGTCGCGCGGCCCGGTGCCGCTCAAGGTCGTCTACCACGACGCGTGCCACCTCGCCCACGCGCAGAAGGTGCGAGAGCAGCCGCGGGCGATGCTGCGGACGATTCCCGAGCTGGAGCTGCTCGAGAACCGGGTGGAGCCCGACATCTGCTGCGGATCGGCCGGCGTCTACAACATGCTGCAGCCCGAGGCCGGCGCCGACCTGGGGGCGCGCAAGGCCCGCAACCTGCTCGACACCGGCGCCGACGCGATCGCGGCCGCCAACCCCGGCTGCGCGGCCCAGCTCGACCGCCACTTCCGAGACCTCGGCCGCCAGCTGCCGATCTATCACCCGGTCGAGCTCGTGTGGCGCTCGATCAGGGCGAGCGCTTAGCCCGCGTACATCTCCTCAATCTGCCGCTCGTACTTGTCGGCGATCGGCCGGCGCTTCAGCTTCATGGTGGGAGTCAGCTCGTCGCCGCCGGGGAGCCAGTCGCCCTGCACGATCGTGAACTTCTTGATCTGCTCGACGCGCGACAACTGCTCGTTGGCGGCGTCGATGGCGGTCTGAATCTCGGCGATCACCTTCGGCTCGGCCGCCAACTCCTCGAGCGAGGAGGCCTCGATCCCCTGCTGCTTGGCCCACTGCGGGGCAAAGTCGGCGTCGAGCACGATCAAGGCGGTGTTGTAGGGACGGGCGTCACCGATGCAGCAGGCCTGCCCGATCATCGGGCTCGATGTCTTGATCGCGGCCTCGATGTTCGCCGGCGACATGTTCTTGCCGGCCGCGTTGATGATGATCTCCTTCTTGCGGTCGACGATCTTCAGGTAGCCGTCGTCGTCGATCTCGCCGATGTCGCCGGTGTGCAGCCAGCCCTCGTCGTCAAGCGCCTCGGCGGTCTTCTCGGGAGCGTTGCGGTAGCCGAGCATCAGGAACTCACCGCGGACTAGCAGCTCGCCGTCTTCGGCGAGTTTCATCTCGACGCCGGGCGATGGCTGACCGACCGTTCCCAGCTTCACGGCGCCGGGGCGGTTGACGGCTCCGACCCCGCAGGTCTCGGACATGCCCCACAGCTCTGAGAGCTCGATCCCGAGCGCGTGGAAGAACTCGAGCACCTCGAGCGGCGTCGGCGCGGCGCCCACGTTGACGCCCTTGGCCTGATCGAGTCCGAGCATCTCGCGCAGCTTGGAGAACAGCCGCTCGTCGGCGTCCGCGACCTGGCGTTCGAGCTCCTCGGGGATCGGCTCGCCGCGCTGGCGCAGGCGCACGCGCTCGAGCGATGCCGCCATCGCGTCCTCGATCGGCTTGCGTTGCTCGGGTTGCTGGGCCGCCTGCATCGTCTCCAGGCCGGCCTTGAGCTTCTCCCAGATCCGGGGCACCGCGAAGAACCACGTCGGGCGCACCTGCGGTAGGAACGAGAGGATCTCCCGCGGGTTCGGGCAGGTGGTGATCGTGCCCGCGTAGATCACCGGGATGTAGTGGTGGGCCATTCGCTCGGCGATGTGTGCGGCGGGCAGCCACGAGATCACGCGTCCCCCCACCTCGAACGGGATGACCTCCTCGACGCCCTTGGCGGAGAACATGATCGCGTGGTGTGAGAGCTGCACGCCCTTGGGGTGCCCGGTGGTCCCCGACGTGTAGATCAACGTGACGATGTCCTCCGGACCGGCCTGCGCGGAAGCGGCGGCGGCGTCAAAGCCTGGATTCGATCCCTCGACGTCTGATAGCGGAATCGTGCCCTCGGGCGCGTCGCCGTCGACCACGATCACGTATTCGAGGCCCGGCAGGTTCCTGCGCGCTTGCAGCAGCACCGGCAGGAAGGCCTGCTCGACGACCGCCACGCTCACGCCGGCATCGGTGCACAGGAACTCGATCTCCGGCGCCGGGTAGGTGACGTAGATCGAGAACGGCGTCGCGCCGAGCGTGACCGCCGCCAAGTCGACGATATGGAACTCGGGCCTGTTGCCGAGCATGATCGCGACGGTGTCGCCGCGGCTGACGCCCAGCTGCGCCAGACCGCCAGCGACCGCGTCGACGCGGCCCAGGAGCTCTCCCCAGGTCAGCGAGACGCTGTCGTCGGCGCTGCGCACCGCGACGACATCGGGGTGGTTGGCGGCCGTGCGGCGGAACGCCTCGGCGACGGTCTGTGCGTCGACCGCTCGCTCCCCCACGGGGGTGATCGTGCTGCTCTCCATCGTTCCTCCGCTCTGTCGTGCCCTATCCAGCGCCCCGCGGAAACTATCGCAGTGCGGGGTAAAGGCGGGCTCTAGGCGAAACTCAGCGGACGTTGAAGCCCGGGCCGCTGAGCGTCGAGATGTCGTTGCTGAGGCCGATCACGAACAGCATCACGATCAGCACGAAGCCGACCACCCCGGCCCGCTCCATCACCTCGAACGGGATCCGCCGGCCCCGGATCTTCTCGGCCACGGCCCAGAACACGTGCCCGCCGTCCAGCGGCAGGAACGGGAACAGGTTGATGATGCCCAGCGACAACGAGATCAGCGCGAGGACCTGGAGCGCCTGCGTGGTGCTCGAGGCGAACGACTCCTGGGTGACGGTGTAGCCGCCGACGATCCCGTTGAGCTGCTTGCGCTCCTGGGGCTCGAAGATCCGCGCGATCACCGACACGGTCGAGGTCGTGACGTGCCACAGACCCGACCCCGTGAGGACGACCGCGTGGCCGGGACTTACCGACTCCTGCCCCGCGGCGAATGAGAAGCCGACCAGAGGGCGCTTGTCGGCCGCGCTGTAGCGGGGGCGGATGTTGAAGGTCACGAGATTGCCACCGCGCTGCACGACGATTCGGGCGGGGGTCTGCGCGAGACAGCCATTCACCTGGGCGCCCGCGCAGCGGTGCGTGGCAAGCTGCGCGCGCAGCCGGTCGGGGCTGCCGGTGACGCCGTCGACCGACACAAGCTGGTCTCCGGGCTTCAGCAACCCGGCCGCCTGCGACGTCTTCTCCACCGTGTCGATCTTCTTGGTCGCGACCGCCTGCCCGTTGGCCATGAACAGCGCCCATACGATGATGAACGCGATCGCCAGGTTTACGGCCGGGCCGGCCAGGATCACGAAGATCCGCTTCCAGACGGGCTGGTTGTAGTAGGCCCGTGGGACCACCTCCGGGGGGAGTTCCTCGCGCGGGTTCATGCCGGTGATCTTCACGTAGCCGCCGAGCGGGATCGGCGCGATCCCGTATTCGGTCTCGCCACGACGCACCTTCAAAAGCAGCGGGCCGAAGAACAGCGAGAACCGCTCCACGCGCATGCCGACTGCTTTGGCGGCGGCAAAGTGGCCGGCCTCGTGCAGCAGGATCAGCGCGGAGAACCCCAGGAACGCCAGGACGTAGGACACGCCCTCAGTGTGGCAGGCGTTTCGTAAGAGTCTGATGAAGCTATGCCGCTGCGCGCTCGGCGACCAGCTCCGAGGCGATCCGGCGGGCCCGGGCGTCGGCGTCTCCGAGCGACTCGAACGAGTGGACCCGCTCCGCCGGGAGCGTGGTGAGCGTCTCCTCGATCACGGCCGCGATGTCGAGGAACCCGAGTCGTCCGGCGAGGAACGCGTTGACCGCAACCTCGTTGGCCGCGTTCAGCGTGCACGGGGCCGTGCCGCCGGCGATTCCGGACTCGCGTGCCAGTCGCGGGCACGCGAACGTCTCCTCGTCGACGGCCTCGAACGTCAGCGCGCCGACCTCGACCAGGTCCAGCGGGCGGACCGGCACATCCAGGCGATCGGGGTAATGCAGCGCGTAGGAGATCGGCACGCGCATGTCGGGATAGCCGAGGTGTGCGAGCGTCGCCCCGTCGCACAGCTGGATCAGGCTGTGGATGATCGATTGGGGGTGAACGACCACATCGATCCGCTCGTACGCGGTGCCGAACAGGTGGTGTGCCTCGATCACCTCGAGCCCCTTGTTCATCAGCGTGGCCGAGTCGATCGTGATCTTGCCGCCCATCGCCCAGGTGGGATGGGCCAGGGCCTGCTCGACCGTGACGTCCGCCAGTTCGGCGGTCGACCGTCCTCGAAACGGGCCGCCGGATGCGGTCAGCACGATCTTGTCGACGGTCCCCACCTGCTCCGAAGCCAGCAGCTGGTGCACCGCCGAATGCTCGGAGTCGACGGGGATGATCGCCGCGCCAGTCGCCTCCGCAAGCTGGATGACGAGCTCGCCACCGACGACCAGCGACTCCTTGTTGGCCAGCGCGAGGTCGATGCCCTCACCCAGCGTCGCGACCGTCGGGACCAGGCCAGCCGAGCCGACGATCGCGTTGAGGACCAGGTCGCATTCGCACTCGGTGATCAGCCTGACCAGGCCCTCCGGGCCGGCCAGCACCTCGCCCTCGGTCCAGGCCTCGCTCGCACGCGCGGCTGCGTCCGGGTCACTCAGGGCGATTCGCTTGACGCCGTAGGTGCGCGCCTGCTCGATCAGCTGCTCCCAGGCACCGGCAGCGCTCAACGCCACCACCCGCAGCTCCTGATCCGGCGACCGGTTGACGACGTCCAGCGCTTGGCAGCCGATCGATCCCGTGGAGCCGAGGATGGCCAGGCGGCGCGGCACGAGCCGGATTGTAGGCAGGGCGTTCTAGGAGACGGGCGCCTGGAGCAGGATCGCCTGCGCGCCGACCTGCACCGTGCCGCGGTCGGCGAAGCGCAGCGTCGCGATCATGGCCCTGACCCACACGGCGTCGGCGCCGGTGGTGATCGTGAATCCAAGCCCGGCCCGACCCGGCTCGTATGAGGCCGCGTCGCCGAACAGGATGCTCTCGCCGGTCACCGTCCCAAGCGTCGTCTCGGTCTCGATCACCCCGCCCGAGAGGTTGCGCAGCACCGTACGCAGCGTGTCCTCCGCGACCACGACGTCGAGCCGGAACAGCCCCTCGGCGAGCAGCAGCATCGCCCGCGAGCCCGGCTCGATCTCCTTTGCGCCCGAGATGACCAGCGCGAGGCGTTCGTCGCCGACGTCCAACCGATTGGTGAGCTGAGCGTGCACCGCTACCCGATCGCACTCACGAACGCCTGGCCCGCGATCGCGCTGTCCTCGGAGGTGACGAGGAGGCTCACGACGTCGGGGGACTCACGCCCGTTGGGGAGGATCTGTAGATGTAGCCGGTGGACGCCCAAGCCCGCGCCGGGAAGCTGGATCGTCGTGGCGGCGTCCGCCGCCAGTGAAATCGACGCCGCGGTGCCGTCGAGGTCCTGCGCCGCCTGCAACGCCACGTCCATGCCGTTGCGGACGGTCACCTCGGTGGAGTTGTCGCGATCGACCACGGCGGTCACGACGATGCTCGCGCCGGGAAGCTCCAGGAGCGTCTCCGGGCCCCCACCGGCCGCAAGCGGGATCGCCCCGCTAACGACGTTGCCGTGTGCCCCGAAGAAGTTGGCCTTCTGGTCCTCGATCGGCGGGAAGTTAGCGGTCAGGCGCGCAGCACCTCGGCCACGACCCAGCCGGCTCGCGTGAGGCGGCGGCGTTCCCGGAGCCCGCACTGCCCGTAGCCTGCGATCACGGCGTCGGCCTCGCCCTCCCCGAAGCCGCTGATCAGGCCGGCCTGAGGCACCGCCGCTTGCCATCCGGAGACGATGCTCGCGTGGACCGCGGCAGGGACGTTGGCGGCGAACCCGTCTGCCGTCGGAGCCGGCACCCGCAAGAGGTCGGCGACGTCGATCTCGATCTCCGTGCCGTTGCGCTCGGCGTTCTCGCGCGCGGTCTCCACGCTAAGGGGCTGCACGTCGACCGCAACGAGCGGGCCCCACCCCAGCCGGGCGGCCACGATCGCGAGCACGCCGCTTCCGCACCCCAGGTCGGCAAACGACCCACCCGGCTCCAGCTCCAGTAGCAGCTCCAGGCAGGCGCGCGTGGTGGGATGCATGCCGCTGCCGAACGCGGAGCTTTCGGCCAGCACGACGTCGATCAGCCCCGGATCGGGCGCCGGGGCCCATGGCGGCCGCACCACGATGCGCCCGCCGATCACGTCGCTGGAGTACTCAGCCAGGCGGCGCTTGCGCCAGTCGTCGGACACCTCGTGCTCGCGGATCTGATGCGGCAGCGTCCCCAGCGCGCTGCTCAACCGTGCGAGCGCGGGCACGGTCTCACCGCGCATCCGAAGCTCGAGGGTGTGTGCGCCAAGCGGCCGCTCCCGGACGCCGCCGGGCACGATCGGCAGCAAGCGATCGAGCACGTCCTCGAGCGCCGCCGCCGGCACGCATAGCACCACCTCGCGCATCGACCTCTCAGTCTCCCGGATCGTTAGGCCGCGGTACGCGCCGCACGGCTACTGCGACCGTTCTCGCCTCAGTTTCCGCGCCGTCAGGGCGGCCTGGTAGAGATTATGTGTGTAGCTGTGTGCCGGAGCGCTTTTCTGGATCCATGTGCGCCTGGTGATTGCGCAGATAGTCGGCTTCGTCACAGGGGTCTACGGAGCCTCTGAGAGCGCGTGTATATCCCGCGCGGCTAACGGTCAAGATCCTCGCCAGCTCGGGATCGCGTGATTGCGAGCCGTCTTAGTGCATCACAGCGACCCAGACGTAATAACCGGCGACGAGCGTGAACAACGCCGCGTCGGCACGGTCCAGGGCACCGCCGTGGGGGCCGAACAGGCTGCCTGCGTCCTTGACGCCGGCATCCCGCTTGATCAGGGACTCGAACAGGTCGCCGAGGGGGCCGAGCACAGCGACTGCCACTCCGAGCAGCAACGCGTCGCCCTGGGTTAGCCACGTCTGGTAGAGGCCTGCCAGGAACACGGCGAGGATCGCCATCAGCATGCCGCAGAACAGGCCTTCGACGGTCTTGTTGGGTGAGAGCTTCGGTGCCAGCGGCCGACGACCGAAGAGCCTGCCGCCAGCGTACGCGGCGGTGTCACCAACGACCGTTCCGATCAGCACGTCGATGATCACGGCGTTGCCATGCGGCAGCTCGCGCAGCAGCGCGGCGTGTCCGAACGCGAACCCGATCCAGTAGACGCCCAGCAGGGTGGCGGCGATCGCCACCGTTGAGTGGGTCTGTCCCCGGGCCACGACCGCCAGGAAGAGCACCGGGACGGTGATCACCGCCACCTCTAGCAGCTGGCGCGGTCCGCCGTATACGCCAGCGATCACCATTGCCACGATCGCCGCAAACCCGACGAGCGGCACCGGGCGCCACCGGTGAAGCATCCTGTACAGCTCGTAGGCGCAGACGCAGCCGAGGCCGCCGACGAACACCACGAACGGCCAGCCGCCGGCGTTGACGAACACGATCACGACAATCGCCGCCGGGATCCCGACCAGCACCCTCAGAAGCAGCTCCGAGCCCCTCCCCCGTTCCGCTCGCGGCTCCTGGCGCCGTCGGCGCTGCTGTTGGCGGGCGGCGGAGCGAGACGCGGCGCGCGGTTGATTCCGTGAGCCGGCGCGGGGCTCCCGCGACACGGGCCGCGGCTCCCGCGGCTCCCGCGAGGTGGACCGCGGTTCCCGGCGTGCGCCGCCGCGCACATCCTCGCGCGACCGGCCCGCGCGCGGCCTTCGGCCGGAGGACATCTAACGCCCCCCGAAGCGACGAGAGCGGGCGGTGAACTCCTCAAGGCTCTGCTCGAACGCCTCCCGGGAGAAGTCGGGCCACAGCTCGTCGCGGAACACAAGTTCAGAGTAGGACCCCTGCCAGATCAGGAAGTTCGAGCTGCGCTGCTCGCCACTGGTTCGGATGATCAGGTCGGGATCGTGCATCTCGGGTGCGTACAGGTGCCGGCGAAAGGCGTGCTCGTCGCCTCCTGTAAAGGTTCGCGCCGCATCGACAATCTCCGCCCGTCCGCCGTAATTGAACGCGACGAACAGCGTGATGCGCGAGTTGCCGCCGGTCACGCCCTCCGCCCACTCCATCCGCTCGATCAACTCGGGCGAGACGGGGTCGGCGCGGCGTCCGATGAAACGCATCCGCACTCCCTGCTCATGCAGTTCGGGCGTCTCGAGCTCGATCCGGCGCGCGAACATCTCCATGAGCGCCGACACCTCGTCGGCCGGACGGCGCCAGTTCTCCGTCGAGAACGAGAACACGGTCAGCTGCTCGATCCCCAGATCGACGGCGTCGCGCAGCCGCGCCTTGACGGTGTCGGCGCCGGCCTCATGGCCCGCGACGACCGGCAGGCCGCGACTGCGGGCCCAGCGGCCGTTGCCGTCGGTGATGATCGCGACGTAGCGCGCCCTGCGTTCGGCCTCCCCGCCGCTGCCTTCGGCGAGACCCACTAGACCTCGAGGATCTCTTCTTCCTTGTGCTTGAGCAGCTCGTCGAGCTCGCCGATCCTGGAGTCCGTCACCTTCTGGAGCTCGAGCTCGGCCCGGTGCTCGTCGTCGGACCCGGCCTCGCCGGCCTCCTTGAGCTCGCGCAGATCATGCATGACGTCGCGGCGGATGTTGCGGATCGCCACGCGCCCCTCCTCGGCGATATGGCGCACGACCTTGACCAGCTGCTTGCGGCGCTCCTCGGTCAGCTCCGGGATCCCCAGGCGGATCAGGTTGCCGTCGTTGGACGGGGTCAGACCGACGTCGGACTCCAGTATCGCCCGCTCGATCGCCTTGATCGAGCTCTTGTCGTAGGGCTGGATCGTCAGCAGCCGGGCTTCGGGCGCGCCGATCGTCGCAAGCTGCTTGAGCGGGGTCGAGGTGCCGTAGTAGTCGACCGAGATCCTGTCGAGCAGCGCGGGGCTGGCGCGCCCGGTGCGCACCGAGCTGAACTCGTGGCGCATCGCCTCAACCGACTTGGCCATCCGCTCCCGGGCATCACCGAGCAGCCCGTCGATCATCTCGCTGTCGCTCATGTCCTCACCAGCGTTCCCACTCGTTCTCCGGACACTATCTTGTCGATGTTGCGTCCATCGGCCATGTTGAAGACCACGATCGGCAGATTGTTGTCCATGCACAGCGCAAACGCGGTCGAGTCCATCACCCGCAACCCCTGCGTGAGCGCATCCTTGTGTGTGATCTCGGGGATGAACTTGGCGTTGGCGTCCTTCGCCGGGTCGGCCGTGTAGACGCCCTCGACGCGGTTCTTGGCCATCAGCACCACCTCCGCGTGTAGCTCGGCGGCGCGCAACGCCGCGGCCGTGTCGGTGGTGAAGAACGGATTGCCGGTGCCCGCGGCGAAGATCACGATCCGCCGCTTCTCGAGGTGGCGGATTGCCTTGCGGCGGATGTAGGGCTCGGCGACCTCGGAGATCGTGATGGCCGACTGCACACGTGTCGCGACCCCCATCTTCTCGAGCGCGTCCTGCAGCGCCAGCGCGTTGAGCACAGTGGCCAGCATCCCCATGTAGTCGCCTGTCGCCCGGTCCATGCCGCGCGCCGCCTCCGCCAGTCCGCGATAGATGTTGCCGCCGCCGACGACGATCGCGACCTCGACGCCGCGCGCGTGCACCGCGGCCACCTCGGAGGCGATCGCCTGGACCCGCTCGGGATCGGTGCCGTACTCGAGGTCCCCCATCAGCGCCTCGCCGGAGAGCTTGAGCAGCACTCGGCGGTAGACGGGCGCCTCGGTATCGGTCACGCGGTCGGCCTCCTCCTCCGAGCCGATCACTCGCCGACCGCGAACCGTGCGAAGCGCCGTACTACGACGTTTTCGCCCGTCTCGGCCGAGAGCTCGGCGCGCAGCTCCTCGAGCGTCCTGCCGGAATGCTTGTCCTCGTTGACGTGCTTCTGCCGCAGCAGCACGACCTCGTCGAGCCACTTGTCCAGCTTGCCGGCGACAATCCGCTCGCGCACGTTCTCAGGCCGGTCGGCGGCCTGCTCGATCGCGATCCGCTCCTCGCGCTCCCGGTCTTCGGCCGGGACGTCCTCCTCGGTGATCGCGATCGGGTTCGCGGCGGCGATGTGTAGCGCCACGTCGCGTGCGAACTCGACGAACTTCTCGTTGCGCGCGACGAAGTCGGTCTGGCAGTTGACCTCGACGAGCACGCCGATCTTGTTGCCGGCGTGGACGTACGTCTGAACAACGCCCTCGCTGGCCTCGGCGCCCGCGCGCTTGGCGGCCTGTGCCTGGCCGCGGGCGCGCAGGATCTCGACCGCCCGCTCAATGTCTCCATCAGCCTCGGTGAGAGCCTCGCGACATGCCAGGATCCCGGCGCCGGTCCGGTCGCGGAGCGCCTTGACGTCCTTTGCGGTGATCTCGGTCATGCGTTCTCCTCGGCGTCTGGTTGCTCGGCAGCGGCGGGGGCCGGTTCCTCGGCCGCGGCCTCCGGCTCGGGCTCAGGCTCAGGCTCGGGCGAGGGCTCCTCCGCTTCAGGCGCGGCGGGTGTCGGCTCGGCCGTGTCCGGAGCGACGGGCGCCTCCGGCTCCGCGGGGCTCGCCGGCGGCTCGGGCTCTGGCTCGGGCTCGGCCGGCGGGGCGGCGGCAGTCTCTGCCTCGGCGGCGGCGGGCGGCTCTGCGGCCTCGGGCTCCGCGGCCGGTTCGGGTGCGACGGGTTCCGCCGGAGCTTCGGGCTCGGTTGGGGCTGCCGGGGCCTCGGGCTCGGCTGCCGGGGCCTCGGGCTCGGCTGCCGGGGCCTCGGGCTCGGCTGCCGGGGCCT
>DASSGR010000128.1:0-2757 GCA_035693425.1 Solirubrobacteraceae bacterium
CGCGTCTGAGATGGACGCCCGTGTCAAGAGCTGAGCGGAGATTTTGGTGTAGGTCGGTCATGGTGGTGGTTGCTGGGGTCGGGCGACCGGCGTGAGGCTGTCGACGACTGTCACTCTGAGATGCGCGGGTCGGGACCGCAGGACAGTGTCCGGTCGTTGGCTGCCTCGAACTAACGGCGCGAGTCGGAATCGCATAGACGCATCGAGGGTCCCTCCGGCGCTCACGCCGGTCGCCGGACCCCAGCTCGTGTGAAGCGTGGTGGGCTCGATCGGGGGTGTCAGGCTGGACGGGTTAGGCGGCGAGCTGCTCCTCTCGTGGTGGCTGGTCGGTGAGTTCGGCCCAGAGGAAGCCGGCGAGCTCGCGGGCGACAGCGACGGTCACGACGGTCGAGCGCTTGCCCTGCGCGGTGAGGTGGCGGTGGCGGTGAAAGAGCCGGATCTGCGCCTGCCAGGCGCGATCGGATGGCTGCGGGCCGCTGGCAGGGCGCCGCGGCGCGTGGCGGTAGTGCCAAGCGGCCTCGATCAGCAGCCGACGGGCGTGGTGGTTGCCGGCGCGGGTGATGTGCCCGCGGTGCTGCTGCTCGCCGGAGGAGTACTCGCTGGGGGTGATCCCCAGCCAGGAAGCGAGCTCGCGTGGATGGCCGAAGCGGGCGAAGTCACCGATCTCGGCGATCAACCCCAGCGCGGTCAGGGTGCCGATCCCGCGGAACGCGCGGAGCTTCTCGACCTGCCAACCCCACCGCTCATCCTCGGCGATCTGCTCGAGCTTGGCATCGAGCGCAGCGAGCTGGCGGTCCAAGCCGTCGAGGTGGATCAGCATCTGCACCAGCGCCTCGTGCGCGAGCGGGTCGGCAAGCCGTTGGCGGCGAACCCACGCCTGGTGCTTGGCCGTCCAGGACTTCTTGCCCTCACGGAACACGTGCCCGTGGCGCAACAGCTGCTTGCCGACCCGGTGACGGGCCGCGGTCCTCGCGCAACGGATGTCATCGCGACAGCGCAGCAGATCCCGCAACCCCTCGGTCTCCGGCGTCGGTGGCTGCACGAACCGCAGCAACCCCGCGCGGTACAGGCTCACCAGCTTCTTCGCGTCGCGCCGGTCGGTCTTGACCCGATCCCCGGCGCGGACCGGGATCAGCGACGGCGCGACCACGTCACACGCGACCCCCATGCCGCTCAACAGCCGCCACAGCGCAAACCCGCCCGGCCCGGCCTCGTAGCAGACCGCCAGCCCCTCCCCGCCGCCCAACCGCTTGATGAAGCGGCGGATCGCCTTCTCAGTGGTCTCGATCCGCTCCACCTTCGGCTGCCCGCCCGCCGGCGGCAACGTCGCCGCGACGATCGAGAGCTTATGCACGTCCAGCGCCACGAACATGCGCACATCGGCAGGAGCGAGAGAGATAACGTCAGGCATGGCTGGTCCTCCACAGGTCGTATGCGGCTCTGGCCCTTGCGGACCCTTGACAACCGCGATTGTCCAACCCGCGAGAGATGCGACGCGCGAGGACCAGCCTCATGCGTCCATACTGACTAACTTCTAAGCCTTAGCAGCCAATTTCACGCCGCCGCTAAGGGAACCCCGCACGAGCGCCGTGACCACGTGGTAGCGGTCGGCCGGGTGTTGCTTGGCTGTCTCGACAGTCGCCTGCTCGCGCGCCTCGACTGGACTACCTTTTCGGCATCGATCTGTTGAACAGCGAGCCGTGCAGCTGGTGCGGGGACGACGTCGACCCTGACGACGGCTTTCGCGCCTACGAGCCGGCCGGCGGGCGCCGCGCCGTCTTCTGCCGGATCGAGCACATCGTCCCGTGGGTGATCCAGGGCTCGGGCTGGGGGGCCGGCGGCGTGACCGAGCCGGCCGGCACCGAAGCGCGGCCGTCGCGCTGCTCGCATTGCGCCTCACAGTTCGGCGAGGGGTACGTCCTACTGGTGCGCCATCGCGGCGGGCACCGTATCGCCGACGGCTTCTGCAGCGTGACGCACATGCGCGAGTGGGCCAAAGCCGGCGGCCGGTGGCGATAGCGAGGCGCGCGTCTTACTCAGCTGGCTTCGGCGAGCAGGAGCTCTTGGCGCGCTCGGCTCCAGCGCACGACCGAAAGGCTGTGGCCGCGCTGCAGGCCGGTAGCGGGATCGAGCTCGAAGGCGCCGAAGAAGGTCGTCGTGCGGAGTCGCCGGGCCGCGCCGAGTGGGTCGTCCGGGGCGAGCTCGAGGCAGCGGCCGGCGATGAGCGCGGCCGCATAGGCCTGGGCGGCGACGTAGTCGAGCTCGCCGAGCGCGCTCGCGCGGGCGTCGGCCATCAGCTCCGCCGAGCTTGGCCCGAGCTCCTGCGACATGCGGGTCTCCGGGTGCCATTGCACGGGCGCGAGCAGGCCCTCCGGGTCGCCGCCCAGCAGGGCGGGAAAGGCGGCGAGGCCGGGCGAGACGCCGCCCCGGAGCGTGCTGGGGGCTAGGCGGGCGAGGGCGCGGAACAGCACGACTTCGGCCTCGACCGGCCCGCAGGCCAGGATCGCGTCCGCCCCGGTGGCGGCGACGGCGGCTGGCGGGTGGCGGAATGAGAAGCACGCGAGGATGCCGACGCCAAGCGCTGGGGCTGCCCGCTCGAGCCCTTCCCGAGCGAAACGGGCGAAGCGACCGGTCGCGGTCACGAGGGCGATCGTGGCGGCTGGCCGGAGCGCGGCGACCGCCCGACCGAGCGCGACCAGGTAGCGGCTGGCCGGGGACGGCACTGAAACCACGCCAGGGAGGCGCTGGACGTCGTCC
>DASSGR010000129.1:0-5351 GCA_035693425.1 Solirubrobacteraceae bacterium
CAGCGATCGACAACAAGCTGTGGGTCACGACCACGGGTGGCACGGCAGTGATCCTCCGGCGTTAGCGCCTCCCGCCATCGACCGGGGGCCTGACATTCGGCCGCGGCAAGCCGTGCACAAACCCCGGCCGGCCCCGCGCCGCTGCCCTCCGGCAGCCCGGCGATGGACCCGCCACGCGGACTCGAGCGACGGCAGATAAGACCGACCGGGAGTCCCCGCGACCCCGCGAGGCCCCCCACGCGCTCAAGCCGCACAGGCCCGCGCTGCGCCGGCAGTCGAACGGCATCAGCCCGCACTGCATTCGCTGCGAGCAGCAATCCGGCCGCAGGACTCCCTCTCGTCCGGACCAGGAGCCAGCGTCACGGTGGTCGGATCTCATGCTCCCTTCTTTGGATGCGGAATCGGAGTCGTCCGCGCCGACGACGCGGGCGCCGGCTGCCGCGCTTGTGGCGGACCGACAGTCTGGCCATGGCTCGAGGTCGCGGCTGCTCCATCTGCTCTAAGGCGGAACCGACGAGCCCGCCGCTCGTTCTCGACCGTTGCACCACTCTCGCTGGTCGCTCCGCTGCGGCGCGCACAGGCTGCGTCTTCCGGAATAGATACGTAGCGCAGTTGCAGTATTTGTGCGCGTGAGGCTGCTTGCCGAACACGGCCTCGGCGACGTAGCGTCGCGAACATCAGGCGGCCGGGAGGGCCACCGAAGCGGAGTTCTGAGCGTGGAAGCGATCGTGCGCCCAGACCTGCCCTCGTTGCAACCCCGGCGCGCCCAGCGCCCACCGTTAGCAGCAGGACGGCCGACCACCGCGCGTGGTAGGGCGCGCGGTCTCGGGAAACTATCCGGCGCGGAGCCTCGTAGCCCGGGGTCGCCGGCGCGCGGGGTTTCAGCGTAAGAGCCGTCCGGGGGAGCGCCGCTGTGCTCGAAGCGTCGGCGCGTTGCCCCAGGGTCGCCTGCTTGTTAGCGTCGTCGCTGAGGGGTTGGTGGGATGACGAGCTTTCGGATTCTCGGGCCGGTTGAGGCGTCGATCGACGACCGAAGCTTGCAGCTCGGCGGGCCCAGACAGTTGAAGCTGTTGGCGTTTTTGCTGTTGCGCGCCAATCAGGCGGTGTCGACTGACGTTCTGACTGAGGTGTTGTGGGGACCTGGCCGGGGGCGCTCTGACAATCGTCTGACGATGGCGGTCGCAAGGTTGCGTAAGGCGCTCAAGCCGCTCAGCAAGAGCGGGGAGCCACGGCTTCGGACGGTGAGCGGCGGGTACATGCTGTCGGTCGCTCCGGGGGAATTGGACACAGAGGTGTTTGCGAGTCGGGTGCACGATGGGCGGCGCGCATTCGATGCCGGTGACCCCTTGGAGGCTTCGGAGATACTGGGCGCGGCGTTGGCGTTGTGGCGGGGGCCGCCGTTGGCGGAGGTGGCGTTTGACGATTTCGCGCAGGTGGAGATTCGGCGACTGGAGGAGCAGCGGCTGGGGGCGTTAGAGGTTCGGATCGACGCGGACCTTCGGCTGGGACGGCATGCGGAGCTGATCGCGGAACTTGAGTCGTTGGTGGCGGCCGAGCCGACCCGCGAGCGGCTCGTGGGACAGCTGATGCTTGCCCAGTACCGGTCGGGTCGGCAGGCGGATGCGCTGGCCGTGTATCAACGCGCTCGGACGCGGCTGGCCGAGGAGCTTGGGTTGGATCCGGGGCCGGGACTCAAGGCTCTTCAAGCGCAGATCCTCGAGCAGGCAGACTCGCTTGAGAGCAGGCCGGTCGTCGCTGACCTACAGGCGTGGACGCCAACCTCGCGGCCGCCGGCGCCGCCGACATCGACGATTGGACGCGAGCGGGAAATTGAGGCGGTCTCCGGACTCCTGTGCCGGGTTGACGTCCGGTTGGTGACACTTGTCGGCCCGGGCGGCGTTGGCAAGACGCGTCTGGGGCTTGCCGCGGCCCGGGCGACCGAGTTGCATTTCTCCGATCGCGCATGCTGGGTCGAGCTGGCTGGAGTCGCGCGCGCAAAGGATGTCGGCTTGACCATCGCGAACGCGCTCGGGGTGACACCGGAACACGGTGAGAGCATCCCCGAGGTCCTCCGTCGCACGCTCGCAGCGAGGCAGCTGCTGTTGGTAACCGACAACTTCGAACACGTGGTGGAGTCGGCCGTGCTGATCGGGGAGCTGCTCGCGGCGTGCCCGGGTTTGACAGTGCTTGCCACCAGCAGGGAGCCCCTGAAGCTTTCGGCCGAACACCGGTTCTTCGTCGAGCCACTCGCGGTTCCGGAGAGTCCGAAGACTGCGACGCTGGCCGACCTCGAACAGGCAAGCGCGACCGCGATGTTTATAGCTGTCGCCACTCGGCACGACAATCGTTTCTCCGTCAGCCCCGCAACTGCTCCGGCGGTAGCACGCGTCTGCTCGCGAGTCGACGGTCTGCCGCTTGCGATCGAGCTCGCGGCGGCCCGAACTCGATTGTTCGAAATCGAGGAGCTAGCCGCGCGGTTGGATGTCTGCGCGCTTCGTCCAGTTAGCGCGTGAAGCCGGTGCGCTGAGCGTGCTCCCTCTGGCGCTGACGATACGGGAATGCATCTGTTCGCCGGGCGGTTAGCCATTGCCTCCTCGCTGGTCGACGAGCTGGCGGCGGTGAACGAGGCGACGGGTGCCGGCCTCGTGGCCTACGCCCCGGTGACATTGGCCGCCGCCAAGGGCCGTGAAGCCGAGGCCGTCCCGCTGATCGACGCGGCCACACGCGAGATCATGCGTCGGAGCGGGGAACAAGGACTGACATCCATTCACCTGTCGACCGCTCTGCTGTACAACGGCCTGGGCCGGTACGAGGAGGCGCTCGCCGCGGCCCAAAACGCCGTCGAGGACTCGCTCGCGGTCCGGCTTTCAACCTGGGGCCTGGTCGAGCTGATCGAAGCGGCCGCCCGCAGCGGCAAGCCCGAGCTCGCGGTCGACGGGCTCGGTTGGCTTTCGGAGATGACCGCGGCCAGTGGCACCGACTGGGCGCTCGGCGTCGAGGCCCGCTCACGGGCGTTGCTGAGCGACGGCGAAGCCGCCGAGCGGCTCTATCGCCAGGCGATCGAGCAGCTCGAGCGGACCCGCGTCCGGGTGGAGCTCGCCCGCGCGCACCTCTTGTACGGCGAATGGCTGCGCCGCGAGCGCCGCGGACTCGACGCGCGCGAGCAGCTACGCCACGCCCACCAGCTGTTCACGGAGTTCGGCATGGAAGCGTTCGCCGAGCGCGCCCGCATCGAGCTCGAGGCGACCGGCGAGCACGCCCGCAAACGGACCGTCGAGACGCGCGATGACCTGACCCCCCAGGAAGCACAGATCTCGCGCCTCGCCGCCGACGGCGCCACCAACCGAGAAATCGCCACGCAGCTGTTCATCAGCCCCAACACCGTCGACTACCACCTCCGCAAGGCATTCCGCAAGCTCGGAGTGAAGTCCCGCCACCAACTCACACAGCACCTGCTCCAGCCAGGCGCGCACGTAGACGCAGCGGCTCGGGAATCCTGATCGTGCCCCGGGTAGATTGGCTCGATCCGCGAAATGGATGCCCGCCCTCCTTAGCGGAGGAATTAGCTGAACCAATCGGTTTGAGACCCGCTGGTGGCTCGGCCTCGTTGGCCACGGCAACAGTGTGGGACGAGCATCGATCCGGGCAGTCGATTTGAACGATCATTGCCCCGACTACCGTGCAGCGGCCGACCGTCACGAGGCTCCGCCGCCCGACCTGCAGCGGCTGGGTGCGCTGATCCAGCGATATCAGAAGTACCTCGCGCACAGCCGATAGCAGTCTGCGGCTGTCACACCCGCGGAATGGGCAGGGGTTGCGCCGGGTTGGAAGCGACCGGCCGAGCAGCAACTCTCCTGACCCGCTCCTCACCCGCTCGGGCAGTACCCACGAGCCTGGTCTGGCCGATGACTACGAGGTTTTAGGGCGCGGACTACGGGTTGCGTGATGCGTTAACCGCTCTCCGCTGCGACTGTCGATGCCCCGAGCGAAAGAGCGACATGGCAGAGAGAAACATGACAAGCAAAACGGATCACACGCGCGAGGCGTCCGTCCCGCCCGGCCGTCGGACTGACGCAGAACATCCAGAGTTCGCGGAACACGACCTACGCCGCAGGAGGTTGTTCGAGCTGCGGGGACACCGGTGGACGCCCGCGGAGCGCGCGGTCTTGATTTCACTGGTCGCGATCGCGATGGGGTCATTGTTCGTCACCACGTACTCGCTTACGCTCGGCGACCCGATCCCGCGCCATATCAACGCGGCGATCGTTGGCGACGGGGCCGAGCACTCCGGGACGATTGACGCCACCGAGCGGGTCGCGGGAGGCAAGCTCGACTTCCACCCCTACCCGTCGCTTCCGGCCGCGCTTCACGCGATCGACGTCCAGCACGTGTACGCCGTTCTCGACGTGGCCTCGCAGCGACCAACGCTGTACGTGGCCGGCGCGGCGGGAGCGTCGGTCGCGCGGGTACTCGAGAGGATCGCCACGGTCGACCCGGGGGTCCGGGTCCGCGACACCCACCCTTTGTCCGTGCACGACCCCAACGGCCTGAATCTCTTCTACCTGATGCTCGTCACAACGATCGTGGGGTTCCTCACCGTCTTCCAGGTGCTGGCGAACGCGGGTCAGCTGCCGCGGCGCGACCAGATCGGCTTCGTGGTGGGGCTCGCCATCACCGCGTCGCTCGTCCTGACCCTGGTCGACGGGCCGCTGTTGAACCGCCTCGCCCTGCCCGTGCCCGAGACCTGGGGCATCCTCGCGCTCCAGCTGCTGGCGGCGGCCTCGTTCACCTCGCTGATGGTGGCTCTGATCGGCCGCTGGGCGATCCTCCCGACGTGGCTGTTCGTCGTCGTGCTCGGCAACGCGTCCTCGGGCGGCGCCGTCTCGCCACCACTGCTCCCGCCGGCGTTCGCGTTCTTCTCCCAGTGGCTTCCCGCCGGCTCGACCGTCACGGCACTGCGCGACGCGATCTACTTCACCCACCACCAGCACGCCCGGCCGATCGTCGTCCTCGCGACGTGGGCGATGCTGCTGTTCGCCGCGTGGCTCTGGGCCTCACGCCGGCGTGAAGCCAAGGTGACGCAAGGAAAGGAGCCCCTTCGGCGGACGGTGGCTGCGCCTTAGGAGCGCTTGGACGCCGGCCCGCGAATCACTTGGATCAGGTGATGCGTAGTCGCCTGACCGATCGGAATGCTGCGCGCTCCCAGAGACAGACCAAGCTCACACCCGCCACAAAGGGAGCAACCATGACGACAGCAACGCCGGATTCCACCGTCACTGCGCTCGAGGACCGCCTTGCGATCATCGAGCTGATCGGACGTCTGTCGCTCGCGATCGACGCCAAGGACTGGG
>DASSGR010000130.1:0-28030 GCA_035693425.1 Solirubrobacteraceae bacterium
GTAGTAGCGGTACGTCGACGGTCCCGGCTGCTGCACGCGCGGGGTGGTGCATCCGTGGTAGGCCGAGCCCGCCAGCTGTGCGCCGCGGCCCGGGAACGGTCCGGTGGGATCGGATCGCTCGGGATCAAGCGACGCGTGTTCTTTGTAGGCGATGATCACGTGCCCCGGCTGGCCGGGCTCGCTCGAGGCCGGGCTGGCGGCGGCGTAGCGCACCCGCCAGCCGAGCGTGTCAGAGCCGAAGAACAAGAGGCTCGTGCCCGTATCCCGCGCGCGGGCGAAGGCGTTCTCCTGGCGTTGGGACCAATACTCCGAGTGTCCGAAGTCGATCAGCCCGCGATGCCCGGTCAGCTGCGAGGGGTCGCTGTCGACCGACTCGCTCGTGGTGTACGACACCGGATAGTCGTAGCGCTCGAGGAAGCGCACCATCGCGACGTCGCGGGCGAAGAACTGGCCGGCTCCGGTGACGCCGTCATACGGACGGTCGTAGGAGACCGCGACACCCTGCGTGGTGCCGGTCACCCCGACCCGTTCCGCACCTCCGGGGTATAGGCTGTCGCCGCCCCAGCCGTTGTACGCCTCGTAGGTCGCTGTCGGGAGCTGGGCCAGCAGCGGTTGCGGGCGCGTGGCCCGCACGACGAACAGGCAATCGCGCCCGCCCTCGTCGGTCGAGAGCTTGGCGATGTACACGCCGCTCGGCAGCGCGGGCGGGATCACGAAGCTCAGCGTCGGATGCCAGTCGCACTCGGTCAGGCCGGTGCCGGGCCGGTGCGTGCACGGTGGCTGGGCGACGATCGGCAACCTGTCGCTTGCGAGCACCTCGCGCCCGCCGGTTCCCCTGTACCAGCCCATCCGGTAGACCCGAATCCGGACGCGCCGCGCACCCGGCGCGCTCACGTAGATTCGCTCGGTCTGGCCGGGGCGAAGCGCCTGCTCGGCGACATAGCCGATCACCGACCCATAGGCGAGTCCGCCGACGTCCGCCGCCGGGCCTGGCAGTCGCCACGCGGTCGTGCCTGGATGCGCGTTCTCCTCGGCGACCGTCGGCTGGGGGCCTGTGGTGGGCACCAGCCAGCGATACGGCCCGGGTGCAACGCCTCGACCGCCGTGCGTCCCGGCCGCCCGATGCCCGTGAGCGCCGCCACCACACCCGGCAGCAACGGACGCGAGCAACGCCACCATGGTCACAGACACGCGCGCTGCCCCGCAACAGCCGAGGTGGAGGCGACCGTCTCGTTCTCGTTTCAATGGCGACTTTCGCACCGGCGCAGCGGATGCTCGACCTTCTGCATGGCAAGTCGTCCTAGGCTTCTGCGAGCTGCTGCCAACCGCTGCTGAGTCCAAGTGTTGCGGGCAGTTGCGCTCTCCCTCGGATGCGCTTGGGGATGGTGGGCGTATGCTCGTGGTATGGCCGATCCTCCGGCGCCCCGATCTCACGAGGAAGCCTCGCGGATCCTGCGCCGCGCCGGGTACTCGGATGAGTTCATCAGCGAGGTGCTCAGTCAGCTGCCCGATCCGATCGATCTTGAGCGCGACCAGCAGATACTCGCGCAATACGGCTTGAACCCAGAACGAATGATGGAGCGCATGGGAGCCAGTCCCTAACTTGCCTAGCTGGCTCGACAGGTCTATGCGCGGCAGCCGCGCCTATCTCTGACAATCGCGCGCCATCTCGCCCGGCACGCGTGCGCGTTCGGGTTGGCGCGCGAGGAGTCGCACTGACGTGCACTTGGTGATCCAGCGGTTGTCGGGCATCACGGACCGTTCGGTGCGATGAGGATCTTCATTGTGCTCGCGTCGCGTAGCCGCTCGAAGGCGGCAGGGGCGTCGTCGATGCTTGCGATCTCTGAAGTCAGATCGGCGACTTGGAGCGCTCCGTCGGCTAGCAGGGCGATTACCTCGGCGAACTCGTCGGCGTAGGTGAAGCTGCCCAGCACGCGTAGCTCCTTGATCAGGATTGCGATCGGATCGAGGCCCGCACGCCCGCCGCCAACCACGACGACCGTGCCCTCGGGCCTCGCCGCAGCCAGACTGGAGCGGATGCCGGGCTCGCTGCCCGAGCATTCCAGGACTGCGTCGACCTTCAGGCGCTCGATGTCAGCCGCTTCGACCGTCGGATCGAATGCGCGGTCGGCCTGTGAGGCTTCGGCGTAGCTGCGGCGTTCGGCGGACGGCTCGCTCAGCCAGACACGCGCTGCTCGGTAGTGCCGCGCGAGTCGGCAGCACAGCTGCCCGATCGGACCGCCACCGACGACGAGCACCGACCGCCCGCTGAGGTCCCCAGCGGCCAGGACGGCGCGCAGCGCGACGGCGGCTGGCTCCACCCAACCAGACTCGACACGACCCATCTCGTCCGGCAAGGCGTGCAGAGTTTTTGCTGATACCGCCACGTGCGCGGCCAGCCCGCCGTCCGCCTGTAGGCCGACGGCGCGCTCCATCGTTGCGGGGATGCAGTGGTTCCAGCGCCCGGAGCGGCACGCCTCGCAGACGCCGCACGTGTCGCCGTTCGGGTTGATGGCGACCCGCTGGCCGACGCGCCAGCCGCTGACGCCGCGGCCGACGGCTGCGATCAGGCCTGCCGGCTCGTGCCCCATGATGAATCCGCCGACGTAGACCTCTCGGAGATCCGGGGCGTCGAGGTCGCTTCCGCAGATGCCACAGAGGTCGATGTCCACGAGCACCTGATCATCGCGGGGCGTGGGCACAGGTCGGCGCTCGAGACGAGTTTCGCGATCGTTAGTCAGCACCATCGCCAGCATCTCGCCCGATCCGCGGTCCGGCTCACCCGCCGGGTCGGTCGGGCTTGTCCGGCCCGACTGACCAAGAAAACCCGACTCGCGTCGGCGTGGTTTTTTAGTCATCGGTTCTTCTCCCAGCCGTGGAGGTTGCGGAACCTGCTCAGCGCATTACCAGGCCACCATCGGCGGTGAGCGTCTGTCCGGTGAGGGCTTCGGCTTCGTCGCGGGCGAGCATGGCCACGACGGCGGCGGTGTCGTCGGGTGTGAGCGGTCGATGCAGCGCCATGTGCGCCTCGGTATCGGCGAACTCGGCCGCCGCCCGGTTGGCGCTGGCGGGGGTGCGAGTGAGTCCCGGCGCGACCGCGGTGACCGCGATCCCGTCGCCGCCGAGCCCGACCGCGAGCGTCCGCGCCATTCCGATCAGCGCGCCCTTTGACGCGACGTAGGGGAGCATCTGACCGTCCGGTGGACTCCAGAACGTATTCGAGACGATGAAGATCACGCGGCCGAACCCGCGCTCGCGCATTCCCGGAGCGAACGCCTGCGTGAGCAGCAGCGCTGACTCGACGTTGACCGCCTGAATCTGGCGCCAGGTGTCCAGTTCGACTTGCTCAAGCGGCCCGAACGCGAACGTCGCCGCTGCGTGGACGAAGACGTCGCACCTGCCGTAGCGATCGAGCACGAGCTCAGCGGCGCGGCGTACGTCATCTGTCTCGCTCAGGTCCACGACGACATCGCTGGTGCGGTCGAGAATGACCACAGTGTGGTCGGGTGCGAGGCGCGCGACGATCGCGCCGCCAATTCCGCCGGCGCCGCCGGTCACGACCGCAACGCGCTGATCTCGGTTGTTTTCGCAAGACATCAGGCGGCCCTCCGTTCTTTGGCTTTGTCAACTACCTGGTGACCGGGTTTGCCGTCGGGCGAATCGGGGCGACGTCGGGCGCTCGTCGCCCCTCCTGAAGCCGAGGCAGTCGTCCGGCTCACGAGCTTGATCGCCGACGCCGCGATCCCCGCGCTGACGACGATCGCGAACCCCAGGAGCGTCACCTTCGGGGACACGTGGCGTGAGAGCGTTATCCCGGCGCCCACTACCGGCAACGAGATTCCCACGAACGTGGCCAGGAACAATCCGGCGAGCGACTCTGCGATTCGGTCAGGCGGCGCGATCCTCATGACCGTCCCGACCGCGCCCCTGAAGATCGTGCCTCCTCCCGCGCCGATCACGGCGCCTCCGGCGATGAACAGACCCAGCGACGGGGGACGCAGCCACACGGCAAGAACTGCGAGCCCGAGTCCGATGACCATCGCTGCCATGCCTGCCTCGAGCTCCCGGGCACCGGCCAAGCTGCGGTCAGGACCTGCGCGGCCACGGCCGCCGCGTACATGGCACACAGGACCGCTCCCGCGAGCGCGTGAGACGGGTGATGCAGCGTGACGGCCAGGAACAGCGCGGTCAAGCCGGTGAACAGACCGAGGGTGGCAAAGGCCACGAAGGCGCTGAGCGCTGCCGCGGCCGACGACCGATGCGTCGTCACGGGCAAGGGCCGGAGCCGATGCGCGGCCCAGCTCCTGCCCGTGCCCGTGATCACACAGACCCTTCCCTCGGGCCGCGCCGACATCTACGCTGCGACCGCCGCGTTCGCGCGAAGTGCTTCCGCCTCGGCGATGCCCACGCTGTCCGTCACCTTCGGGAGTTCTCTGAGGTACCACCCGGTGACCTCACGGGCTGGCTCGGCGAGCGGCCCGGCCCAGTCGCGGAACCACTCGGCGACCACCCCGAGCGCGGTGTTCGGCACAGCGCCGGCGAGGGACAGCCGCTCGACCCCCGTGCGGTGCGCGATCTCGGATCGGCTCCCGACGGCGTCGGTCACAAACTGTGCCTCGTAACCGGCCTTGAGCGCGTCGACCACAGCGAACGCGAGGCAGACCTCGGTTTGGAGCGCGCCGAAGATCAGGCGCTTGCGCCCTGTCGCCGCCACAGCAGCACGGAACGCCTCACTCTCAAACGAGTCCGTCGACGTCCGGTCGATCGGCTCGATCCCCTCCAGCTCGGCGAGAATCGCGGGTGCCGTCGGGCCGTTGATGCCGGACTCGACCCCGATCGTCGAGAGCACGATCGGCACGTCGAACGCCTTCGCGGCCCTGGCCAGCCAGCGGGCGTCGAGCTCGATCAGATCCGCGGTCGTCTCCGAGCGGATCGACTCGAGCTGGTCCTTTTGATAGTCGATCAGCACCAGCGCGCAATCCTCGCTGGTCCAGACCCCTAGGTCCCTGTTCACCGTTACCTCCTTCGGTTGTGCCCACGGCGGGCAACGTTTGTGGTCTCTGTCAGCACGTGGCCGCCCAGTCGTTCGTTCCAGCACGGGGGTTGGCCAGGGGCGGGAAGCGCTGCTCGAGCTCCGCCCGTCGGTGCTCGAGGTCGCCTACTAGCACGAGCGACTCGCCGAGCCTGTCGGCGGGCTCGAACACGAAGCCGGGCTGGTCGGTCGCGAGCTCGAACAGAACGCGACTGGGCTCCCGGAAGTAGACGGATTTGGCCATCTTGCGATCCATCACGGGCGTCGGCCGAAGTCCCACGGCGGCCACTCGGTCGCGCCAGCGCTGCTCCTCGCCGTCGCGGATCGCGAACGCGATGTGGTGCATCGTTCCGGCGCCCGCCTGACCGGGGTTCTCGGGGGGCTCGTCGTAGATCAGGAGGCTGTGACGGCGCTCGCCTCGCGCGACCCAGCTTCCCCCGCTCTGGGGCTCCATTCCGAGCACGTCCCCGAGCAGGGGCGCGCTTCGCGCCGGCTCGGCACTGTATGCGCGCACGCCGTGCATGCCACGAATCGCGACCGGCTCTTGGACGTCGGCGGCGCGGGCGACAAGCGGCTCGTCCCCGCCGTCGTCGATCGCCAGCTCGAGCGCCAAGCCGTCCGGGTCCGAGAACAGGAGCTGATCCGCCAGCCGATCCCGTGCAACACCACCGCGACCCAGACGCCGTTCCCAGAAATCAAGCGCCTGTGCATCCGGTACCCGCATGACCAATCGGTGGACCATCCCGGCGCCGGGTCGGCCTCGTGCAACGCCCGGCATGTCGAAAAACGTGATGACGCTGCCGGGAGTGCCGCGTTCGTCGCCGTATGCGACGTGCCGCATCTCCGGGTCGTCCGCGTTCACTCCCTGCCATACCAACCGCAGTCCAAGTAGTCGGGCGTAGAAATCAAGGTTGGCCTCGACATCGGCGGTGATCGCGGTGACGTGGTGTAGCCCGTCAACCTTCATGTGATTTCCTCACAGCCGATCCAGCGACGCGTGCCGGTTGCGCTCATGCCGGTACCTCGCCCACGACGGCGGCACGGGCCTGGTCGAGGTCGACGAGTTCGCCGTTGAGGCCGAACTGATGAAGGTCGCCGCCCGGCGCCTCGATCCGTCCGGCGTCGGCGACGCCGCCCGCTTTCAATGGGTCGAATCCGGCAGCGCGGACCAGACGCTCGATGGTCGTCGCGGCGGTGTCGTCGTCGGTGGCGTAGAAGAGCACCGCCCGCCGTGGTTCGCGGTGTGCGCCTGCGGCGAGCGCGTCCGCGGCGAGCGTGCCGAACGCCTTCACGTAGTGCGTGCCGTTTGGAAGCAGGGCGGCGACCACGGAGGCGGCCGACTGTCCTTCGGGCAGTGTGCGGAAGGGCTGACCGCTGTCGTCGAAGCCGATCGGGTTCGACGGGTCGACGGCGACCTTGCCCTCGAGCAGCCGCGCGTTTTGCGGGATCAGCTCCTTGATCGTGTCGAGCCACACGGCGAAGATGACGGCATCGCCGTCGGCGATGGCGTTTTCCACGGAGGCGGCGCGTGCGAGCGGTCCGAGCTCGTCAGCGAGCGCTTCCGCGTTTGATTCCTCGTTGGCGGCCAGGACGACGGGCTCGCCGGCGGCTACCAGGTGCCGGGCGACGGCGCCGCCGATGTTGCCGACGCCGATGATTGCGGTTGTCATTGCGACTCCTCTCCGAGTAGGCGGCTCACTCGTCGTTGACCTCGTCTGAGAGCAGCCCGAAGGCCTGGTACGCGCGCACCCAGTCGACCGACTCCCAATGCTCGGCGACCAGTCCGTCCTCGATCCGGAAGAAGTCGAGCGTGGTGAAGTCGGCCGCGACGCCGCTCCCGGCGACGGTGCCGTCCCAGACGCTTCTCGAGGCGACCCGGTTGTTCTCGGCGACCATCTGTGTCTGGATCGCGCGCCCGTCGGGCAGCGCGCCACGGTTGACCGCGATCGCGCTGACGAAGGCCGCGAGGCCGTCGGGCGTCCAGCCGGAGTTCTGGATGTAGTCGTCGGCGACCATGTCCGCGTCCTCGGCGCGGCCGGTCGCGATTACGCCGTCGTACAGCCGGCGCACGACAGCCCGAGACTCCTCGCGTGACACGAAGCGTCCGCGGCCCCCGCCGAAGTCAGTTCCGAGCCGCTCCTGGAACAGCCCGTCCGGGGATTCCGTCACGCGGAGGTAGTCGCGCTGGAAGACACTTGCCGCTCCCGGAATGGCGCCGATCGCCACCAAAATGCGGTAGCTGTCGAGGACCGGCCAGTGCTCGACGAGGCGATCGTCGCGAACGCGGAAGATGTGTGAGGCGGAGGTCTGGATCGGGTTCCCCGTCGCAGCGACGCCGGAGTAGTCACCCGTGTGGGTGCCGGTGATGATCGTGCGCAGCGCGACGAGGTCGCCCTCGACCAATACCCCGACGTTCTCGTGAACCTCGAAGCGAAGCTCGGAGAACGACCGCCGGAGGTCGGAGTAGTAGCGCTTCAGGCCGGTCCGGCTACGGGTCCCATGCAAGTCGTAGGAGAGAAACCCGCGATCGACTAGCTCATCGATCCGCGGACGCTCGTCGGCATTGACTGCGTCGAAGAAGGCGCGCACGAGCTCGTCAGCGCGCTGCGCTGGGGACGTTGCGTGGAAACCATCAACACTCGTAACCGTGGTCGTGCTCATCGCCGTGACCGCCTCCTGATGTCGAAACTTGCGCTGGCGGCAGAGCAAAGTGGAGACGGCCGGTTCTGTCCAAGACCTGTCTCCCACGCCAGCGATAGCCTTGCCCTATCGACCTCGAGCCGCGCCTGCTCCGCTACTTCCTGGCCGTCGCAGAGGAGCTTCACTTCGGCCGCGCCGCCGCGCGCCTCTACATCTCCCAGCCGTCGCTGAGTAACCAGATCCACAAGCTCGAGCAAACGCTCGGCACCGACCTGTTCGTGCGCGACAGCCGCCACGTCGAGCTCACCACCGCGGGCCGGGCGCTACTCGAGGAGGCACCGCTGGCGCTTGCCGCGCTCGAGCGAGCCGCGGAGCGTGCCCGCCTCGCTGGCGAGGGCATCGCCGGAACCGTGCGACTGGGCTACGCCCCGACGGCCGGCTACGAGACGCTCGGAGCGATCCTGGCGGCCGTCGAACAGGACACCCCAAACGTGACCGTCATCGCCAGCGAACTCTTCAGTGCCGAGATTCCCGGCCGTGTACTCGCCGGCGAACTCGATGTCGGCGTTGCGCTGCATCCCGAGCCGATGAGAGGAGTACGCAGCGAACCACTGCGCATGGAGCCGCACGTCGCGCTGGTCAGCCAACGCCACCGGCTCGCCGGCACGGACCCAATCTCGCTCAGCAGCCTCGAGAACGAAACGCTGCTCCTGTTCCCGCGCGAGCTCGCCCCCGCCTACTACGACCGCATCATCGCCGCGTTCGAGGAGTCCGGCTTCGAGCCCCGCGTCGTGTCCTTCGCCGACCCGCCTCCGCAAGCGATGCTCGCCCGCCTCCAAGCTGGACGCGAAGTTGGACTGCCGCCGGCGTCACTCGGCTCTCACGCCGCCGGAGCCGACTCCGGACTCATCGCTCTCAAGATCGCCCAACCAGAAATCGTGGGGGAGTGGTCGATCCTGTGGGCCGCTCGCGCCCCATCCGCTGCGGTCGGGCGCTTCCTCGAAAGCGCCCGACGATGCGCAGACCAAAACAACTGGCTGCGCTCGCCCGACCAACCAACCAGCGCCGCAACCGAAGCCCCAAGTCCGGCGCCGCTCTGAGCATTGGTGGCCAGTTGGGTGGCGTAGTTCGTCAGCAGCCGTGGGCGCTGACAGCCCGTCGTTGTGCGACCAACATCAGACAGTCACCTCCGTCCGATAGGGGCAGGCTATCGCCGGCGCGGGATACAAGTCTTGGACAAGAACCACCCCCAGATTTACCGTCTGTTGAGAGCACAACTTCTCCGGCAACGTAGTGGTTGTGGTCGGAACATCTCAATCCATCTGTGGGAGGTAAGACATGATCGGCGTTCTCCATTTCCAGGTGTACAACACGTGGCTTGCTCCCCGCTCAGGCATCCGCCTCCAAGTGTTCGTGCCATCGGACGCCGAGACCGAGCGACGTCTGGTCAAACTGGTTAGCACGACTCCACAAGTGCAGTCGACGCCATAGCTACGACCACAGCGACTAAGGCTCGAAGTGCGGTAGAGCCACCGTGGTCCGTCGCGGCATTGGACCTCGTCACGGGCCGCACCGCGCCCGCTTCGCGCGGATCGGAAGATTGACGGCCGATGCGACGTCCGCCGGTGCGCACCCAGCAGCTCGCCGCTTCGAGTCCGGCTAGCAGCCTCAGGTGCCGCCTCCCTAACTAGACGTGCTTACTGTGCTCGGCGCTGAGGGGGAGAGGGGGCTCGCTCCGAGTTGGTCGCGCCACCAATCGATCGGGACGATCCGCAGGGCAAGGTCGAGGGTTCCGCGGTCGAGCTGCTCGGCGAGTCGTGTGATCGCCGCCAACCTTTGTACTAGTAGCTCGTCGTCGAGTGGGCCCTCGATGAGCGCGGCTGGGTGGTTGCGTCCATTATCGGTTCGCCCGTCGTGTTCTGCGAACTCGAGCCCGAGCAGGCTGCTCGCCCACGCCAGGTCGCCCACGAGCTCCACGTGTCGGTCGATCACCTCGGCGTAAGCATCGGCGTTCAGCATCACGGCTGCCCATCGACCTAGTACTGCGTCGTGGTGCTCCAAGGTGGTCGTGACCCTTTCGTGAAGTTGCTTCCGCTTGTCCCTGTGGGCGAGGAGCGCGCGCAGCGCGGCGGTGAGCCGTTCTGTGTCGCGGACCGCGCTCGAGCCCGCGTCGATCGCCGTAGCCGCTGTGAGGACGTCGCCTCCGGTCGCGTACGGATCGGATGGCATGAGTCCGGCCAGTTCCGCGACCACCGTCCACACGATCCGCGCGTCGCGGACGAGTTGCAGCATCACGTACTGCGCCAGCACGCTCCAGCGCCGTCGACTGCGACGTTCGAGGGCCTCGTTGACCAGCCCTACCGTTAGGATCACCACGATCACGCTCGCAACGATCCCGGCGAGCAGGGCGTGATTTGTCCAGAACCTGCCCGCTAACGCGTCCCATAGCACGGCACCGACAAGCGCGAGTAACGCGATCGCGGCAAGCGCTCGGGTGCCGCGCAGGTACGCATCGACAGACTCCGAACGTCGCGGGCCTGAATCGCGGCGGACCATCGCCGAGGCGGCAGCGCTACGGCTGCGAAGGGCGGGTTTCGGTCCAGTCGACGTACAGGTTGCGCTCAGCGAACAACCACGCGCCGTCGAGCTTGACGAACGTGTCGCCATAGCGAAGCCAGGCGACCATCAGCTTGCGCTCGCCGTCGTCGGTAAACAGGTGGTGAGCGATGCAGTAGCTCTCGCCGGTCGCCCGGTCGCCGTCCAGCGCGATCGTGCTCTGCCCGTTGAAGTGCATCGTCGCCTGGTACCGGTTGAGGTCATCGAAGACCGGCGTCAGCGCCTCGCGGCCATCGAGAACCTGCGTGGGCTCGGATCCCTGTCCGCCCATGTACACGACAAAGTGCGTGTCTTCGGTGAACAGTGACTTCTGACCCTCGGCGTCGCGCCGATCGGCGCAGTGCGCGTAGGCGTCGACGAGCTCACGGATCGCCAGGCGGTCCGCCTGTTCGGTCGGTCTGATTTCGGTGATGGTCGTCATGGTCTCCTCCTGTCCTGGTCGGTCGCGGATCGATTGCCGGGGTCCAACTGAGCGCACACGGCTAGAGCCACGAGCTACACCAGCTTGTCGGGTGTGATCGGGAGCTCGCGGATTCGCCTGCCGGTGGCGTGGAAGACCGCGTCGGCGACGGCAGCGTCGACGCCGGTGGCGCCGAGTTCGCCGAGGCCTTTGCCGCCGATCGGGCCGGCGTGTTCGTCGACTTCGTCGATGAACTCGACGTCAACGTCGGCGGGGATGTCGGCGTTGACGGGCAGCGCGACGCCTGCCAGGTTCTTGGACAACCAGCGCCCGAGGCGCTCGTCCTGGCGGCTGGCCTCCATTGTCGCCTTGCCCCAGCCCCAGACGATGCCGCCGAGCATCTGTGCGCGCGCCGTGCGCGGATTGACGATCCGTCCGACGCTATAGCGGCCGACGGCGCGACGCAGGCGGATGATCCCAAGCTCGGGATCGAATCCGACCTCCACAAAGATCGCGCCGAACGTCTGCAGCGCGTAAGGGCTGTCCTCGGGCGCGAACGAGCCGACGCCGACCAGCTCCTCGATACCCGCGGATCTCATCGCCGCGCTCAGCGCCCCCGCACCGGGGGTCGCGCCCAGCTCCTCCCCAGAGCGCTCGCGCAGCTTCGCCAGCGCGTCCTGGGCGGCGGCCATTACGGCGGCGCCAACGCCCATCGTCGAGGAAGAACCGAACGTCGGCCCGGCCTCGGGCAGTTCGGTGTCGCCGATCTCGCAGCTGACCAGGCCCGGCTCGAGCCCCAGCACGCCACACGCGATCTGGGTGAGGATCGTGACGATCCCCGTGCCGATGTCCTGGGTGCCCGACAGGATCACCGCCCGTCCGTCGGCGTATAGGCGCACGTGTGCGCTGGATGGGAACCGAAACGTTCCCATCGCGCAATCGGCCATCCCCTGGCCCACGAGCCATGGGCCGTCGCGCTCAGGCTCGTTGGGACGCCGCCGCCATCCGAACGCGCGCGCTCCCTGCTCGTAGCACTCGCGCAGTCTCTTCGATGACCACGGCTGCCCGGTGAACGGGTGCACGTCGGCGTGGTTGATCAGGCGCAGCTCGATCGGGTCGATCTGCAGCTTGGCGGCAAGCTCGTTGATCGCGCTTCCGAGAGCCCACAACCCGCATCCCTCGACGGGCGCGCGCATCGCGGTGCCGAGGTTGACGTTGGCGCGGTGGACACGCTGGCGCACACGAATCGCCGCCGCTGCGTAGGTCGTCTGCGACGCCATCGTGGCGTACTCCACGAAGTCGTCGCTGGCCGAGGTGACGTTGATCGACTCGTGCTCGATCGCCGCCAGGCGCCCGTCGCCCGAGGCCGCCAGCGACACGGTCTGCACCATCTGCGGCTGGTAGGCGACGGTGCTGTACATCTGCGCGCGCGACAGGGCGACCCGCACAGCACGCCCGGTGATCTGCGCCGCCGCGGCGGCGATGATCTGGTGCGGCCAGACGAGCCCCTTGCATCCGAACGCGCCGCCGGTGTGCGGCGAGCGCACGCGCACCTGGTCGGGCGCGATGCCGAACAGCGCGCACATCACGATCCGCACGCCGTAGGCCCACTGGGTCGCGTCGACCATCGCCAGCGTGCCGTCTTGCCATTGCGCCAGCGTCGCCGAAGGCTCCATCGGATTGTGGTGGCGCGAGGGCTGGACGTAGGTCGCATCGAGGTGCACTGGCGCGCGCGCGAGCGCTCGCTCGACGTCGCCGTGCTCGGCGTCTGTTGGGCCGGACAGGTAGCCGCTCTCGCGCGGCACGTCGGCGCCGGCGCGATTCCCGCGCGGGTGGGGCGTAAACGGCGCCGGCTCGACGTCTGCCTGCACCAGCGATGCGGCGTGCTCTGCGGCTTCGACCGTCTGGGCGAGCACGATCGCGATCGGCTCGCCTTCGTACTGGATCTCGTCGTCCTGCATCGGGACGCGCGCCGAGGCCGCCGGGGGCACCGGCGGTGCAGCGAGCTTCGGCATCTCGGCGTGAGTGAGCACGTGCGTCACGCCGGGAAGGTCGCGCGCCGCATCGGCGTCGATCCCGCGCAGCCGCCCGGCCGGGACAGGCGCGCCGACCAGCACGCCGTACAGCATGCCCTCGGCGAGGTGGTCGGACGCGTACCGCGCCGCACCGGTTACCTTCGCGGGACCGTCCTGGCGCGGCAGCGGCACCCCGAGCCCCGCGGTCACGAAGGCACCCCCGCGGCGGTCATCAGGGCGCGCCGCGCGGCGCCGCGGGCGATCGCGAGCTTGTAGGCGCTTCCCGGGACGGGGCGCGCCTGAGCGAGAGCGGCGTCGAGCGCCGCTGACACGGCGGGATCGACGGGCGCGAGGCGTGTGATCCGGTGCTCGGCCTCGGTCAGCCGCCAGGGGCGCATCGCCACCGACCCCAGCGCGATGCGCGCGCTCTCGATCCGGCCGCCTTCGCCGAGCTCCACGGTCGCGGCCGCGGACGCGAGCGCGTACTCGTATGACTCACGCTCGCGCACCTTGACGTAGGCTGAACGCGGCGCCGGTCGATCGAGCTCGATCGCCTCGATCAGCTCGCCGGGCTCGAGCACCGTGTCGCGGTCAACGCCATCAGCCGGCAGCACGTGGAACTCGGTCACCGGGATCCGTCGCCCGCCGCCGGCGCTGCGCGTCACGATGCGCGCGTCCAGCGCAGCGAGCGCGACGGCCGGATCAGACGGTTGGGTGGCGATGCACTCCTCGGTCCAGCCGAACAGCGCGTGGCGGTCGTCGTGGCCGTTCCGGGCCGCACAGCCTGATC
This sequence comes from Solirubrobacteraceae bacterium, assembly GCA_035693425.1. Lineage (GTDB taxonomy): Bacteria > Actinomycetota > Thermoleophilia > Solirubrobacterales > Solirubrobacteraceae > Palsa-465. The sequence continues at coordinate 13,494 of DASSGR010000130.1, forward strand.
CCGGCGCGCGGCGGTTGCACGGCACCGGCTCCTCGGAGCGAAAGTACGCGCAGCGCGTCCTCTGCAGCAGGTTGGCGCCGATCGTCGCGAGGTTGCGAAGCTGGGCCGACGCCGACTTGTGGATCGCCTCGCGCAGCACGGGCCAGTCGCGCGCGACGCGCTCGTCGGCGGCGACGTCGTTCAGGCGAACGAGCGCGCCGATCCGCAGACCGCCGCCGGCAAGCTGCTCGATCCGGTCGAGGCCGTCGATGCGCGTGATGTCGAGCACACGGTCAGGCGCCGCGATGCCGAGGCGCAGCCAGTTGAGCAGCTCGGTGCCGCCGGCGAGCACCACGGTGCCCGCATCGCGCGCTGCTTCCAGCGCGTCATCCAGGGTTGCTGCGCGGGCGTAGGCGAACGGTCGCATCAGCTCGGCGCCGGGTTGTTGCCGGCCGCCGCCGCAGCCTTGACCGCCTCGACGATCTGGGGGTAGGAGCTGCAGCGGCAGATGTTGCCGCTCATCCACTCGCGGATCTCGTCCTCGTCGCCGGTGTGGCCCTCGGTGATGCAGGCGACGGCCGAGATCACCTGGCCGGGCGTGCAGAATCCGCACTGAAATGCGTCGTGGTCGATGAACGCGCGCTGCACGGCGTGCAACTGCTCGCCGCTCGCCAGACCCTCGACGCTCACTACCTCGTGCCCGTCCGCGGTCGCGGCCAGGACCATGCACCCGTTCACCCTGCGGCCGTCGAGCAGGACCGTGCACGCGCCGCACTCGCCGTGGTTGCAGCCCTTCTTGGCGCCGGTGAGATCGAGGTGCTCGCGCAGCAGATCGAGCAGCGTCACGCGCGCATCAACGCCCGTGAGCTGCCTGTCGACGCCGTTGACCTGCAGGCGAAGGTCGAGGTGGTCGGCGAACTGGGGCGCGCTCATAAAGCTCTGCCGGGCACGCTACGTGTCAGCGACGCAACTCGCACCGTCAGACTGATAGTCCTGGTGGCTCTTCTGACCGTTATCCTGAGCGCACCAGCGGTCCCCACCCTGGGTCGGGCTCGGCGCTCGCATCCAGAGGCAGCGACGGCGGGGTTGCTCGGGGTTGGTTCTACGATGGCGTTTGGATGGCTGGGTCACTGAGCTCCGCAGCGGTCGTGCCACGCGGTCGAGGAGCCCAATGTGCTCAGCTCGATGGCCTGCTCGAGGCGGTTCTGATGGGTCACGGCGGAGTACTCATGCTTCGCGGGGAGGCCGGCGTGGGTAAGACGGCGCTACTCGAGTACGCGATCGCGTCGGCGCCAACCCTAGGGGTGATCCGCGTGGCGGGCGTGGAGTCCGAGATGGAGCTTGCGTTCGCCGGGCTGCATCAGTTGTGCGCGCCGATGCTCGACTGGCTCGAGCGAGTTCCGGGTCCGCAGCGCGGCGCGCTCGAGATCACTTTCGGGCTGAGCGCAGGCGCTGTGCCCGACCGGTTCTTGGTTGGCTTGGCGGTGTTGAGCCTCTTGTCCGAGGCGGCGGAGGAGCGGCCCCTGCTGTGCGTCATCGATGACGCTCAGTGGTTGGATCGCGCGTCTGCGGAGGCGTTGGCGTTCGTGGCCCGACGGCTGCTGGCGGAGCCGGTGGCGCTGTTGTTCGCCGCACGCGAGCCGAGCGACTCGCTCGCGGGTTTGCCGGAACTGGTACTCGAGGGGCTGGCGGACGCCGATGCACGCGCCCTGTTGGGCTCGGTGGTTCCCGGTCGGCTGGACAAGCTGATCGCCGAGCAGGTAATCGCGGAGACTCGGGGAAACCCGTTGGCGTTGTTGGAGCTGCCTCGAGGGCTCAGCGCGGCCGAGTTGGCAGGCGGCTTCGGGTTGCCCGGCGCGCTATCGCTGTCCGGAAGGATCGAGAAGAGCTTCCTGCGGCGACTGGAGGCGCTCCCGGAGGACACCCGGCGGCTGTTGCTGTTGGCTGCCGCGGAGCCAACCGGCGATCCGGCGCTCCTATGGCGGGCGGCCGAGCGGCTCGCGATCGACGCCCCGGCACTCGACCCGGCGGAGACGGCCGGGCTAATCGACATCGACGCCAGGGTACGGTTTCGCCATCCGCTAGTGCGCTCGGCGCTATACCGAGCGGCGGCGCCGCAGGAACGACGGCAGGCGCACGGGGCGTTGGCGCGGGCAACCGACGCCCAGATCGATCCAGATCGGCGTGCCTGGCACCTCGCCGCGGCGACCGCCGGCACTGACGAGGCTGTGGCAGCGGAGCTCGAACGCGCCGCAAGCCGCGCCCAGGCACGTGGAGGCCTCGCAACCGCAGCCGCGTTCCAGGAGCGGGCGGTGGGGCTCACGTCCGATCAAGCGCTCCGCGTGCAGCGCGCGCTCGCCGCGGCGCAGACGAAGTACGAAGCTGGCGCGCTCGAGGACGCCCTCGCACTCCTGGACATCGCCGACGCCGGCGCTCACCGCGCCGGCCTGCGCGCGAGGGTCGACCTCCTGCGCGCGCAGATCGCATTCGCATCCCGACGCGGCAGCGATGCCCCGCTGCTCCTGCTCGAGGCCGCGCGCGAGCTCGAACGAACGGATCCGAAGCTCGCGCGCGCCACGTACCTCGAGGCACTCAGCGCAGCACGGTTCGCGGGCCCGCTAGCCCGCGGCGCGGACCTAGTGAAGGTGAGCCAGGCCGCGCTTGCGGGTCCTCCGCTGCCACCGGCGCCACGCCCATCTGATCTCCTCCTCCAGGGACTGGTGGTCCAGATCACCAGGGGATACCCGGCCGGTGCGCCACTGCTCAAGTCCGCCCTGACCGCCTTCCAACGCGAAGCGGCTCTCCCACCGGAGGAGGCCCGTTGGCTCTCGCTCGCGTTATGGGCCGCGGCAGATCTCTGGGACGACGACACCTTCATGCGGCTCACAACGCGAGAACTCAAGCGTGCGCGTGAGGCGGGAGCGCTGACGGCCATCCCACTCGCCCTCAGCATGCTCAGCTACATCCATGCAACCTCCGGCGACCTGGCTACCGCGGAGTCGCAGCTCGACGAGATCCGCTCGGCCAGCGAGGCGATCGGCACCCCGGCCCAGCCCTACGTTTCGCTGTGGGTTGCCGCTATGCGGGGCCGAGAGGCCGAGACCCTCGACCTGATCCGGGCTACCAGCCACGAGGCCGCGGGACGAGGAGAGGGGTACGTAATGTTCGTCACTGAACACGTAACAGCGGTGCTTTACAACGGGCTTGGCCGCTACAGCGCGGCGCTAGCTGCGCTTCGTCGCCAGGCTGTCGACCCTGAATACAGGGATGGTTCCCCAAGGCCCATGGCGGAGCTCGTTGAAGCGGCCGTTCGCTCCGGAGAACGCCAGCTCGCAAGCGTTGCATTTGAACGGGTCGCAGAGACGACGAGCGCCGCCGGCACCGACTGGGCGCTGGGGATCGAGGCACGTTCGCGCGCGCTGCTCAGCGGCGGAGAGGCCGCGGAGGCCCTCTATCGTGATGCAATCGAACGGCTTTCTCGCACCAGCATCCGGGTTCAGCTCGCCCGTGCCCACCTGCTCTACGGCGAGTGGCTCCGACGCGAGCGCCGCCGCCGCGAGGCCCGTCAGCAGCTACGCACCGCGCTTGAGATGTTCACGAGCATGGGCACCGAGGGGTTCGCGGACCGAAGCCAGCGCGAGCTGCTGGCAACCGGCGAAAGCGCGCGCAAACGCAGCGTCGAGACCCGCGGGGACCTGACTCCCCAGGAGATGCAGATCGCGCGCCTGGCGGGCGGTGGCCTGTCGAACGCTGAAATCGGCGCACGACTGTTCGTCAGCCAGAGCACCGTCGCCTACCACCTGCGCAACGTGTTCGCCAAGCTCAACATCGCCTCGCGCCACCAACTCGCACAGGTCGTGCCCGAGAGCTCAAACGCCGACACCACCTGGACCCAGCCCACCGGCTAGTGTGATTCCGTGATCAAACTCGTCTTCAGCCTGCGACGCAGACCGGACCTGACGCGCGACGAGTTTCAAGCGTACTGGCGCGATCGGCACGCGCCACTCGTCTTCCGTCACGCCGACGTGCTCCGGATCCGCCGCTACGTGCAGACACATGCGCGGGCATCGGAGGTCGGCGCCGCGCAGAGCGCCGCCCGCGGCAGCGAGGTCGATGTCTACGATGGCCAGGCGGAGCTGTGGTGGGACAGCCTCGATGACGTCGTCGCGGCCGTCTCGACAGCCGCCGGGCAGCAAGCTGCGCTCGAGTTGCTGGAGGACGAGCGCCGCTTCATCGACCTCAATCGCTCCCCGTTGTGGATCGGGGAGGAGCACCTCGTCGTTGGGTCAACCGCGGAATGAGCCAAGCCGCCGCGCCGCGGGGCAGGCTCTCGCGCTCGGCGTCGTCCAGCTCAGGCGTCCGCTCGAGTTGAGGGAAGCCGCCGCCTTGTTGCAGGTGATCGGCGACTCGGCCAGTGCGCTGCGAGGCCTGGGCACGCGGTCGCACGTGGCGAACACGCGGTGTTCGGGGTGCCGCGTTCTCGTGTCCTGCGCGTTCGCTCGGCGGGGATTCGTCACGTCGTGCGGCTGCGACGGGGCCCGAGCTCGTGGCGAGATGATGATGGCCTCGAAGACCAGCTCGAAGCGAGGGGTTCCTACCACCAGCCGACTGTCATGCGGCTCGGGATTGTGTTAGTCGCCGAAGCGTTGCTCGGCGTGGATGTGGCACCGAAGGGGATGTAGCCAAATCCAGGCTGAGCCCACGTTTCCCCAGCGGTCCAGGCTGATGCGCTGACCCGCTCTGAATCAATCGTCAGCTCGAGCGCAGCCATGCCGCCGGAGCAGGCCGGAGAGTTACGCGGCGGCGCTGTCGGGCTCGTTGGTGTCCACGTCCCCTGTCGTCTCCCCAAAGCGGGGCGCGGGGAACCCGGCCGCAGTCAGCGTCGCGGTCCACCCGTCGGGATCGGGCGCTCCTCGATAGACGACGCAGAGGGTGTCGTCGCGAGGCGTTGGCAGCACGTCTCTGACCTCGTCGTGCAAGAACAGTTCCCAGCGGATCCAGCCACGCTGGGCTCGGGCATCGTAGCCCGGGACGCGCATTTTAAAATTCTTCATGGTCAAACCTCCTTCGTTGCGGTGGCGCCCGATTGGTCTTACGTGGCATCGTACTATACACCGTCGTAGGTAGGCACCGGTCCCCATTGGTGGTTGTGCGGGTCAACCTACCGGCGGCTCCTTCTTGCCGGGGTGGCACACGGCGGTCAGCCGATGCTCGTGCGACGAAGGGCTCGTGCGGGCACCAGCCGTTGCTCGATCTGCTTCTCGGATTGGTTAGGTGCGGGTGCGGCGCCCTCGGCGCCGCACCCGCGGAGTCACGTTTGAGCTTTCCGCTAGCCGTTGGGGACGAGCGTTCCGAACAGGCCGTCGGCTTCGTGGTTGGGGCCGGCGGTGAAGAACAGTGTGTTCGGGCCGGCGCCTGGTGTCGTGGGGGCGAAGCGCACTCCCCAGAGCCCGTCGATCACGACCGGGCCACCGTGGGGACGACTGAGGGTGCCCTCGAACGCGCCGGTGGTCTGGTTGTACGCGTGGATCCGGCCGTTGCCGAAGTTGCCCACGAGGATGTCGCCGCCGAAGGCTCCGAACGTGGACGGCGCGAGCGTGACTGCCCATGGCGAGTCGAGCTTGCCGCGGGTGACGAGACGCTGGAGCAGGTCGCCGTTGGGGGCGAAGACGTCGACGAAGCCGTTGCCCGGTCCGGCGGCGTCGTCGGCCTTGTCCGGTCCCTGCTTGGCGAAGGTGACGTACAGGTTGCCGCCGATGTTGTGGATGCCAAACGGGGCGAATCCGGCGGGGATCGTCGGGTCGGTGAAGCTGTTGACGAGGTTGAAGTGATTGTCAAACACCTCGACCTTGCCGAAGCGGAAGCTCGTCGCGTAGATGAACTTGCCTTGCGGTGTTGTGACGAGGGCAAGGCCTTTGTAGTTGGCGCCTACGTCTCCGGCGTTGTCGGTCGCGGTCGAGCGGTCAACGGCGATCACTGCGTGCGTGGGGTCGACGTTCGGGTTCCAGCCGGCGATCGTGCCGTCCTCGGTCGCGAAGAGGAAGAAGGCCGGACCCGACTTGCCGTCCTTAGAGATGACGAAGTCGGTCGAATTGGGGTCGAGGGTGTTGAACGCTTGCCCGTCCGGCGCTCCGACCGCGCCCGGGCCGGCCGAGGGGGGAGCTGGAATCGCCACGACGCGCGGCTGTGGGTTGCCCGCGCCGTCGTAAAGCGTGGCCAGGCCGGCGTGGTTGTCCGATACCCAGATCGGCGTGCCCGGCCCGACCGAGGTGCCCCAGGGGTTCTTCAGGTTGGGGTCTGTGTGGGCGGCAAGCCCGGGAATATCCGAAACAAGGTTGGTCTGCACGTAGGAGCGGCTCGCGATCCCGTGAGCGCTGGCCGGGGCCGGCCGAGCGGCTCCCGACGAGGCGAGTGCGGAAGCGAACGCGCCCACTGTCGCGACGGCGAGGATGGAACGGGGTAGCTTCATGACTTCCTTTCTGTTGGGTTGCGCCACGTCGAGCCGGGCACGGCGCAGCAGCATCTACGATGCTACATAGTAATTAGATCCGTGCTGTGTCAGACGCCCGCGCCGAGAGAAAGCTTCCCGCTCGTCTCGGAGCCCCTGGGCGCATAAGCGGACCGAGCGCTAACAAACGCTGTGGAGCACCGCGAGCACATCTGCCGGTTCTGCGCGCTTGCTCCAGTTACCACGAACATTGGTAGTGGCCGGCACCGTGTAGGCCGATGACGAACGTCGCGTACCCAGCCTCCAGCATCGGCTCGCTGATCCCTTCGATTTCTCAGCGACCACATCGGTGCAACGCGCGAGGCTTCGGGCTGCGAACCGTAGTTCGAAGTCAATGGCTCCGGCCGGGGAGATCTCCCGGTAGCGAGGGGGGAAGACGGCAGGAAAGCCCACGAGAAGAAGCAAGCCGCGGCTTATGCGGAGGCGGTGACCGACCTCCAACGGCGGCTGCAACACTCGGAGCCTCGCGCAGGACTCGGAGCGTGAGGCAGCCCACATCGAGCGGAACGTACCGCGCGCGTCCGACCGCCCGAAGCACTCGCGCTCGTCGTGATGCAGCAGACCAGGACGAGGGCGCTTGCTGGGGTCGACGCGCACGGCCTGAACCTCGATGCCGGCGTCGGTCAAGTAGACCCCGTTGCTGGCCATGCGCTGATTGATCACGTACGCCAGCGTTCTGCGTACGTAGGCCAGCAGCGCTGGGTAGTAGAAGATCGTCTGGGCAAACTGGCACCAAACCGCCTGAGCAGCCCATCGGCTCGGAGATGCCCTCGCCCACCCAGTTGTAGACGCCGCTCGGCCATCACGAGGCCAGCTCCGCTCGTTCGCAGACCCCCGCGTGGCACAACCTGGTCGCCGGTTGCCGATCGTCGTGGGGCTCGAACCCAGATGCGGAAGAGTGTGAGCGCGACGCCACGTGACTCACCGACGGCTCCCGCGCCTCCAAGCCATGTAGCCCGCGGCCGTGCCCAATGCCGCGAGCTCGGCGCCGAGCCACTGCGTTCGCAAGCTGCGCCTGTGGCGCCGACGCTCGACGGCGAACTCGCCCAGTCTGTCGATCAAGGCCGCGGCGAGCACGCTCGCCGCGACGCGGTTGCCCACTCGTTCGGCGCGCGCGACCAGGGCTTCCAGTTCGTCGGTTCGCAGACGTACCTCGAGTCCTCCGGACTCGACCGACCTGAGCAGGCGGTCAAGCCTTCCGGGAAGGTCGACCGCTAGCTCCGCCAGGTCAGCGCCGAACTGCTCGACGTGCCGTCGCAGCGCGGCGGGAGTCAGCTGGGCGAGAAGCTGGCGACGGGCGTACGGCGCGAGCGCCTCGGCGAACCGAAAGTCGGGGTCGAGCACGGCGACAAGTCCCTCTGCGACCAGGAGCACGGTCAGAAGCAGCGCCAGGTCGCGCGGCAACCTGAGGCCGTGGCGGCGGACGGTCGCCAGAATGTCGCCGAGCGCACCGCGGAGTGAGATCTCGCCGACGCTGCGGCCGAAGTAGCGCGCGAGCAGCCCCGCAAGGTCCTCGCGCAGACGCGCCCGGTCGACGGGCTCGGTTGAGGTGCCGAGCGCCAGCACTGCGTCCGCGAGGCGGTCGGGATCCTGCCGCAAGAAACCGGTCAGGAGACGACTCAGCTGTTCGCGGAGCGCGTCGTCGAGGGTGCCGACCATCCCGAAGTCGACGATTCCGATTCGCCCGTCCGGCTCGACGAAGAAGTTCCCGGGATGCGGATCGGCGTGAAAGAAGCCATCCTCGAACACCATCTTCGCGACGATCTGCGCGGCGCGCTGCGCGAGGTCGTGCCGATCGAGTCTGGCCTCGTCGAGCGCCGCGCTGTCCGTGACCTTCATCCCTCGGATCCGTTCGAGCGTGATCACCCGGGAGGTGGTCAGGTCCCAGAAGACGCGCGGGATCTGCACGGAGGAATCGCCCTCGAAGTTGGCGGCGAAGCGCTCGGCCATGCGCGCCTCCTGGAGGTAGTCGAGCTGGGCCCGCAGCGCCTGTACGACCTCGTCGGCCAGGCCGACGAGGTCGTACCGAGCCGCCGCCTTCGAGCGCCGGCTCGCGCGCGCAGCGAAGTTACGGATGATCTCGAAGTCCTGGTCCATCTCCTCGACCACGTTTGGCCTTCGTACCTTTACGACCACTTCCGTCCCGTCCTGCAGCGTCGCCAAGTGCGCCTGCCCGATGGATGCGCACGCAAGTGGCTCTGCATGAAAGCTCGCAAACACGGCCTCCGCGCTCGCGTGGAGCTCGACTTCGATGGTGTCCCTCACCACGTCGGTCGGGACAGCAGGAGCCGCGTCCTGGAGCTTGGCCAGTTCGGCCCGATACTCCGGCGGCAGCAGGTCCGCCCTTGTCGAGAGGAGCTGACCGAGCTTGATGAACGTTGGCCCAAGCTCTTCGAGCGCCAGCCGCAGATCTTCGGCCGGCGTGTGCGTGTCACGTGGTTCCCGTCGACGCAGAGCTCGTTCGCGCGCAATCACGCGCTCGAGACCGACGACGTTCGCCAGGTAGTCGAGGCCGTACCGGGCCAAGACCTCGGCAATCTCGCGCTGGCGGTGGTCCCGGGGCTTGATCACGTGATCCTTACGTTATTCCGACCGCCGCAACGGGACGATCGAGCACCTCGCTGGCGGCGGCGTTAGGCGACATCGGCCTGGTCAGTCTCGGCGGTTTGGCCGTCGGCTCGGTGCATGCCATGGACCCAGCCGCTGAACAGCCGAAGCGCCACGACCATCCCTCCGACGCCGACGGCGCTGCCGACCGCCCACGCGCTCGCGGAAGCGAGCGTAGGGGGCCTGAGCTCGTAGAAGCGACGCAGGAACGGGATCATCAGAGCGATCACAAACAGCAGCGCCATCAGCGCGCTGAGACCGGCGACGGCGATGCGCCGACGCCGGCCCGCGCATTCGCTCTCGATCTGCAGCACGACCGCGAGCCCGCACACGACGACGGTCGCGGTGGCGACCGTGCGTGAGTGCGCGAGCCCGACACGGAAGCCGTAGCGGGCGAGGAAGTATCCGGCGGCGATGCCGAGCCCGATCGGAATGCCGGCAGTGATGGCGAAGCGCGCGACCGACGAAAGGAAGTGCTCGGGCCGCCATGGCCCCGTGCTCGGGGCGAGCGCGAGAACGAAAGCCGGAACGCCGATCGTGACGGTCGCCGCGAGCGTGAACTGGCGCGGTAGCAGCGGATACGTCGCGGTCGTGATGCCCACCACCAATCCGAGCACTGCCGTGAACGCGGTCTTGGTCAGGAACAACTTGGCGACCCGCTGTACGTTGCGGAGGATCTGGCGTCCCTCAGCGACCATCGGCGGGATCACCGCGAAGTCGTCCTGCACGAGCACGAGGTCGGCGACCGAGCGCGCGATCTGCGTGCCGGAGCCCTGCGCGATGCCGAGCCGCGCGTCCTTCAGCGCGCCGACGTCGTTGACGCCGTCGCCGAGCATCCCCACGTAGCGGCCGCCGTCGGAGAGCGCGTCGATCACGGCGCGCTTGCCCTCGGGTGAGATCCGTCCGACCGCGGGCGCCGAGAGCACGGCGCGGCGGAGCTCTTCAGGGTCTCCCGGGAGGGCCTCGCCATCGAGCGCCGGGGCGGAGCCCGGGACCCCGGCATCATGTGCGATCGAGCCCACGGTGGCCGGCGCGTCCCCCGAGAGGACCTTGAGATCGACTCGCTGCGAGGCGAAGAACGCGACCGTCTCGGGAGCATTCGGGCGGAGCCGCTCGGCGAGCACCGCAAGCCCGATCGGCTGGACGTCTGGCGGGAATTGTGGCTCGGAGTGATCCGTTGTAAGCGGGCTCGGGGAGCGCCCGATCGCGAGCACGCGTCGTCCCTCGTTCGCCTCCTGGTGCGCGCGGGTCGAGAGGGCGCAGTCTGCGTGGGCGAACCACTCCGGGGCGCCCAGCACGAGCCGCTCGTCTCCCAGGTCAAGCGCGCTCCACCGCCGGCGAGAGGAGAACGACACCTGTTTCACGACCGCGCTCGCGTCGACGTCAGCGAGCCGGGCGTCCGCGATCGCAGTGAGCGTCGCGTTGCGCGACGGCGAGCTGGCGGCGTAGCGGGCGAGCTCGCGCCGCAGCGATTCGGCACCGACGCCCGCGGCGGGCACCAGCGTGACCAGGCGGAGGTTGGGCTCGGTCAGCGTCCCCGTTTTGTCCGTGCACAGCGTGTCAACGGAGGCCAGCGATTCGATCGCGTTGAGCTGCTGTGCCAGTACGCCCCGCCGCGCGAACCTGTACGCGGATGTCGCCGCCGTGATGCTCAGCAGCAGGATTAGCCCTTCGGGGATGAGGTTGGCCAACCCGGCGACGATCGCCTGGACCTGCGCCGTGCCGCTCCTCACGCGCGTGAGGACGGAGACCGTCAGCCCGAACGCCAGCGGCAACGAAACGACGACCAGCCCTACCAGCAGCCGATCGTTCGCGCGCTCGAGAGGAGAGCGAGGGTGGCGGAAGGTCCGCGCGGTCGCGGTTAGCTGCTCCGCGCGGCTCTCCGCCCCAACCGCCTTAGCCTCGAACAGCCCGGCGCCTTCGACGGCGAACGTGCCCGACCACACCGGATCTCCCTCGTTGCGCAGCACGAGCTTGGACTCGCCCGTGAGGTTGGACTCGTCGACGGCGAGCCCGTCGGTCGACAGAAGCGTTCCATCAGCGACGATCTGGTCACCTGCCGCGACCCGAACCGCGTCCCCGACGACCACATCCTCGACCGGCACCCTGACCTCGTTGCCGTCGCGCACGACGACCGCTTCGGGCGCGACCAACGCCGCGAGCCGGTCGAGCTCGCGCTTTGAGCGGATCTCCTGGAACGAGCCGATCGCGATGTTCGCGACGACGATCCCCAGAAACAGCGCGTCACGCCACGAGTCGAATACGAGCGTCACGATCCCGAACACGAACAGGATCAAGTTCGGGACGGTCAGCGCGTTTGCGCGGACAATGCTGGCGTAGGAACGACTGGATTGGCGGCGCAACGGCCCACCCTTGTGTCGGAGCCGACGTGCCGTCTCGATGCTACGCCGGCGCGTCGGCGCCGCCGCTCTCTCGGCTACGGTAGACCGCCGCACGGCGACGGCGAGATGCACATGTTTGGCGAAGAGCGGACCGGGCGTTTGCATGACCGCGAATCCAAGCCTTCGGCACTGTTCAGCCGAGAACGGGAGCGGCGCTGGGCGTGTCGATTAGTTGCCGTCCTGAACCAGCCGGCCGTGGACGATCAGCTTGCTGGGGGTGCGGAGCATGCCGAGCCGGTTCCACGTCATGCCGAGCTGATGCTGGTTGGCGTGGGTCTCGGCCTCGACGGCGAGCTCGTCGCCGACTGGCCTGACGGTGGCGTCCAAGTCCACTGGGATGGTCTTCCCGGCGGCGTGCAGGTGGCCGCGTACCTTCAGCTGCTGGCCGCTGAGCGCGGCGCTGTCGGAGACGAAGCGGACCTGCGGGTGGTTGGCGACGTCGAAGAAGTCGCCGGAGCGCAGGTGCGTGTCGCGCTTCTTGTTGTTCGTGTTGAGGCTCGCCGCCTCGATCGTCAATTCGATCGCGGGTGTCTTGGACAGCTCAAAGGTGCCGTCGTAGCGCTCAAACTTTCCTTTCACAGTTGCCAGGCCCCAGAAGTTGGGGGCGTGGAACTCGACGCTCGAGCGCGTCGGATCAATCCGCCAACGGGTCCGGTCGACGTCGGGAATGGCATCGGGGTCAGTCGCATGGGCGCTCATCGACGGTCTCCTCGTCGTCAACTGCGGGCAATGCCGTCAGCCTCGCGCCCGAGTTGGTGAGGCGTCCTCGCCGGATCCGTGTGATTTCTGCGCTGACTCCGCTCCCAGGCTCCCCCGACTCGGAGGAGGCGCAACATGAACGCACTCGCTGTCTCTGCGGAGGCCCAGCGTGAGCATCGCATGGGTCGCGGAGGGGATCGGCAACTACGGCAAGACGGTGGATGTCGATCGCTCGCGCCGCGCTGTTCGTGCTGGCCGACCGCTGGATCACCAGGATCTGGCGATGACGCATCACCCGCGCGCTGGCGACGATTCGGCGGCGCGTCATCGACCCGAGGAGAACGAAGTTCATGTCCGGTACCGGCGACGGTGACCGCGACCATCGCGTCCCAGACAGCAGCCTGCGCAGTCTCGTGGTCCGCAATTTGCAGATCGAGTACCTCGAGCACGCGAGCGTCCCGCTGCACCTTGTCGCCTTCGACCTGTTGAGCGGAGATGAGGTGCGCCATCCGGATGGGACCGATGCCGCGGTGCAGGCGTTCACGCTGTTCGTCGGCATTCGCCTGCAGGCCGATCTCGCCCGCTACGCCACCACCGCCGAGCTGATCGTCCTAGCCGCGCGCACGGTTCTGGACGTGGCCCCTGTCGCGGAGCCGGTCGCTGCTTGACCGCCATGATCCGCGTCGCGTTTCTAGACGACCATCCCGCAGTCCGCGCCGGGCTGCAAGCCATCGTGGCGACCGAGCCCGACCTCCAGGTGGTCGGATTCGCCGCTGACGAGCACGAGCTCTCGCCGCTGGTGCGCGAGACCCGGCCCGCGGTGACAATCCTCGATCTGCACCACCCCGGACGGGACGGACTGGCGCTGTGCCTTCGAATCAAGCGCCAGCCCGACCCGCCCGCCGTAGTTCTCTATTCCGGGCACACGACGGACGCACTGGTCGTTGCGGCGGCGGTCGTCGGCGCCGACGCGCTCGTCAGCAAATCCAGCAGCGCCGCCAACCTGGTCGAAGCGGTCCGGGCGGTCGCACGCAACCCGCGCACCATGCCCCCGATCACCCCGCAGATGAAAGCCGACGCGGCAGCCATGCTTGATCCCGCCGACCACGCGATTCTCGCGATGCGCCTCGCAGACGACTCATTAGTTGAGATTGCGGCGACGTCGCCAGCACGGGCCTCCTCGCGGCGTCGGGAATCTCGCTGCCGTCCTCTGCGTCGGCACTGCGGTCCGCGCTGCGCGCGATCACGGAGATCAGCTCGTGGATCCCCACCCTCGGCGGCCTGATCGCCACCGCGGGCCTGCGCCCGTGCCTCACAGATGCCACCGGAGACGACTCACTCTCTTTCTCCTCCCTTGCTCATACCTCAAACCGCTTTCACGAGGAGTTCTCTCGTGAACGCACTGCGCCTGATCCTCAAACCAACCGGCCACCGATGGGCCGTTTGCTTGACCGACGGCCGGGAGGTCGCTCGCTTCCGCGGCCCTGGTTCGAGATGGCGTGCGCTGCGCTACCTCGCCAGCGCCACGAACGACCGGTAACCCTTGGCTGTCGCCAGAACGCTGGGCCCTCCGCCAACGGGGGGCACCGGCTAGTCGGCGTACGGCGCGATACCGTGCGGCTCGTCTACGGGTCGGGGTTCGCGGGCCCGGCTCCGTCGCATCGGCTGGGAGCCCTGTGGCGTTTAGCCGTCGCGCTCCTAGCCCTTGGTTGTGTGCTGTCGCTGATTGCGCCGAACCAGTCATCGGCCGCGAGTCTCGTCGCTCGTCACGAGACCCATGCCCGCAGCTCGCAGTCACAGCACTCGCGCTACGCTCAGCTGCCGCCTCACGCTGCCGTGGCGGCCCCCGGCCGGCCCGACGTGCGTTCGACCGCCGACGGTGTGTCCGTCCTGGTCCTGCTCGCCCTGACGCTGAACTTCGCAGCGATGCTCATCCGGGTGGCCAGCTCTCCACCGAGTTGGATGAAGGACTGAGCCGGCCTCGCTGGCACGGGTGAGCTGGCTGCGGCCGCGGCGCCCGGCATGTCGCTATCGAGTCGCCGGTCGCCTTTGGGGGCGCCGGCTGCGGCGAATCACTTAGATCAGGTGATGCGTGGTCGCCTGACCGATCGGAATGCTGCACGCGTGCTGTGACGAAGATGCCTTCCCGACTGGATCGGCGTTTCGCCATCTCGCGGTGGATCTCGTCGCTTCGCAGAGATAGACCAAGCTCACACCCGCCACAAAGGGAGCAACCATGACGACAGCAACGCCGGATTCCACCGTCACTGCGCTCGAGGACCGCCTTGCGATCATCGAGCTGATCGGACGTCTGTCGCTCGCGATCGACGCCAAGGACTGGG
>DASSGR010000131.1:0-32623 GCA_035693425.1 Solirubrobacteraceae bacterium
ACGAGGTCGCCGTAGCAGCGAGCGCTCGCGATCCTTCCCGCGCTGTAGCTCACGGGGGGACGGGTGCCGATCCCAGCGGCGATCAATACCACGCGGTTTGCGGCAAACAGCTCGACGTGGGCGCCGACCCGAGCACCCAGCGTGGATTTGCAGCTGCCCACCACCGAACCCGTCGCCGGCGGGTGAAAGCGGGCGCCATGGCCGATCGGCCGCGCCTGCGCGAGCAGGTCCGCCGGCACAGGGGAGCCGGCCGTGCGGGTCGTCGGCGCACTCGATCCGCAGCCGAGCAGCACCACGGCGGCGCACGCCGCGGCGCCGGTCAGGACGGCGCGGGACTGCTCAGGCCAGACCCCACGCACCGTCGTCCTCCTCGTCGAGCTCGTCGTCGTAGTCAGACGCGCGCGATCCGGCGTCTGCGCGAGCCGCCATTCGAAAGGCGAATGGGAGCAACCCAATCCCCGTTCCGAGGCACACCACCGAGAGGCTGCGCGCGAGGAACGCAGGCAAAGCGGTCAGAGCGAAGCCGTGCAGCAGCGTCGGGACGAGCTCGAGCCCGACCGCGATCGCGAAGAAGCCGATCGCGAAATACATGAAGAAGCCCGCGCGACCGGACCGCACCCGCCACAGGCCCCAGGCGACGAGCGCGACGATCACCGCCAGCTCGATCAGCGCAAACGCTCCGACAGTCGGGCGGCCGTGAAGCTGCTTGGCGGCGGAGCCCGCTGCGATCGACGCCAGCGCGACGATCGCCAGCCCGCGGGTCATCTTGGCGTCCAGCCCGTCGCTTCGAATCCGCCAGGCCGCGAGCACGCAGGCGAGCAACACGACGATCGGCCAAAACCAGACGATCGACGGGTTGTCGGCGTGATAAAGGCCGCCGGCGATTGCGCCCGTGGCGCCATTGATCCGGACCGGAATCGTCCACCGGCCGACAAATGCGGAGCCGGGCGTCAGCGCGACGGTCGCGAGCGCGTGCAGCCGCCCGTCGTGCCAGCCGTACTCGTGTCCGCCGCTGACCCTGCGCCAGGCAGGAGGGGTGCCCGCGGTCAGGTTGGTGGGCGGGGCCACGGCCACCGGCGTCTGGTTGAGGTAGTACATCTCGGAGTTGTGGTTGACCTCGACCCCGGTGGGCGAGAAGCGCAGATACGGCGCGCCGCGATAGTCGAGGACGACCACCGTCTGCGCGGCCGGCACCCGGAGCCACATCCGCTGGTCGCCGTCCACGGTCTTGGCGTCCAAGCCCGCCGGGAGCTGGGCGGGCTTGGCAAGGTAGCTCGACGAGATCGGCGCGATCGGGCCGTGCGCCTGAGCTGCCGGCGGGACCGCCGCAAGCGCCAGCAGCGCGGCCAGCAGCACGACCACCAGACGCGCGCCGACCATAGACTTGCGCGTTCCCACGTTGTTCATTGGCAGTTGACGGACTGTACGCATCCCCACGAGCGCCCGGTCAGGGCGCCGCGCGCCGTCTTGGTAGCGGCGATGCTGGCGTTTGCCTGGGCATGGCACCCGGCACCCGCTCGCGCGGACGGCGATCCGGCGTCGGACGTGCTCGCGACGCAGGCGTTGTTCCTGCCCCAGGACGCCGGCGCGACACCCGCCCAGCGGGCCCAGCTGAGCGCGCTGCTCCAGACCGCTGCCCGCCGCGGCTATCCGATCCGAGTCGCGCTGGTCGCCTCGGCAAGCGACCTTGGCTCGGTCACCGCCCTGTGGCGCCAGCCCGCGACGTATGCGCGCTTTCTCGGCCAGGAGCTCGCGTTCGTCCACAAGGGACCGCTGTTGGTGGTGATGCCCAACGGGGTCGGGCTGACCCGGCTAGGCCGTCCCCTGCCGGGCCAGGCGGCGCTCACCGGTCTCGGCGCCCCAGGCACGGGCGCAGGACTTGCCGGCGCTGCGATTACGGCCGTCCGCCGGCTGGCCGCCGCCGCGGGCCATCCATTGCCGGCATCGAGCGTCCAAGCGCCACGCACGAGCGGCTCGAGTGACACGATCGCGTGCATCGTGTTGGCCGCGGGTGCTCTGGCGATAGCGATCGCGTGGGGCCTCAGCCTGCGCGCCCGGCCGCTGCGGCTCGGACGCCGATCGGCCGAGACGGCGCCGTGAACCGGCGAATCACTCTTACGAGAGGCTTAGTCGGACGATCCAGCCTTTAGCTATGGTCATTGTCGATTATCTGGCGTGTAGGCCGGTCGTTGGCGCAACGAAGCATTGGGCAGTTAGAACCGTTGATCCTTCCGTGGCGGGCCGCTGTGCCCAGTTTGCGTATCACCGAAAGGACTAGAAGAGAAGATGGCCTCTAGAAAGGCTCAGCGTGAAGAGGCGCGAGCGCGCCGGCTCGCCGAGGAGAAGGCCCGCCAGGAGCGGGACCGTCGTCAACGCCGGCTGCGGATGATCGGCGGCGTCGTGATCGCCGCGATAGCCGTTGCCGTGGTCGCGATCGCGATCTCGAGTGGCGGTGGCCACAAGGGCGGACTGGCAAAGGGCACGGCCGCAACCAAGACGGTCGCACAGGTGCAGTCGCTGCTCCAGGGCATCCCTCAGGACGGAACCCGGCTCGGCAATCCCAAGGCGCCCGTGACGATGACCTACTACGGAGACCTGCAGTGCCCCGTGTGCCAGGCGTTCACGCTGAACGGCTTCAAGGAGCTCGTCTCAAAGGACGTGCGGACGGGGAAGGTCCAGGTCGTCTACAAGGCGCTCCAGACCGCCACGCGCGACCAGCAGACGTTCCAGCTTCAGCAGGTTGCGGCGCTTGCCGCAGGCCAGCAGCAGCGCTTCTGGAACTACGCGGAGCTCTTCTATCACGAGCAGGGACAGGAGGACTCGGGCTATGTCAACGAGAGCTACCTCGACTCCCTGGCGCAACAGGTCCCGGGCTTGAACATGAGCACCTGGCGCAACGACCGCAACTCCTCGTCGCTGGGCTCCCAGGTCAACAGCGACGCTGATCAGGCCGCGGCGGTCGGCGCCAACGCCACCCCGACGCTGGTGTTCAAGGGCCCGAAGGGCCAGGCGCAGCCGGTGTCCGGCGACATCCCTTACGACTCGCTCCAGCACACCATCAACTCGGTCTCCTGACCTTTCGGCGGCTCGGCGATGAAAGCGACCACGACCGATCAGCGCCTGCGGATCGCCATCGGCGTCTTCTGCCTGATCGGTATCGGGATCGCCGGTTACCTGACGTACGTGCACTACGCGGGACTGAAGGTGCTGTGCCTGTCCAGCGGCGGATGCGAGACCGTGCAGGCCTCGCGCTACGCCAAGCTGGGCGGCATCCCCGTGGCCACGCTCGGCCTGGTCGGGTACATCCTGATCCTCGGCTCGCTGGCATTGCGCGGCGAGACTGGCCGCGCGGTGGGGTTCGGCCTTGCGCTGTTCGGCTTCTGCTTCAGCATGTATCTGACGTACCGGGAGCTGTTCACGATCCACGCGATCTGCCAGTGGTGCGTGTCGAGCGCCGTCGTGATGACGATCGTCGTGATTCTCACGGTGGTCCGCTGGCTTCTGTACGCCGACGATGTCGAGCCCGCTCGTGCTCGCGCTACGCCCGTCCAGTCGCGATGACGACGACGACGTGCTGCGCGTCCTCGCCGCGCGCGAGGCTCGCGATTTCGGCGTAGCCGACTTCATCCGCGGGTTCCTGCTGGAGCGCTGGCGCGAGCAGCGCTTTCGGCCCGAGGCCGACGCCGTCGTGGCGCAGGACGGGGACGTTGTGGTCGGCTATGCGGGCCTGTTCGAGCAGGGCGGGCTGGTGTTCGTCGACCCCGGCCACGAGCGCAAGGGCGTCGGGTCCCGTCTGCGCGAGTGGGCCGAGGCCCTGGCCGTGGAGCGCCGTCGCTCTCATCATCGCCAGGTTATCGCCCACGGAAATGCCGGCGCTCACGCGCTGCTGGAGGCCGCGGGCTATCGGCAGGTTCGAAGCGTGATCCAGATGGCCAAGGCACTGGACGCAGCCAAGGCGCCGCCGCCGCCAGTGGGGATCACGCTCGTGCGGCTCGATCTCCCGGCGGACGGGCGCGCGCTGCATCTGGCCGATACGGCTTCATTCGCCGGCAACGCCGATTACGAGCCGTCGAGCTTTCAGTCCTTCGAACAGGAGCATCTCCAGTCCCCGTATCTCGACCCAGGGCTCAGCCGCGTGGCCAGGCGCGGCGATGCGATCGCCGGATTCACGCTGTGCAGGCGTCAGCCCGAGGGCTCCGGATACGTCGATCTGCTGGCGGTCGACCCCGGTGAGCGCGGTCGTGGACTGGGCACCAGCCTGCTGTTGACGGCGTTCGAGGACTTCGCGCGCGCCGGCCTGCGCGACGCCTGGCTCGACGTCGCGTCCGACAACTCCCGCGGCCTGCGGCTGTACGACCGCGCTGGGATGTCCGAGCGACTGCGCGTCGACGTCTACGAGAAGCCGGTCCACTTCATCGGGACCGGAGCGCCGGCGACGGGACTCGTGGTCGGCCGCTAACGGCGCGGCTACGACCAACGGGAGCGACGGGACTCGAACCCGCGACCTCTGCCGTGACAGGGCAGCGCTCTAACCAACTGAGCTACGCCCCCAAGGGTGGGGACTCCAAGTATGGCAACTGCGATTGCAAGTCGCGTGTCGCAACTTTTCGGAGCCTCGGGAGTTTGAGCGTCCGAGTACCAATTTCCCAGAGGACGCGCCCAACCCGGCCGTGGGCGCGCTGAGGGATCACCGACGGGGACCCTGGAAGCGGGTCCCCGTCGTGTTTAAGGGGACCGATCGCCGCGCGATCGAGCTGACGAAGGACAGGAATCCGATGCCGGATCACGAACCTCGTCGTACGGCGCCTCTAGCGCCGATCTCCGGCAGTCGTGCGCATCCGAACAGTGAATCTGGTCACCGTTTCCTGCAGGTTTCGTGTCCACGCGAAGGTGGCCTTGGAGGCCGTCGCGACCGCCGTATCGGTGTCCGCCTCACGGCTGAGCACGGGGGTTCTGCCTCCTAAACGCCGTTTGACATTGTCGAACGGAGGCTGGTAATCTCGGCCGAACTCGTGCTTTGCGGGTCCCGCCACGCCGGTTTCGGCGGGCGGCGGTGTGAGAGTGGTGTCTCGTTGAGTGCAGCAAGACTCGGTGTCGATGTCTTTGTCGCGCGACGGTCGAACCCCCTGTCGATCGATCACATGCGAGACCCGCGTTGTCACGCGGAGGACGCTCATCACGGACGATTGGAGAGGGGCGCTCGGCGGATGGCTGGCCGTGGAGTGACCCCGTACCGGCGCCGATGCGCCGGCAGCTCCCGTAGGCGAGGGGGTGAATCATGGACCGCTCGGGGGACGCCCGACGTCGTCGGGCTGCCCGGGGCCGGGCGAGCCAGAGTCATCCATAGTTCGATCCCGACGACTTGGGAGGAGGGTATGTGGCGACAGCAACGGGTCCGCGACGCGGCACCTGGCGAAACACAGCGAGTGGCGAATACGTAGCCGAGTTCTTAGGCACGTTCACCCTGATCATGTTCGGTGACGGGGTGGTCGCGATGGCGGTCGCGGCACTGAACCAGTCCGGACGCGCCTTGAAGTCATCACCGCCGACGATCTTTCTGGCAAGCGGAGACTGGTTGCTGATCGTCTTCGGGTGGATGTTCGCGGTGATCTGCGGTGTGTACGTGGCCGGCGGAGTTACCGGTGCGCACATCAACCCGGCGGTCACGATCGCAAACGCAGTCAAGCGGGGATTCCCTTGGGCCAAGGTGCCCGGCTACATCGTGGCCCAGGTCGCTGGTGCATTCGTAGCGGCGGCACTCGTGTTTTGGGTCTACCACAACGCAATCGATTCGTATCTGACGGCCACGCACGCGGTGAAGAAAACGTCATTGGCGACGTACAGCATCTTCGCCACGTTCCCCGCGGGGTACTACCACAACATAGGAGGTCCGTTCCTCGACGAAGCCGTGGGCACCTTCCTGCTTGTGCTCGTGGTGTTCGCGATCTCGGACGAGTTCAATATCGCGCCCCAATCCAATATGGGTCCGCTGATCGTCGGCGTCATCGTCGCCGGGGTCGGTGCCTCCTTCGGGGCAAACACGGGATACGCCATCAACCCGGCTCGTGACTTCGGGCCGCGGTTGTTCGCGTGGATTGCGGGGTGGGGCAAGCTTGCCCTACCGGGTAATTACAAAAGCACCGTGATAGCCAACGGCAGCATCAATGTCTACTTCTGGATACCGATAATCGCGCCTATTCTGGGCGGCATAATCGCCGCCATTGTCTACGACCTCTTCATCCGAGACATCCTGATTGCCAGGGGCAACCCCCCGACAGGGCCGCCACCGGTCGAAGAGGGCAGAGTGGCCCGCGACGTACCCCCCGCTTAGGGGCACTCGCGTTCGCTTCACCGAGGGCGGCGGCGCCGGTTGGCGTTGCCGCCCTCGTTGCGTCCACGGGGTGTGCGTGTGCGGCGTGGGCGTGGCGCTCAAGCGGTCGATTGACCAGTCAGTCGACCGAAGGTCATTTGAAGTGCGCGCAGGCGGGGCAGAATGTTGACAATGCACCCCATGCGCCCTCGCTCCCACCGCCGTAGCCTGCCGCGGTTTCTGCGGTGGGTGAGACGGACTTCCTCTGGGCGAATCCGGCGCTCTCGGCGGAAGCGCCTCCTCCCTGTAACGATTGCAACATGGAGGGGTTCTCCCTACGTGCTTCGCATCCGGCGCAAGGAAACGACCGCTCAGCGCCTTCAGCGCCGGAGCCGCGAGCTGGGCAAGGCGGCTCCCCGGCAGCTTCGTAAGGCAGCCTCACAGCTCGACGTTCCGTGGGCGCGATCCTGGGCGGCTCGGGGCATCCGCGAGGCGTTCCAGCGGGTCGTGCTGGAGCCGACCATGGACTTCTACATCCGCCGGCGCGCCACCGGTCGCGAAAAGCTGTCGGGGCTGCGCGGACCCGTGATGCTGGTCGCAAACCACCGCAGCCACATCGACACGCCGGTGATCCTGGCGGCGCTTCCGCGGCGGATCCGCAAGCGCACCGCGGTGGCCGCTGCGGCGGACTACTTCTACCGCAACAGGTTCGTCGGGGCCCTGGTGTCGCTGTTGTTCAACACCGTGCCGATGGACCGGCGCGGAGGCGGCCTCGACGAGCGCGCGGCCGGGCACCTGGACAAGCTGCTGGACCGGGGTTGGAACCTGCTCGTGTATCCCGAGGGGACTCGGACGCGCAACGCCGGAACCCCGCGGGTGCGGCGCGGCGCCGCCGTCCTGGCCGCCCGCCACAGCATGCCGATCATCCCGATCCGCGTAACCGGCACGCGCGACGCAATGCCCCCCGGGCACTTCTGGCCCAGCCGCAAGCACGGCGTGTTCATGTCAAAGCGCTATCCCGTCAGCATCTCGTTCGGCGACCCGATCCAGCCTGGCGAGGACGTCAGCGTCGCGATCCGCACCGTCCAGCACTTCTTCGACAACGGCAGCAACGGCTCAGACGTCGGCTGATTCAGTCGTCGTCGTCGAGCCAGTCGACCGCGAGCGCCACGGCCTTCTTCCACTTCCGGTAGCCCTTGGCGCGGGCGGCGCCGTCCATCGCCGGAAGCCATTCCGCCGCCTTGTGCCAGTTGGCCTCGAGGCTGGCGAGGTCGGGCCAGAAGCCCACCGCCAGGCCCGCGGCGTAGGCCGAACCGAGCGAGACGGTCTCGGCGACGATCGGCCTGACAACCGGCACGTCGAGCACGTCGGCCAGCGTCTGCATCAGCAGATTGTTGGCGGTCATTCCCCCGTCGACGCGCAGCTCGGCCAGCGAGCGTCCGGAGTCGGCGTTCATCGCATCCATCACCTCGCGCGTCTGCCAGGTGGTGGCCTCGAGCACGGCCCTGGCCAGATGACCCTTGTTGATGTAGCCGGTCAGCCCCGCGATTACCCCGCGCGCGTCGCTTCGCCAGTGCGGCGCGAACAGGCCCGAGAAAGCGGGCACGAAGTAGCAGCCGCCGTTGTCCTCCACGGTCAGCGCGAGCGTCTCGATCTCCGGAGCCGAGCCGATCAAGCCGATGTTGTCCCGAAACCACTGCACCAGCGCGCCAGTGACCGCGATCGAGCCCTCCAGCGCGTACGTCGGCTTGCCGACGCCAAGGTCGTATCCGAGCGTCGACAGCAATCCGCTTTCCGAGCGCGCCGGCGCCTCGCCGGTGTTGAGCAAGAAGAAGCTGCCGGTCCCATAGGTGCACTTGGCGTCGCCGGGGTCAAAGCACGTCTGGCCCACCAGCGCCGCATGCTGGTCGCCGAGCAGGGATGCCACCGGCACTCCTGCCAGCGGCGGACCCGCTTGGCCGTAGATCTCTGCGGACGGGCGGATCTCCGGCAGCATCGCCCGCGGGACGCCGACCGCCGACAGCAGCTCGTCGTCCCACTCGCGGGTGTTGAGATCCATCAACATCGTGCGGCTCGCATTGGTCACGTCGGTGACGTGGCGCCCGCACAGGTTCCAGATCAGCCAAGAGTCGATCGTGCCGAACAGGACTTCGCCCTCCTCCGCGCGCTCGCGCAGCCCGGGCACGCGGTCCAGCAGCCACCGCACCTTCGGGCCCGAGAAGTATGTGGCGATCGGCAGCCCCGTCTTCTCGCGGAAGCGATCCTGTCCCGCGTCGCCGGCGAGCTCGCGGCACAGCTGGTCGGTGCGAGTGTCCTCCCAGTTGATCGCGTTGTGCACCGGCATCCCGGTCCGGCGGTCCCACAGCACCGTGGTTTCGCGCTGGTTTGCGATCCCCAGCGCGCTGAGGTCAGCGGGCGACAGCTCGGCCTTGGCCAGCGCCTCGTCCACGACCTCGAGAACGTTGCGCCAGATCTCCTCGGGGTCGTGCTCGACCCAGCCCGGTCTGGGGAAGTAGTGGCGGTGCTCCTTCTGCGCCACCGACACGATCCGCGCCCGCCGGTCGAAGACCAGGCATCTCGACGAAGCCGTTCCCTGATCGATCGCGGCGACGTAGCGCTCGGACACACGCTATTCCTACCATGGAAGCGCCCCAAGCTCGCGAGACACTGACCGTGCGCTGGTGGTCACGTACCCGATCAGCTCCGGACGTGGCCGCGCGGCCTCGCACAACCGTTCGATCGGGCCTGTGATTCCGATCGCCCCGACGGTCACCCGCCGGCGGTCGGTGATCGGTGCCGCGATCGAGGCCATGTCGCGATACAGCTCGCCGACCTCGCTCGCCCACCCGTGCTCGGAGATGTCGTCCAGCTCGCGACGCAGCCGGTAGATGTCGGTGACGGTCGCGGGGGTGTAGCTCATCAGCCCATCGCCACCGAGCAGCTCAGCGGCGAGGTAGCGGTGGCTTGCAAGCAAGGCTTTGCCAAGCGCCGTCGCATGTGCCGGGACCAGGCTGCCGACCTCGAGTGCCTGTCGGCTGTCGTCGGGACGGAATACGTGGTGCACGATCAGGACCTGGTTTTCGTGCAGGGTCCCGATTCGCACGCTCTCGCCGCTCTGTGTGGCTAGCGCGTCGGCCCAGTTGAGCGCGCGGGTGCGAAGCTCGTTGCCGTCGAGGTAGCTCGATCCCATGTGCAGCAGGGCGGCGCCGAGCTGGTACTTGCCGGACTCGCGATCCTGCTCTACGAAGCCGACGAACTGAAGCGTCCGCAGGATCCCGTGGACGGTGCCCTTTGGAAGCCCCAGCTCACCGGCCAGCTCAGCCACCCCGAGGCGGCGCGAACGTCCTGATAGCAGCCGCAGGATCGCGGCTGCGCGCTCGATTGATTGGATCCGGCCCGGCATCTGATCGGACGCTTACGGGCGGTCGACAGGGGCTGGACCATGCGTTCGAACGATGTTTGACATTGTCGAACCGTTTCCGTTATTGTCGCAAACTAAGGCTCGTGGGTGGAGAGCGATGGTTCAAAAAGAAGGGCGCTTGCAGGCCATTATCTGTGCTGGGTGGATCGCTTGCGGCGGTTCTCACCCGGCGCTGACTGGTCAAATGAACCAGCCCGGCGCGCGCCGCGCGCCGGTCGCGCTCGCCGCGTGAGCCATCCTGCCCGTCAGTACCTAGGAGTGGCATGAAGAAGCTCATCAACGCGCCCGACGATGTCGTTCGGGACGCGCTCCGGGGTATGGAGGCGGCGCACGGGGACCGGCTTCGGATCAGCTATGACCCGTTTCTGGTCGTCCGCGCCGACGCCCCGGTCCAAGGCAAGGTCGGACTGATCTCAGGAGGAGGCTCGGGTCACGAGCCGATGCACGGAGGCTTCGTAGGGCCCGGGATGCTCGATGCGGCGTGTCCGGGAGAGGTCTTCACGTCGCCCACGCCCGACCAGATGGCGGAGGCCACCAAGGCCGCCAACGGCGGTGCGGGCGTTATTCACATCGTCAAGAACTACACCGGCGACGTCATGAACTTCGACATGGCCGCCGAGCTCACCGGTGCCGAGGGCATCGAGGTCGAGACCGTGCTCACCAACGACGACGTCGCCGTGGAGGACTCGCTGTACACGGCGGGTCGGCGCGGGGTCGGGATCACGGTGATCGTCGAGAAGATCTGCGGGGCCGCGGCCGACGACGGCCGTTCCCTGGCCGAGGTGGCCGAGCTCGGGCGCCGCGTCAACGGCAACGGGCGGTCGATGGGCATGGCACTGACACCGTGCATCACGCCCGCCTCGGGTGAGCCGAGCTTCGAGCTCGCAGACGACGAGGTCGAGATCGGGATCGGTATCCACGGCGAGCCGGGCCGCTTCCGCGAGAAGATCGGCCCCGCTTCGCAGATCGCCGAGCGTCTGATGACGCCGATCGTCGAGGACCTGCCGTTCTCGTCGGGCGATCGCGTTCTGGCGTTCATGAACGGGATGGGCGGCACCCCGCTGATCGAGCTGTACGTCATGTACGGCGAGGTCGCGCGGCTCGCCCAGGAGCACGGGCTCAAGATCGAGCGCAACCTGATCGGCAACTACATCACCTCGCTGGAGATGCAGGGTTGCTCGATCACGCTGCTCAAGCTCGACGACGAGATGCTCCGCTACTGGGACGCGCCCGTGGACACTCCTGGCCTTCGCTGGGGCGCCTAGTTGGCCGTCAACCGCGACACGGTCCAGGATTGGATGCAGCGCTTTGCGGCTTCGATGCAGGAGCATCGCCAGGAGCTCGTGGCGCTGGACACCGCGATCGGCGATGGCGATCACGGAACCAACATGGACCGCGGAATGCGAAAGGCAGTCGAGAAGCTCGAGAGCCAGGAGCAGGCCGACGCGGGTGCCGTGCTCAAGACCGTCGCGATGGCGCTGATCTCGAACGTCGGAGGGGCGGCCGGGCCGTTGTACGGCACGTTGCTCCTGAAAATGGGCACGGCGCTCGCGGGCAAGGAAGACATCGATCTCGCGACCTATACCGAGGCCTGGCGCGAGGGAATCCAGGGCGTCCAGGCGCGCGGCAAGGCGGAGCTCGGGGACAAGACGATGCTCGACGCCCTGGTCCCGGGCGTCGAGGCGCTGGAGAAGGCGCCTGATCTCGACTCGGGTCTGCGGGAGGCGGCATCCGCCGCCGAGTCGGGAATGCGGGACACGATTCCGCTGGTCGCACGCAAGGGGCGCGCCAGCTACCTCGGGGAGCGCAGCCAGGACCATCAGGACCCGGGTGCGACTTCCACCTTCTACCTCTACCAGACCGCCGCCGACGCGCTGACGGGTTGAAAGGAGACACACGCATGGCGGATTACGCCGCAGCCCTAGACCAGGGCACCACCAGCTCTCGCTGCATGATCTTCGATCATGGCGGCAACGTCGTCGCCGTCGAGCAGCTCGAGCACGAACAGATCTATCCGAAGCCCGGATGGGTAGAGCACGACCCCAACGAGGTCTGGCAGCGCTGTCGCCAGGTGATGGACGGCGCATTGGGCAAGGTTGGCGGGGGCGCCGGCTCGATCGCCGCGCTCGGGGTGACCAACCAGCGTGAGACGACGGTGGTGTGGGATCGCAATACCGGCGAGCCCGTCCACAACGCAATCGTGTGGCAGGACACCCGCACCGACAAGATCTGCGAGGAGCTGGAGAAGGAGGGCGGGCAGGATCGCTTCCGCCTGAAGACGGGTCTTCCGATCGCCACCTACTTCTCGGGGCCGAAGGTCCGATGGATCCTCGAGAACGTGGATGGGGCTCGCGAGAGAGCCGAGGCTGGGGATCTGGCGTTCGGCAATATGGACACCTGGTGCATCTGGAACCTGACCGGCGGCACCGACGGTGGCCTGCACATCACCGACGTGTCGAACGCGAGCCGCACGATGCTGATGGACCTGGAGTCGCTCGCGTGGGACGACGAGCTGTGCGACGCGATCGGCGTTCCCAAGTCGATGTTGCCCGAGATCCGTGCGTCCAGCGCCGCCTACGGCGAGATCAAGGGCGGCGCGTTCGCCGGCGTGCAGGTGGCGGGCGACCTCGGTGACCAGCAGGCCGCGACGTTCGGCCAGACCTGCTTCTCGGTAGGCGAGGCCAAGAACACCTACGGGACGGGCAACTTCATGCTGCTCAACACCGGCAAGGAAGCAGTCCAGTCCAAGAACGGCCTGATCACCACCGTCGGCTACAAGATCGGCGACAACGACGCGATCTACTGCCTGGAGGGCTCGATCGCGATCACCGGGGCGCTGGTCCAGTGGCTGCGCGACAACCTCAAGATGATCCGCACCTCCGGTGAGGTCGAGGACCTGGCCAAGTCGGTGGACGACAACGGCGGCTGCTACATCGTGCCGGCGTTCTCGGGCCTGTTCGCGCCGTACTGGAAGGCGAGTGCGCGTGGCGTATTCGCAGGCCTGACGCGTTACGTCAACAACGGCCACATCGCACGGGCCACACTCGAGGCGACGGCGTTCCAGAGCCGCGAGGTGTCAGACGCGATGACCGCCGACTCGGGCGTCGAGCTCGAGTCGCTCAAGGTCGACGGCGGCATGGTCGTCAACGAGACCCTGATGCAGTTCCAGGCCGACATCCTCGGCGTCCCGGTGATCCGCCCGAAGGTGGCGGAGACCACGGCGCTGGGGGCGGCGTACGCGGCCGGCCTCGCGACTGGGTTCTGGAGCACCGAGGAGGAGCTCCGCGAGAACTGGGTCGAGGACAAGCGCTGGGAGCCCAAGATGGATGAGTCGGCCCGCGAGACCGCGTACCACTTCTGGAAGAAGGCGGTCGAGCGCACCTTCGACTGGGCGGAGTAACCGCCGATCCGTCGGCTGCTGCGCGGCACCCGGGTT
Organism: Solirubrobacteraceae bacterium; assembly: GCA_035693425.1. Lineage (GTDB taxonomy): Bacteria > Actinomycetota > Thermoleophilia > Solirubrobacterales > Solirubrobacteraceae > Palsa-465. The sequence continues at coordinate 13,168 of DASSGR010000131.1, forward strand.
CGGGTTTCCGCGCAGCAGCCGTCCGGCGATCCCACGTGGATAGTGCGGCCGAGTAAGCTCGTGCAGTGACCACGCTCAGCACCGATGTTCTGGTGATCGGTGGCGGTGCCACGGGCGCCGGGGTGGCGTGGGACGCGGCCTTGCGCGGCCTGGACGTGGTACTCGCCGATCGGGGCGATCTGGCCACCGGGACGAGCGGGAGGTTTCACGGGCTCGTGCACTCCGGCGGCCGCTACGCGGTCAAGGATCCCGACGCCGCCAAGGAGTGCGCACACGAGAACGGGATCATCCGCAAGGTCGCGTCGGCATGCGTCGAGGACACGGGCGGGTTCTTTGTCACCACGCCGTTCGACGATCCCGCTTACGCGGACCGGTTCGCCGCGGGCTGCAAGGCGACCGGTGTCCCGTGCGAGGAGATCGATCCGGCGCAGGCTCGCCTCGAGGAGCCACGGCTGAATCCCGGCGTCTCGCGGGCGTTCCGTGTCCCGGACGCCAGCATCGACACGTGGCTGCTCGTCTGGGCGCTGGCGGAGGGTGCCCGCGAGCACGGCGCGAGGGTGCTCCCGTATCACGAGGCGATCACGATCAATCGCGATGGCGATCACGTGCGCGGTGCGGGACTGCGTAACAACCTTACGGGCGAGCAGGTGGACGTCGAGGCTCGGATCACCGTCAGCGCATCCGGGGCGTGGGCGGGGCGGGTGGCGGAGATGGCGGGGATCGAGGGGGTCCACGTCCTCCCGGGCCGGGGGATCATGATCGCGATGAACCACCGGCTGTTGAACACGGTGGTCAACCGCTGTCAGATGCCCACGGACGGCGACATCATCGTTCCGATCCGCACGGTCAGCGTGATCGGCACGACCGATGTGCACACCGAGGATCCCGACGATCACACCGTGCTGCAGAACGAGGTCGACGCGATGCTCGACGACGGTGAGAAGCTGGTGCCCGGGTTCAAGCAGGCGCGCGCGCTGCGTGTGTGGACGGGCGTGCGACCGCTGTTCGAGGACCGCAAGGGTGGCGATAGCGGTTCGACCCGAGACGTTACCCGCGCGCACGCGCTGCTCGACCACCGCGAGCGCGATGGCCTCGGCGGCTTTCTCACGATCACCGGCGGCAAGCTGACCACCTACCGCCTGATGGCCCAGGACACCGTCGACGCGGTCTGTCGGCAGCTGGGCGAGGACCGGCCGTGCACGACCGATGTGCGACCGCTTCCCGGCTCCGAATCAGGCGAGTACCTGCACATCAACGAGCGCCTGCGGCGTCGCGAAGAGACCCTGCAGGACGACCAGCTGGTATGCGAGTGTGAGCTGGTCCCGCGCTCGCGCCTCGAGGACGCCGCGCGCCGCCGTGGCAGCTTCGACCTCGACGATATGCGGCGGCAGCTGCGGTTGGGCATGGGCCCGTGCCAGGGTGGCTTCTGCATCTACCGGGCGACCGGGATACTTCATGGCCTCGACGGCATCGACAGCGCGGAGGCGAACAGCGTGCTGCTGAGCTTCCTGCGTGAGCGATGGAAGGGCGTGTGGCCGATTCTCTACGGCGACCAGGTGCGCCAGGCCCGGCTCGACGACTGGATCTTCCAAGGCGTCCTCGACGTGGGGCACCTTCCGTCATGAGGCCGAGCCGTCACTTCGACGTGGTGGTGATCGGAGCCGGCGTCGCCGGACTGACCGCTGCGACCCGCCTGGCACAGTCGGGAGCCCGCGTCTGTGTGCTGGCGAAGGGAGTGGGGTCCACGCATCTTGCGCCGGGCCTGGTGGACGTTCTCGGATACGACCCCGAGCGCGTCTCGAGCCCATCCGAGGCGCTGCCGTCGTTTTTGGACGCACATCCCGAGCACCCGTATGCCACGATCGGACTCGACGGGATCGGAGCGGCTCTGGAGTGGTTCGGGAGGGTTGTCGATGCCGGGCCGCACCCGTCGTATCGCTACGTGGGCGATCTTTCACACAACCACGTCCTGCCGACTGCGCTCGGCGCCAAGCGCCCTTCCGCGCTGGTCCCCGAGACGTTCGCGCAGGGCGAGCTCGTCGCCAGGCGCGGCACCTCGTCGGGTCCGATCTGCGTGGTCGGGATGCGGGTGCTGCGCGACCTTCACGCCTCCCTGTGTGCTGCCAATCTCGAGCGGGACGGCGTCGCCGCGAGAGGGGTGCAGCTCGAGGTCGATGTGGGACGGGCGGAGGCGAACTCGCTCGGGCTCGCGAGGTGCATGGACGATCCCAAGTTCCGTGCCACGTTCGCTGCCCAGCTGTTGCCGCTGTTGCACGCCGACGAGCGTGTCGGGCTGCCGGCGATCCTCGGCCTTCGCGACCCGCATGGAGCCTGGTCTGAGCTCGAGCGCCGGCTTGGACATGCGGTGTTCGAGATCCCGACGCTGCCGCCCGCGGCATCCGGGATCCGCGTCTACGACGCGTTGCGCGCGGCGCTTCGCGCGGCCGGCGGGCGGCTTGTGATCGGCGCGAGTGTGGTCGACGTCGAGCGCGAGGGCGACCGCGTAACCGCGGTGCGCGCCCACACCAGCGGCCACGACCACGTGTACGGCGCGCGCTGGGTGGTGTTGGCGACGGGCGGGTTCACGTCGGGCGCGATCGAGCTCGGATCCGACTGGCACGCCCGCGAAACGGCTCTGGGACTCCCGCTACGAGGGCTGCCGGGCGAGGGTGAGCCCCGTTACGGGGGCGACTACTTCGGCGAGCAGCCGATGGCTCGCGTCGGCGTCGCGGTCGACTCCTCGCTGCTGGCCGACGGAACTTCCAACGTGCTGGTGGCTGGCGCGGCCTTGCCCGGAGCCGAGCCTTGGCGCGAGGGGTCGGGAGACGGGATCGCACTGTCCAGCGGGCTGTTCGCCGCCCGGACGGTGCTCGAGCGCGAAGGAGCAACGGCGGCTGCATGAGCGATGTGAACCCGATCACCGAGGCGCTGGGCCACGAGTTGCTGCGCAGCTCGCTGGACCACTGCGTCAAGTGCACGATCTGCGAGACCGTCTGCCCGGTCTCGAACGTCACCCCGCTGTTCCCTGGGCCGAAGTACGCCGGGCCGCAGGCCGAGCGCTACCGGATCGCGGGCGTGCCGTCGCTGGAGTCCTCGGTCGACTACTGCTCGGGATGCGGGCTTTGCACGATGCACTGTCCGCAGGGCGTCCAGATCGCCGAGCTCAACGCCCACGCCCGCCGGGTGGTCAAGGACGAGGCTGGCGTCAAGTTCCGCGATCGCGTGATCTCCCGGCCGACCGTGGTCGGGCGCCTAGGCCATCCGGTTGCGCCGTTGGCCAACTTCACGCTTGGGTTCGGCCCCGCCCGCGTGCTTGCCGAGCGCGTCCTTGGCATTCACCGCAAGGCCGCGCTGCCGAAGTTCGCCGGCCGTCGGTTCTCCACGTGGGCCAAGCGTCACCAGGGGCCTGCGAACGGCAGGAAGATCCTCTACTTCCACAACTGCGGCACCGAATACTACGAGCCCGACGTCGGCGAGAAGGTCGTGGCCGTGCTCGAGCACAACGGTTTTCGGGTGGAGATCCCAAAGCAGGACTGCTGCGGGCTCCCGCTTCAGTCAAACGGCCTGTTCGACGACGCCCGCAAATACGTCCTGAAGCAGGCGCGCATATTCGCGCCGCTTGCGCGCGACGGCACGCTGATCGTCGGTAACGCAACCAGCTGCACGCTGATGTTCAAGCGCGAAGCGCGCGAGATCCTGGGGCTCGAGGACGATCCTGACCTCGAGTTGGTCAGCCGCCAGACGTATGACATCTGCGAGCTGCTGCTCGAGATGCACGACGCCGGCGAGCTCAAGACCGACTTCCAGCCCGTGCACGAGACGGTCGCCTACCACGCTCCCTGTCAGCAGCAGGGGCACTGGATCGGCAAGCCCGCGATGGAGCTGCTGGCGCTGATTCCGGGGATCGACCTGCGCGAGATGGACGCTAAATGCTGCGGCATCGCCGGCACTTACGGCCTCAAGCTGGAGAAGTACGACATCGGCATGGCCGTCGGGGCCGATCTGTTCGGTCAGGTTGAGGCGGCGGGCGCGGGCGTGGTGGCGTGTGACTCAGAGACGTGCCGCTGGCAGATCGAGCACGCCACCGGCCGTCCGTCCAAGCACCCGGTCGAGCTGCTGTACCAGGCTTACGGGCTGGGCTAGGACCGACCCGCCCGATGGTCGGGATCGTCGTCGTCTCACACAGCGCTGAGCTGGCGCGCGGCGTCGTCGAGCTCGCGCGCCAGATGGGCGGCGAGGAGGTGCGCATCGAGGAGGCGGGCGGGATGGACGACGGCTCGATCGGGACCGACGCCGCGCGGGTCCAGGCCGCGATCGAGCGCGCGATGTCCGACGACGGCGTGCTCGTGCTGATGGACCTGGGGAGCGCGCTGATGAGCGCCGAGATGGCGGTCGAGCTGATGGAGGGCGACGGGCGCGTGGTGCTCAGCGAAGCGCCCTTGGTGGAGGGGGCTGTTGCAGCGGCGGCTGCCGCGCGCGGGGGTGCATCGCTGGACGAGGTCCGGGGGGAGGCGGGGCGGGCGTTTCTGATGAAGCAGGCCCAGCTTGGTACTGAGGAGGCTGCGAGGCCTTCCGCCGAACCGGCGTCCACGTTGCCCGAGCCAGATGCTCGGGCGACCATTCCGGTGCTCAACGAGATCGGCCTCCACGCCCGGCCCGCCGCGCTGGTAGTCGAGTTGGCCGGGCGGTTCGACGCGGAGTTGCGGCTCGGCAAGGAGGGCGGTCCGGGGCCGGTCAGCGCCCGCTCGCTGACCGGCCTGATGACGCTGCTGGCGCGCAAGGGCGACCACCTGCAGGCGACCGCGTCGGGGCCGCAGGCCGGCGAAGCAGTGGCCGCCCTGGAGGAGCTCGCCGCGGAGGGATTCGGCGAGGGAGTCGCCTCTTCGGCCGCCGTTGGTGCGCCCCAGCCCATTTCTGAGCCCGCTGCTCCTGCCGCTGCGCCCCAAGCCGGCGAGGTGCTTTCGGGCATTGCGGCGTCGGCGGGCATTGCTATGGGTCCCGCGCGGTACCTCGATCGAGCGCCGGGTGCGCCATCGGCGCAGGCTTCGCAGGGTGCTGACGTCGAGCGCCACCGCCTCGACGCGGCGTTGGCCGCGGCTCGCGAAGCCATCGAGCACGACCGCGACACGGTCGCCGGGCGCGGTGCGGCGAAGGAGGCCGAGATCTTCACGGCCCACGTTGCCCTGCTCGACGACGAGGCGCTGCTGGAGCGGGCGCGGGCGTTGATCGACGGCGGCGACTCGGCGGAGGCTGCCTGGCACGCCGCCGGCGAAGAGACCGCCGCACAGTGGCGCAGCCTCGGCGATCGGCTACTGGCCGAGCGCGCCGCCGACGTCGACGATGTGGGGCGCCGGGTGCTGACGGCGTTGGCGGGCGGCGACGCCGGGGCGGTCATGCAAGAGGCCGGGATCGTCGTGGCGGACGAGCTCACGCCTCGCGACACCGCCGCGCTCGACCCGGATCTCGTGCAGGCCGTGGCGACCGCGCGCGGAACGGCAACCGCCCACGCGGCGATCCTCGCGCGGGCGCTCGGAATCCCTGCGGTGGTCGGGCTCGGCGGCTCGGTGCTCGCGATCGCCGAGGGGACGCCGCTGCTGCTCGACGGGCAGGCGGGAACGGTGCTCGTCTCGCCCGACGATGCGCAGGCCGCCGCCGCGCGCTCGCGGGCCGCCGATTTGGACGAGCGCAGGCGAGTTGCCCGTGAGCACGCGGGCGAGCCAACGGTGATGCGAGACGGCACCGTGATCGAGGTGTTCGCGAACCTTGGCGGCGCGGGGCAGGCTTCGGCGGCTGTGGAGATGGGAGCCGAGGGCGTCGGGCTTCTGCGAACCGAGTTCCTGTTCCTTGAGCGCGCGGAGCTTCCGTCCGAGGACGAGCAGGTCCAGACGCTCGCCGCCATCGCCGCCGACCTCGGCGGCCGGCCCTTGATCGTGCGCACGCTCGACGTCGGCGCCGACAAGCCGCTGCAGGCGGTTCCGATGGAGCCCGAGGCAAACCCGTTTCTCGGCCGGCGCGGGCTGCGGCTCTCGCTGGCACGCCCCGAGCTGCTGACGGTGCAACTGCGGGCGATCCTGCGCGTCGCCGCCGAGCATCCGCTGAAGGTGATGTTCCCGATGGTCTCGACCGCGGCCGAGCTCGACGCGGCGCTCGCGCTGCTGGAGCAGGCTCGCGGGGACACCGGCGTGCGGGCTCCGCTTGACGCCGGCATCATGGTCGAGGTGCCCGCGGCGGCGCTGCTTGCCGAGCAGCTCGCGGCCCGCGCCCGGTTCTTCTCCGTCGGGACCAACGACCTCACGCAGTACACGATGGCCGCTGAGCGTGGCAACGAGCTGGTGGGCGACCTGCTCGCGGGAGCCCAGCCGGCGGTGCTGCGCCTGATCCGTCTGATCGCCGCGGGCGCGGCCGTGCACGGACGGACCGTGGCCGTGTGCGGAGAGCTGGCCGGCGACCCGGCCGCCGCCGTGCTGCTGGTCGGGCTCGGCGTGCGCGAGCTGAGCATGGCGCCGCCGCTGATCGCCGAGGTCAAGCAGGCGCTTCGGTCGGTGACGCTGGTCGACGCGATCACCGCGGCCGATCACGCGGTCAACGCGCCGGATGCGACTGCAGCGCGGGCGGTCGCCGACGCCCTATTGTGAGCGAGACCCCCTGGTACGATCGCCCGCTGTGGAGGCTGGAGCGCTGAGAGCAACGCATCGAGGGCCCGCCCGTGCCAGCGCGTTGATCCTGGCCGGCACGAGCAGCCGGATCATCGCCACGCCGGTGGTGATGGCGCTCGTCCTGAGCCACTCCTACACGGCCGCGGTGATCGTGTTCATGGCCGCCTCGGCGACCGACTGGTTCGACGGCCGGCTCGCGCGGCGCTGGGGGGTGAGCTCGCGGCTGGGGTCGTTCCTGGACACCACGGCCGACAAGCTGCTGGTCACCGGGGCGCTGATCGCGCTCGTGGCCGTCGACCGCGCGTCGCCCTGGATCGCGCTGATCATGATCGGCCGCGAGATGATCGTGCTCGGCCTGCGTGCGGCGGTCGCGGCCCAGGGGCTGCACCTGGAGGCCTCGATGCTCGGCAAGTGGAAGGCGACGGTGCAGTTCGTCGCGATCGCACTCGTGATGCTGCGGCCAGACGTGGTGATCGGCGGCGTGTTACTCGATCAGTGGGCACTGATCGCGGCCGCGATCGTCACCGTGTGGTCGGGCATCGACTACTTCATGAGCTTCTCCTCAGCGCTTCGCGGCGATCCGTGAGCCGCGTCTTCGTCACGGGCGGCAGCGGCGTGGTTGGTCGCGCGCTCGTGCGGCGGCTGGTCACTGGTGGTGACGAGGTCGTGGCGCTCGCGCGCTCGCTGGCTTCGGAGGAGACGCTGCGCGGGTTGGGCGCGGAGCCGGTCCGTGGCGAGCTGTTCGACGAGGATGGTCTTGCATCGGGGATGGCGGGGTGTTCGGTGGTCTACAACGTCGCCGGCGTCAACACGCTGTGCGTCGAGGATCCGCGTCCGATGGAGCAGGCCAACGTGGTCGCGCCGCCGATCGTCGTGCGGGCAGCGGCACGCGCCGGGGTGGGGCGTCTTGTCCACACCTCCTCTGCCGCGACGATCGGCGAGCCGTCCGGCGTGGTCGGACGCGAGAACACGCCACATCGCGGCTGGTACCTGTCCACGTACGAGCGGACCAAGACCGAGGGCGAGCGAGCGGTGTTCGAGGCCGGCCGAGAGGCGGGCGTCGAGGTCGTGTGCGTGAATCCGTCGTCGGTGCAGGGGCCGGGGCGTGCGGGCGGCACCGCGCGGTTTTTGCTGGCGTATCTGGACGGGCGGCTGAAGGTGTTCGTGCCGACGAATGTGAGCCTCGTGGACATCTCCGACTGCGCCGAGGGTCACGTGCTCGCTGCGCAGCGCGGGGTCGCCGGCGAGCGGTACCTCTTGAACAGCATCGCGCTGACGATTACGCAGGCGCTTGCGCTCGCCGGCGAAGTGGCGGGGGTGAGCGGGCGGCCCCGGATGCTCCCGCGGCAGGTAGCGGTGGCCGGGGCGTGGGTGGTCGAGCACGGGTCCCGCCTGGCTCGCCGCAAGCCCCCCGTGTGCCGCGAGATGGTCCGGACGCTACTTCACGGGCATCGGTACGACGGCTCGCGCGCCGAGCGTGAGTTGGGGCTGCGCTACACCGAGCCGCGGGAGACGCTGCGCAAGACGGTCGACTGGGCGCGCGCGGAGGGCCTGCTCCGGGCCGCCTAACCCGCGAGGTTGGCTGAGAAACGCGTCATATATCGACGTTTCTCAGCCAACACCCCGGTCGGGGCTAGGTCCAGGTCAGAGCTGAGCGGGTGTCCCAGTAGCGCTCGGGACGCTCGACCACGGCTGAGAGCTCTTCCTCGAGGGCGTCGTCCCATTCGATCGCGAGGGCGCCTAGGTTGCTGTCGAGCTGCTCGACGGTGGCGGCGCCGCTGAGCGCGGCGTCGACCCACGGCCGCGCGAGCACGCCGGCGAGCGCAAGCGCGTCCTCGGTCGTCCCGAGGCGGCGCGCCGCCTGGGTCAGCGGCTCGATTCCGCCACGGGCGGTGAGCCGGCCGTTGGCCAGCGCCTCCTTGATGATCACTCCCATGCCCGCGTCGTGGGCGGCGTGCAGCGCATCGCCCGCCGAGCGCTCGAGCAGGTTGAACGTGGCCTGGACCGTGTCGAACCCACCCACCTCGATCGCGCGCCTGATCGTGTCCGGCTGTTCGGTCCCAGTGGCGCTGAGCCCGACCGCCACTCCCCGGGAGCGCAGCTCGGCCAGCAGCGCCCGCACCTCGGGGTCCTCGAGCACGCCGCTCGCAGCCGTCGCCGAATGGATCTGGTAGAGCGTCAGGTGCGCGCCGAGCTGCTCGCGTGTCTCGGCGAGCTGGCGCCGCAGCGTGTCGGCGCTCAGGTCCTTGACCTCGGGAGGATCAGCGTCGACCTGCCAGTCGGCGGTGTACTCGTAGCCCCACTTCGAGCTGATCGTCACCGCGCCGGGCTCGATCGATCGGGACCGTAGCCACTGCCCCAGGAACTCCTCTGCCCGGCCGTACGAGCGCGCGGCGTCGAAGTGGCGCACGCCGGCCGCATACGCGGCGTCGAGCACCTCGTGGGTCCGCTCCGCCATCGCCTGCACGGACCGCTCATCGAAGTCGCCGCCGTGGCCCAGGTTCAGGTATCCGGGTCGCCCCAGTGCCGCCAGACCCAGCGCGATCGCCGTCGTGGGGATCCCGGTTGCGCCGAGCGTGCGGTTGATCTCGATCATCGCGCGGGCTTTGGCGGGGGAACCCATCCTCCGAACACGCGCTCGAGCTCCAGCGCGACCGCGATCGAGAGATGGTCGTGCCCGGGCGAAGCCGCCACCTGCACGCCGATCGGAAGCCCCTCCGACGTGAGGCCCAGCGGCACTTCGGTAACGGGCACGCCGGCCAGGTTAAAGACCGCCGCCGGCGTCAGCAGCCACGGGCGGCCAACGGTCCTTCCATGGCGCGGTGCGGTGCGCGGATAGGCCGGATGCAGCAGCACGCCGTCGCCGATCGCGTCCTTGAGCTCGGACGCGACGCTCTCTGCGGCCGCCAGCAGCCGCCGGCGAGAGAAGCCGCCGGGGCCGGGCAAAAGCTCCGTGGCGAGTGTGAGCCGTGTCGGCAGCGTGTGCGGGCCACCTCGGCGCGCCAGGCCGCGCCAGCTCGGGGCTGCCCCGCCCGCCTCGATCAGCAGCGCGGTGAGCTGCCGCTCGGCGCTCGCCTGGAGCGTCGCCAGAAACGGCAGCGCCGCGCGTCGCCAGGACCGAAGCGCGATCCGCCGGACCGTCGCGCCCGCAGACACGAGTGCGCCGATCGCGCGTTCACGCGCATCCCTCAGCGCCCGCGACATCGGCAGCAGCGACGCGTGCTCGACGGTCACCACCGGCAACCCCTCGAGCGAGACCGACGCGGGATCGCCGATCGTCATCGCGGTCGCGCACGAGTCCACGCCGTCCGGACCCGCCATGATCGACAGCAGCGGCATCAGGTCCTCGGCCCGGCGGACCAGCGGACCGGTGGCGAGCATCTCCGCGGCCCTGCCGGCGGTGGGCGGGTAGTGCCCGGTGTTCGGGACCAGCCCCGGCGATGGCTTGTGGCCGAACACGCCGCAGAAGAAGGCCGGGACGCGGATCGAGCCGCCGATGTCGGAGCCGACCCCGAACGGCGAGGCGCCCGACCCGACCGCCGCGGCCTCTCCGCCCGAGGAGCCGCCCGCCGTGCGTTCCGGGTCGTACGGATTGTTCGTGCAGCCATACAGACGGTTGGTGGACTCGATCCACAACGACAGCTCCGAGGTGTTCGTCACGCCCAGCGGGATCGCGCCTGCATCGATCAGCCTCTGCACGGGCGGGGCCGTGTCCGTGGCGCGGAACTCGCGGCGGGCTACCAGGCCGGTCGACTGCGGCATGCCTCTGAGCGCAATCGACTCCTTGACGGTGAACGGCACGCCGAGCAGCGGCGGGAGCGTCTCGTCCGCGCCGGCGGCGGCGATTCGCCCGTCCGCCGCGGCGGCTTCCGCGCGGGCCTGCTCGAAGCGCTCTGCCGCGAGTGCGTTGATGCGTGGGGCCAGCATCTGATGGCGCTGGATGTGCGCCTCGACCACGTCGCGCGCAGTCACGCGCCGGTCGCGGATCGCCGCCGCGAGCTCAGAAGCCGAGCTCTCGGTCAGCGTGCCCATGCCGATCGCCCTCTCACGCCGCCGAGAGCAGCTTCATCACCGACTGCACGAAGCGCTCGTAGCGGTCCGGCGAGTACCGCTCCGGGTCGGTCAGCACCATCCTGCCGGCTTCCTCGCCCAGATCGCGGATCGCCAGCGCCGTGAGCTCAACGTCGAGGTCGGACGGAAGCTCGTTGCGGTTGATGGCCCAATGCACCAGGCGCTCGATCCGCTCCAGGATCTTCGCCCGGTGCGTCTCGACGTGCTGGCGCACGATCGCGGGAGTCCCATCCAGCGGCAGCAGGATGATCCGCCAGGTCACGGGCCGCGCCGTGACCGCATCCAGAAAGCGCCGAACGCTGCCCGCCAGCACCTCCACAGGATCGCGGTCGCCGGGATCGTCGGGGACGACCCGCTCGAGCTGCTCGCGTGAGTAGCGCTCCTCGCGCTCGATCAGGGCGTGGAGCAGCGTGCCGAGGTTCGGGAAGTGGTCGTAGATCACGGGTCGGGTGACCCCGGCGGCGCGGGCGATCGCCTCGATCGAGACGCCGCCGTAGCCCTGCTCGAGGATCACGCTCAAGGCCGCGTCGACGAGCTGCTCCCGCCGCTGCTCGGGGGGCATCCGCGGCGCATACCGGCGCCGGGCCTTGGAGCCTGTGTCGGCTGAGCGTTGGGGCGGACGTGCGGGCATGGCGGCGTCGCAGGCTAGCGCAGCTGATCGGACCGGCGGCGCATCAGCGCCGCCTGCGCCTTTGTCCCTCGACCACCTGCTGGAGCACATCATCGCTCCATGTGTGCGTGCGCAGCAGCCTGTAGCGCTCCGCGGCGATGTGCATGTACGCCTCGGTCTCCGTGCGGTCGCCGATCAGGTCCGCGTCGCGCAGCATCGCGACCACGGGCCGGTACTCGGTCTCCAGCCACAGCTCTGCCGTCGTCTTGCGGTCCAGCAACTCGTGGCGCGACCGCATCGCCCGAAAGCCCCACGCCTCGACCGCCTGACCGAGCACCGCAAAGTCCCACGGATCCGAGAGGTCGATCTCCGAGCGCACCTCCTCGGACAGCGGGACGCGCTCGAAGAAGACGCGTTCGTGGCTCTTGAGCGGCAGGTCGGTGAGGTTGATCGTCGAGGTGGCGTCGACACGGGTGATCACGTCGGTCACGTACGCATCGATGTCGGCGCGTCCCAGGGCCCGAGCCACCGAGACGCGGTGATGACCGTCGCGCACGAAGTAGATGTCGCCGACCTTGAGCAGATCGACCGGCGGCATCGATTCGCCCCGTCGCATCGCGGCGGCGATCTGCTCCCACCGGGAGCGCACCCGGGCCGAAGTGGGCCGAAAGCGCCGGTCGAAGTCGCGGCCCCGATCGATCGTGCCGACGATCTCGTCGAGCGTGACGACCTTCAGGCCGACGGGCCGCTCGCTGACGAACCCAAGGGCGTCGATCACCTCCGAGTACGGCAGGATCACACCCACGTCGTCGGGCTCGCCGCGCAGCCGCGCGACCAGCTTGGCTACGGCCGCTCTTCGCCGGGCGCGCAGGAAGTCGTGCTGCGCGTCCACGCCGGAGAAGCCCGTGGAGCGCGGCGCCGGCATATCGGGGGTTAGGTTAGCTTGGCGACGCGGTACTGCCGGAGGCCGGCGGGGCCTGCGGTGCCGCGCTGCCGCCCCCGTTGGAGGTCAGCAGGCTCTCCCCGGACTCGGTGTCGAACAGCTGGAGATGGGTGCAGTCAAACCACAGCTCCGCCTCGGTGCCCTGACGCACCTTGCTGTCGGCGCCGAGCCGGGCGGTGACCTGGGTACCGTCGCCCGCACTCGGCAGATCGATCGAGCCCGCATCCTGCGCGAGCTCCTCGAGCTCGCTGGATGCAACCCGCTCTGAGGCGACGACGAAGTAGGCGTAGAACTCGGAGCCCATCGACTCGAGCACGTCGATCTTGGCGTTGAACGAGATCCCCCGCTCGGGGTGCGCGACCAGCCTGGCGTCCTCGAAATGTTCGGGGCGCAGGCCGGCGATCACGCCGCGGCGGCCGCCGCCGGAGCCCGATTCCATGCGGCGGCGCAGCTCGTCCGGAATCCGAACCGAGCCGATCGGCAACTTGACGCTGTCGCCGTCGATCTCGCCGGCCAGGAAGTTCATCGAGGGCGAGCCGATGAACCCGGCCACGAACAGGTTCTTGGGATAGCCGTACAGATCTGAGGGCGGACCGACCTGCTGGAGGATGCCAGCGCGCATGACCGCGATCCGGTCGCCGAGCGTCATCGCCTCCGTCTGGTCGTGCGTGACGTAGATCGTGGTCGTCTCCAGACGCTGCTGGATCCGGGAGATCTCGGTGCGCATCTGCACGCGCAGCTTGGCGTCGAGGTTCGACAGCGGCTCGTCCATCAAGAACACGCTGGGGCTGCGCACGATCGCGCGACCCATCGCCACGCGCTGGCGCTGGCCGCCCGACAGGTTCGCCGGCTTGCGGTCCAGGTGCGGCTCGAGATCGAGGATCCTCGCCGCCTCCTCGACCTTGCGGTTGATCTCCTCCTGCGGGGTTTTGGCCAGCTTGAGCGCGAACCCCATGTTTTCCCGCACGGTCATGTGGGGGTACAGCGCGTAGTTCTGGAAGACCATCGCGATGTCGCGATCCTTGGGGGCGAGCTGGTTGACGACCTCGCCGCCGATCTTCAGCTCCCCGTCGGAGATGTCCTCGAGCCCGGCGACCATCCGCAGCGCCGTCGACTTCCCGCATCCGGACGGACCCACCAAGATCATCAGCTCGCCATCGGGGACGTCGAGGTTCAGGTGCTTGACAGCCTCGAAGCCGTCGGCGTAGCGCTTGGTCACGTCGTCGAACTGAATCTCGGCCATGACCTCTCCTCTCCAACTGGGTTACGAACTGCAGGGAGGCTGGTACCCGCCATCCTCGCCGGATAATCGCCCGGGGCCCCGCGAATCGTCGTCGCAATACACGCACCTCGTCCAGTCAAACGGCCGGCTGAGCGCGCGCAGACGCCGCTCGTTGTCGCCCCACTCGCGGTTCAGGTGGCGTCCGATCACGACCGCCGCGACGGTTTGCGCCCCTGCCTCCTTCAGCGTCGTCGCGGCACTCTGAACGTTGGCTCCGGTGGTCCACGTGTCGTCGATCATCAGCACGGCGGCTCCGTCCGGCGGTCGCACGGTGACTTCATACCGGCGCCGGTCGAACTCATGCGCTGCGACCGGGGCGCCCGACCTGCCGAGCAGCCTGCGGTGGCGATCGCGCGTCAGACCCACCACTTCGCTCGCGATCCAGTGCAGCGGATGGTTCGCGTCGCGCTCGCCGTCCCCGGATGGGACGGTGGCGACAAGGTCGAACGACGTCACGCCCGCCGCCCGCGCAAGGCACCGCTCGTGCTTTGACAGAAAGCGCCAGAGGACCGCTGCAAGCTCGGTTGATAGCCGGCGTCCCACCACGCGGTCCAGCCGCTTGTACGTAGCCAGGACGTGGTGCAGTTGCCCGGCCGCGACGCTGTAGGAGATCGGCGCCAGCGCATCGAGTGCCTGCGGTGTCCGCGCGCACGTGTAGCAGCGCGGGTAACCGTCGGTGAACGTCAGACACACGTCGCATACGCCAGGGCCGCGCACGGGGCCGAGCATGAAGTTGCCGTAGGGCTCCGTCAGCTTGGCGACCGTGGGCATCGGCCTGGTCCTAGGGCACGAGCGCTCCCGGTGAATTGAGTCGCTCGATCGCCGCGATGATCTCGTCGGGGCCGCGCACGACGTGCGTGCCGGGCCTGTCGGCGAACTCCCGCGCCCAGCCCTCGTCGAGCAGCGGCTCGGGCAGGAACACGGGGCGTCCGTGTCCGAGTGCGAGCCGCGCCTGCGCTCGGGCGCCGCTCGTGCCGGATGCCTCCACGACGACCGTTCCCTGCGCGAGTCCCGACATCGTGGCGTTGCGGCTCAGGAAGCTCGTTGCGGTGGGCGGCGAGTCGGGCCAGAACTGAGACACAACCGCGCACTCGCCCGCGATCCGCCGCTGTAGCTCGGCGTTCTCGGGCGGATAGGAGCGGCGCAGGCCCGTGCCGATCACCCCGACGGTCCGGCCGCCGTGCCGCAGCGCCATGATGTGGGCCTCGGTGTCGATGCCGGCTGCCAATCCGGAGATCACCGTGTAGCCGGCGTTCGTCAGGTGCTTGGTTATCTTGCGGGCGTTGGACAGGCCCGCCGGAGAGGCGGCACGCGTGCCGACAACGGCGACCGAGCGGGAGTCCGAGGGCCGCAGCGATCCGGCGACGAAGATCAGTGGCGGCCTGTCGTAGACCGAACGCAGGTTCTCGGGGTACTCCGGATCGAGCACGGTCAGCAGCCGCATTTCGCTCTGCTCCCAGCCCGCAACCTCCGCGGCGGCAGCGTCGAGCTCGTCGGACACGAACAGGCCCCGCTCCTCCTCGAGCACAGCCAGCGCGCCCGCGCGCTCCTCGATCGCCTCGGCGTATGCGTGCCACGGCTTAGTCGCGGTCCTCAGCAGCGCCACGAGCGCGGCAGTCTCCCGACTGGGCGTCATGCGGCGAGCGTAGATCTGGCCACGGATATCCGCACCGCGCGGTCATACGGATATGAGCACGCTGGGTGGCCGGATTCACCCCCCGGCACAGGGCCTGGAGCTCTAGGATCGCTTGGCCGCGCCGGCGATCGCCAGCATCTGGCGGTTGCTCAGCACATTGGAGAGCGTGTTGGCCACCCAGTACACCGCGGGCCCGTCGTGCCACGCGACCACGCGGAGCCGCTGCCCCTCGAAGTAGAGCTGCATCGTGCGCCCGGCGACCCGGACCTTCTGGTCGGGGCTGCGGAGGATCGGCGGATCCTGCCACGTCGTACCCTCGATGTCGTAGTACTGCCCGAGGCCTCCCTGGGCTACGACGACGACGTAAGCGGGATGGCCGTTGAGCTTGTAGAACCGAGTTTCGTCGAGCGGGGCCCCTGCCGTCGTGACCCGCTTCTCGGGGTAGTAGACCTTGAAGGGGACGGTTGCGGCGAGCCCGTGCTCCTGGGCGATCTCGTCCGCTGTGGCCTGACTAAGCGGGACTTTGCCGCGAGCGGGCCCTTTCTTCTTCGGCCCCGGAGCGGACGCGGCGTTGAGCTTGTCCGTGGCCGCGCCTCCATGGAGGAACGCGTTGATGGTCGAGCGGATCTGCGCCGGCGAGGCGGTGACGTAGGAGGGGCCGAGGTTTGACTGGAACTGGATCTGCCTGACCGGATGGCTCGCCGACTGCACGAGCAGCTCGAGGAGCTTGAGGACGTCGTCCGAGGATCGGATGTCGGTGCTCGCGTACTTGCCGAACAGCCGCTCGATCGGATGCAGCCGGGCCACCAGACCTGAGGCGCCCACCCGGTCCTTGATCTGGCGCAGGAAGTCCTGCTGGCGAGCGCCGCGAACCAGGTCGGTGTCGGCGTGGCGGTAGCGGACGTAATGCAGCGCGTCGTCGCCGCACAGCTTCTGGTAGCCGGGCTCGATGTTGATCGCGTCGTAGGTCTGGCCCGCGGCCAGCCCCACGTTCGAGTGGTAGTAGCGGCGATCGACCTGCACGTAGACGCACCCGAGGTAGTTCACGAGCGCCTTGAACCCGGCGAAGTTGACGTCGACGACGTGGTTGATCTGGACGCCAAGGACCTGCCGGATCGTCTTGATCGTGAGCTTGACGCCGCCGAGCGTGTACGCCGCGTTGATCTTGGCGACCATCGGGCGCCCGTGGTCGGGCCGGATCGTGACCTTCAGGTCGCGCGGGATCGACAGCATCGTCGTCTCGGGCTCGTTCGGGTCGAGGCGGACGAGGAGCATCGTGTCCGAGTGCGCCGGCGTGCTCGCGTCCACCGCGGTCTTCGCCCGCTTGTCGGAACCGATCAGCAGCAGCGTCTGGGGCCCACCGGCGTTCGCGTGGGCGAGCTCTGAGCCGAGCTTCAGCTGCGGGCTCTGCTTGAGAGCGTCGGTGAACGTCTTGACCTCAAGCAGCGTCCCAGTCGCGACGGTCGCGGCGGTCGCGGCGATCACGACGACGCAGCCGAGCAGCATCCGAACAAGCAGGCGCCACCGCGGACGCACTCGCGCCGAGGCCTCCGGAAGCTGTGAATCGAGCGCGCTCATACGGCGCCGCGGGACGCGGCGATCATGTGGCCGAGCGCGGACTCAGCCGAAGTGCTCTGCCGACTCGTTGCTCGTCTTCGTGCTCTCGGCGCTGGTCTGGTTCAGGACCTCAGCATGTGGGGCCTGCTCCTCGCCGCTGAGCGCCGATCTGAAGTCTCGCAGGCCCTTCCCGAGCGAGCGCCCAACCTCGGGCAGACGCTTCGGGCCGAGCACCAGCAACGCGACCACAAGAACGAACAGAAGATGTGTTGGCTGAAGGATGTCTCCGACCACGGTCGGACAAGCTTAGCCGCTGGGGGCGTGCGCGGCTTAGGTAAGCCGAAAGATCCCCTAAATCTCAACATTGCGGCCCAACCGTCGCCTGGACCGTCGGCCCGGCCCTCTACTGCCGGACGGTCACCGCGATCTTGCGGCTGCGGCTGGGCACGTATGGGTAGTCGGTCTCCCGCGCGCTCGTCGCCCAGAGGCGGTAGGTCACGGTCCCATTACCTCGCAAGAACGTGTAGCGGGTGCGGAATCGGCCGCTCTGGTCGGTGTACACGTGGCCGATCTCGGTCGAGCCTCCGCCCCACCCGACATGCAGGATCACGAGCTCGCCCGCGGCCGGGATGTAGCCCCCGCGCACCCGGCCCCGGA
Organism: Solirubrobacteraceae bacterium; assembly: GCA_035693425.1. Lineage (GTDB taxonomy): Bacteria > Actinomycetota > Thermoleophilia > Solirubrobacterales > Solirubrobacteraceae > Palsa-465. The sequence continues at coordinate 30,580 of DASSGR010000131.1, forward strand.
TCGTGATCGTGGATCCCCAATGGGTCGTGCGGGGCAGGACCCGCATGCCCAGGGAGGCAGGCACGATCACGTTGGCGGGCGCGGATGCCGCAGGCTCGACGGTCGGCGCGCCGTCATAGATGGCCTGCACCAACCGCGACGGACCCGCTGGTAGTCGAGCGGTCCAGCTGCCGTCGGCCGCTGACGTCACGAGCGCCGCCTGCGTGAACCGCGGGGAGCCGTCGGCGGGCGCGGTCATGACCCGGACGGGCACGCCCGCGAGCGCATTGCCGTTGACCGTCCCAACCCAGCCATTGACCGACGTGGCCGCGCCGTGGCGCACGCGCTTGCTCGTGTCGCTGACGGTCTTGGGCAGCAGCACGACCTTCACGATGTGCACGCGCCCATGGATGATCACGCGCCGGCGAACGATTCTTGGGTGGCAGTGCACGACCGTGACCGTGCGCGTCTGCGCCGGGACCCGCACGCGCACCTTTCGCCCGTGGTACTTGACCGTCGTCCAGTGCGCGGGGATACGCACCTTGATGTGCTTCTTCGAACATCGCAGCGCGTTGACCACCCGCGAGAACGCGACGGTCGCGACAGACGGCTCCCGGATGCTGAGCGTCCAGTTCTGCACCGGCGACGTCGCGCGGACGCCGTTTGGAGTGACGGCGTTGTTGCGCGCAAAACAGCTCGCTTGGTGCACGCCGACGCCCTGCACGGCCAGCTGCGTGCTCGACCCGGAGTAGAACTGATAGGGCGCGCCGTCGAGCGAGCACGCGATCCCGTTGACGCCGCTCAGGCCGGCGGTGGCTGTCGCGGATATGTACTGCGTGCCGTCCGTCGCGGGCGCATCGACGGGACCGCTGAGGCTGAGGTTGACGGGCTCGTTGTCGACGTCAACGGTCGACGCGACGGCGGCTCCCAGGCCGGCGGCATCGGACGCGCCGAGTCTGAGCGCCAGGGCGCCATTGCCGTACAGGGCTGTGTTGATCGTCTGTTGCACGGTTGGTGCGGAGCACTGATGAAAGACCGAGGGGATCGGCGCCGAGCTGGATCCCGGGATGCTGATGCCGTTCAAGGAGGCGTTGAGGCTGCAGACGCCGGACGGCGAGTCCGCGGCGTAGACCAGTGGCCAGCTGCCTCGGATCCAGGTGCCTCCCGTGGTCCAGAGGCCGCCGGTCGGGAGGATGATTGGGCCGGTGGTTTCGGCCATGTTGAGCTCGAGCAGCTCGACGCTTAGCCATTCCAAGCCGCCATTCGTGCAAGTGGTGCTGAAGCACGCGATCTGCCATCCGAAGTAAGGAGTTCCCGTCGTCGGCCACGTGAAATGCGGCGCGCCGGCATAAGCGGAGCTCCAGCCGGTCTCGTAATCGAATACTGGGACGCCGCCGCTCCCTCCGGCCCAGAAGAAGTCGCCCGCCCAGCCGCTCCCGTCGTTGATCCCGCTGGACCACATGTGCGGGATGTAGACCGCAGCAATCGTCATCCCTGACGGGGCGTTGACCCTGAAAGCGACGTCGGCCCCCTGCTTCACGGTCCGGTCCCGGACGGTATAGAGCTCCATCCCTCCTGAGGGAGGCGTGCCACTCGGATCGCCAGGGCAATGGATCCCGGCGCCGATCCCCAGCACCCCTACCGGCAACGGCGCCACGTAATCGCCGTAGACGTCGCACACTAGGACTGTTTCGTTAGCGCGGGCGAGGGCTGGGAACGCCGCCATGACGATTAGTCCGAGCAGCGCACATATCGCCCTGAACGACATCGCCTATGGCTCAGGACAGAGCACTGTTATGTAAGCAAGCCCAACCGTGTGCTCGCCCGACGGGGTGAACGGCGAGAACTGCACGAAGGCTCCGGTGCCTGCTGACGATTGAGCGAACGCGCGTACAAACCCCGTGCCGCTGGTCGCCTCCACTAGGCACTTTGGCGAGATTGACTGGTGCCAGCTAAGCGCACCGGTGTCGGACGCTGCGTCCCACGCTGTAATTCGTGCGCGTGGTCTGGAAGCCACTACCTGCTCGCGGCCTGCCACGGAGTCCACGACTGCCCAGAACCTGAC
>DASSGR010000132.1:0-33114 GCA_035693425.1 Solirubrobacteraceae bacterium
GGCTTGTCGACGGTGAAAAGCGCGTCGTACTCGCGGTCGGGCATCCCGTGCGGGTGCTCGCTGTCGGGCTGGAGGCGCATCAGGTCGACGACGTTGACGACCCGCACCTTCAGCTCGGGGAGACGGTCGCGCAGCAGCGCCGCGGCCGCGACCGTCTCGAGCGTCGGGATGTCGCCGCAGCAGCCGAGCACGACGTCCGGCTCGCCGCCCTCGTCGTTCGAGGCCCAGTCCCAGATCCCGATCCCGCGCGTGCAGTGCACGATGGCCTCGTCCATGGTCAGGTAGTCCAGCGCCGGCTGCTTCCCGGCCACGATCACGTTCACGTAGTGGCGGCTGCGCAGGCAGTGGTCGGCGACCGACAGCAGGCAGTTGGCGTCCGGGGGCAGGTAGACGCGGATGATCTCCGCCTTCTTGTTGACGACGTGGTCGATGAACCCCGGATCCTGGTGAGAGAACCCGTTGTGGTCCTGGCGCCACACGTGCGAGGAGAGCAGGTAGTTCAGCGACGGGATCGGCCTGCGCCATGGAATCTGGCGGGTGACCTTCAGCCACTTGGCGTGCTGGTTGAACATCGAGTCGATGATGTGGATGAACGCCTCGTAGCAGTTGAACAGGCCGTGGCGCCCCGTCAGCACGTAACCCTCGAGCCAGCCCTGGCAGAGATGCTCGGACAGGACCTCCATCACGCGTCCGTCGGGCGCGAGATGGTCGTCCCCGGGTATCCGCTCGGCGTCCCACGCGCGGTCGGTCACGTCGAACACCGCCGTCAGGCGGTTGGACGCGGTCTCGTCGGGGCCCATGATCCTGAAGCGATCGCGGTTGGCGCTCACGACGTCGCGAAGCCACGTGCCCAACACTCGGGTTGCCTCGCTCGTCGTTCGCGCGGGCTCCGGCACGTCGACGGCGTAGTCGCGGAAGTCGGGCAATTCGAGCGGACGGGTCAGCAGGCCGCCGTTGGTATGAGGGTTTGCGCTCATCCGGCGCTCGCCTTCCGGGGCAAGCGCGGTCACGTCGGCCAACACCTGGCCGGACTCGTCGAACAGCTCGGCCGGGGAGTAGGAGCGCATCCACGACTCGAGCTGTGCGAGATGCTCGGGATTGGTGCGGACCGCGGCCAGCGGAACCTGGTGAGAGCGGAACGTACCCTCAGCGGGCAGCCCGTCCACGACCTTTGGCCCGGTCCACCCCTTGGGGGTCTGCAGCACGATCATCGGCCAACGAGGCCGCTGCGGCTGCGCGCCGGCGGCACGCGCGCTGCGCTGGATGCTCGCGATCTCGTCGAGCACGGAATCAAGCGTTGCCGCCATGAGCCGGTGCATCGCCTCGGGGTCTGAGCCCTCGACGAACCGGGGCGCATAGCCGTAGCCCTCCAGCAGCGCACGCAGCTCGTCGTGTGAGATCCGCGCGAGCACGGTCGGATTCGCGATCTTGTAGCCGTTCAGGTGCAGCACGGGCAGCACCGCGCCGTCAGTCGCCGCGTTGATGAACTTGTTCGAGTGCCAGCTCGCCGCCAGCGGGCCGGTCTCGGCCTCGCCATCGCCCACCACGCACAGCGCCAGCAGATCCGGGTTGTCGAGCACGGCGCCGTAGGCGTGCAGGAGCGAGTAGCCGAGCTCTCCCCCCTCGTGGATCGATCCCGGCGTCTCCGGCGCCACGTGGCTGGGGATCCCTCCGGGGAAAGAGAACTGGCGAAACAGCCGCCTGAGTCCCTCGGCGTCACGACCGATACGTGGATAGACCTCGCTGTACGTTCCGTCGAGGTAAGCGCTGGCCACGAGGCCCGGGCCCCCATGCCCAGGGCCGGTGACGTAGATCACGTTCAGGTCGCGCGCCCTGATCGCGCGGTTCATGTGCGCGTAGACAAAGTTCAGCCCGGGCGTGGTACCCCAATGCCCGAGCAGGCGCGGCTTGACGTGCTCGGGCGCGAGCGGCTCGTGCAGCAGCGGGTTGTCCAACAGGTAGATCTGGCCGACCGAGAGATAGTTCGCCGCACGCCACCAGCGTTGAAGCCCGGCCACCTCTTGCGCCGAGAGGGGATTGCGCTCCGATCCGCTCCCCGATTCCACAGCGTAGATTTATGCACACGACCGGCTGCGAGTGGGAGTCGATCCTGTGACCGCGACCTACGGTCCGCGATACTGCGACGGGTGCGGGGATCTTCAGCGCAGCTCTGCCAGGCCCCCGGTGAAGTCGGGCCACTGCTGACGTGCCGGCCAAGGACGTAGCCGCGCGGGCCGCCGGCTCGGCGGTGCGCGCCGGCCGCTGGACCGGCCGCAGGGTCCGCGGAGAGTTCGTTACGCGCGTCGGGGGGCCGGCTCGAGCTCGTGTGATCGCGATCTTCGGAGCAGTTCTTGCGCTCAACGGTGCCGACAACGCCACCGTTGGCGCCGTCGCTCCACAACTCGAGCACGCCTTCCACATCGGCAACACGAAGATCGGGCTGCTCAGCTCCGTCGCGCTGCTGATCGGTGCGGTTTTCACGATCCCCGTCGGGATGCTTGTCGACCGCATCAAGCGGGTTCCGATGCTGTCGCTGAGCATCCTGCTGTGGAGCATCGCTTCGCTGCTGAGCGCGTTTGCGGGGAGCTATTCGTCGCTGCTGCTCAGCCGCCTGGCGCTCGGCGCCGTGACCGCCACGGCCGGGCCCGCGATCGCCTCGCTGACGGGCGACTACTTCCCGGCGCGCGAGCGCGGCCGCGTGTATGCCTACATCCTGGGAGGCGAGATCGCGGGCACCGCGGTCGGCTTCATCGTCAGCGGGTCGGTCGCGGCGATCACCTGGCGTGCTGCGTTCCTGCTGCTGGCGATTCCGGGGTTCTTCCTCGCTCGCGAGCTCTACCGCACCGTGCCCGAACCCCAGCGCGGCGGGCACAGCTGGCTCGAGCCGGGCGTCATGGACCTCAAGGAAGCCGTCGCCGCAGGCCCGCCACAACCCCCGCCGCCGGCGACCGAGGGCGAGGAGCTGCCACCCGACGAGGTCGAGGACCTCGCGCGCGAGGCGGTTCGCCGGCTCGGAGTGGAGCCAGACCCGAAGCTCGTGCTGACCGAGGATCCGCGGTCGTTGGGGATCGTCGACGCGGTCCGCTACATCCTCTCGATCCCGACGAACATCCTGATGATCATCAGCTCGTCGTTGGGCTACTTCTACTTTGCGGGGCTGTCGACCTTCGCGCTGCTGTTCGTGCGCGGGCATTACCACGCCAGCCAGGCGGAGGCCGAGCTCGTGCTCGCGCTGCTCGTCGCGGGGGCGATGGCCGGGACGCTGATCAGCGGGCGCATCACCGACCAGCTGCTGCGCCGGGGAGTGATCGAGGTGCGGGTGTGGGTCCCGGCGCTCTGCTACCTCGGCGCCGCGGCGTTGCTTGTCCCCGGGATCTTGGGCTCACACCTCACGCCGGCGGTGTGGTTCGACGTAGCGGGCGCCTCGCTGCTCTCCGCGGCAAATCCGCCACTGGACGCAGCGCGCCTGGACATCATGCCCGCCGGCCTGTGGGGCCGCGCCGAGAGCACCCGCACCGTGCTGCGGTCGCTGGCCCAGGCGCTCGCGCCGCTGGTGTTCGGCGGTCTTGCCGACCTGATCGCGGGCATCGCGCCCGAGCAGGCGCCAATCGGCACTCATCCAGGGGTGATCTCACCGGGCGCCGCCCGAGGCCTCGAGATCAGCTTCCTGCTGCTGCTCGGGACATTGGCGGCGGCCGGAGTGTTCCTGTTGCGTGCGCGGCACACGTATCCGCGCGACGTGGCGACCGCGGCGGCCTCGCACCAGGGGTCGCCCGACCCGGTCGGAGAACGTCAGGCGTCGGCTTGAATCAGCTTGTGATCGAGCGCATAGCGCACAAGCTCGGCTCGCGACCCCAGCCGCAGCTTCTGCTGGATGTGCGCCCGATGGGTCTCCACCGTGCGCACCGATAGATACAGCTGTGCGGCGATCTCGGCGTTGGTGTAGCCGAGGCTGATCATCCGAAGCACGTGGACCTCGCGCTCGGACAGGCCGTCCGGCGGTCCGGGCGGCGGCTCGGCGGCCACCCTCGCTCCCAGCCGCGGATTCAGGTACGTGTCGCCCACGGCGGCTCTGCGCACCGCCTCGACGAGCTCGGTCTCGGCCGCCTCCTTGAGCACGTACCCGAGGGCGCCGGCGCCGAGCGCCTCACGCGCGTACGCCGGCTCGTTCTGCATCGTGAGCACGACGATCTGGGTGTCCGGAGACTCGGCCCTGATCGCGGGGATGTGCTTGAGGCTCGATCCGCCCGGGAGGTTGAGGTCCAGGACGAGCACGTTGGGATGGTGGCCGCGCACGAAGCGCCGCGCGTCGTCGATGTCGTCGGCCTCGGCCAGAACCTCCAGGTCTGGCTCTGCGCCGAGCAGCTGCTTCAGTCCCCTGCGCACGACTGCGTGGTCGTCGGCGATCACGACCCCGATCATGCCGTCTTCGCCGCGACGCGGTCGCGCTGCTCGAGGTACGGAGCCAGGTATTTCGCGTCGATCTTGCCCGTCGCCGACCAGCTCGGCGTGTCGTCGATCTCCGAGCTCGATCCGTGCCCGCCGGTGATGTGGGCGCTGAGGTACTTCGGCTTGTCGAGGCTGATCAGCACCGCACGAATGATGGGGTGAAACGGCTCCGGCTGCACCGTCGCGCCGGCGAGCGCCGCGATCTGGTGCGCCGCGGCATCGGCCTGCTGGGCGGCGATCCCGCCGTGCTTGACGGCGAAGTCGGTGGCGTCACCGGCTGCCCACACGCGCTCCAGGCCGCGGACCTGGCAATGCGAGTCGATCGGGATGAACCCGCCGGGCGACCCTTTGGGCACGCCGGGCGTGGACGGCCCGAACAGCTCCGGGAGCGCGACGATCCGCTCGAAGCTCAGAGTGCGTCCACCCGGATGAAGCGTCAGCTCGCCCGGCGCCGGCGTCTCACAGTGGACTGCGGTGATGGTCAGGATGCCATTGTCCTCGAGCAGCCGCTCCATCTCGTTGCTCACCTTGTCGCCGAAGATCGCCAGCGGGGCGTCCTCCGGGGTGACGAGCGTGATCGACGTCCGTGCATCCATGTCGTAGGCCCGCTGCGCGGTCATCAGCGCAAGTTCGTAGATTGGAAGCGGCCACGGCATGCGGCTCGGAACCACGAACGCGAGCTTGTGGACATAGCCGCCCTCGACATCCTGGATCAGCCCGTGCAGTTGCTCGTCGAGCCTCGCGTCGTCGATCGTCTCGGCGTGGGTAAAGGCCGAGCGCGGGGCGGCGCCCATGGCGAGCAGCAGCGCGTCGTACTCCAGTTGCTCGCCGCCGTCGGTGTGCACGGTCCGCTTCTCGGGATCGAGCCACTTGAAGGCGTCCTGCCTGAACTCGAAGCCGACTTCGCGCGCAATATCGGCCAGTGGGTACTGCTGGGCGCCGCTGTAGGCGAACGGCTCGCGCACGCGCATGGGCCGGTAGACGAACTCGGTTCTGGGGGACAGGACGGTGGTGGCGATCCGCTCTCCGGCGAGGTCCTGCAGGGCGAGTGCCGCCTCGAGCGCCGCGACGCCGCCGCCGGCGATCACGACGCGGAATCTGTTTTCGGTGGTTGAGGTCACGCTGGGCACACTACGAACGGGGTTTGGCTGCGCCAGCCGCGCCGAACCGATCCGTTGCTTCGGAAAACTACGTAGGACGGCGGTCCGCGATGGCTGCGATCCGCCGTCCGGAGAGGGTCCGCGCCCGGATGCGAACCCAGTGGCTGCGCGGGCCGGGCGCCCACACCTCGAGGCCGAGCTGGTCAAGACGGCGGATCTCGCTCGGGCTGGTGACCTCTTCGGCTGTGCCGATCACCACGACGCTCCAGCCGGTGCGGCCGCCTGGCTCGATGCCGTCGATTTCGAACGCCGCCTCCCTGGCCCTCAGCAGTCCGTGCAGCTTCGACCCCTCTGCGGTTCGGAATACGACGCTCTGCGAGCGGGGGTCGAACACGTAGTTGAGCGGCCGGATGATCGGCGCTCCCTCCCCTCTGCTCACCGCGAGCCGGCCGAAGCGACTGCGACCGAGCAGGTTCAGGCATTCGGCACGTGGCAGCTCGAGCAGCTTGTTGTGAAGCTCGGTGAACTGAGCAGGGGGCTCGTGTGGTCGGGTGACGGGATCTGGGCTCATGTGCCGACCATAGGCACGAGCCGTGGGCGGGTCAACCGGACATTCCCGGCGACGAGTGGCACTTAAGTACTGAGGACCCGCGGCCAGGACCAGCGGTCGCCCGAAAACGACCCACCCGGCGCGTTCGGGGTCTCCGGTGGGTCCTTTGCCGCACTCAGCGGGGCAAACGACCCGCGCGGGGTCAAAGCCTCGCCGCTCGGGTCGTTTTCCGGACGTCATCGCGATCAGCCGTTGCGGCGCGGGACCACGGGCTTCGCCAGCAGCGACCGTGGCGTCCCCGACCGGCGCGCCCAGTCGTGCCCAAGCGGTCCCTGCGGGACCCACACAACCAGCCCGAGCGCAAACCCCACAACCCCGACCAGGCCCGCCGCCCGGATGCCGCTGGTGAAGCGCGAGCCCAGCACGGTCAGGTGCAAGATCGCGGCGACCAGAACGGCGGTGACGCAACCCACAAGGATCAGCATCAACCACCACCGATTGGCGTCGCTGCCGGTGCCCAGTCCGTGCAGCACCGCGACCGGCCAGCACGCATACGCCAGCCAGTGGATCGCGCGCCAGGTGCCGTACCCGAACCGGCCGCGCGCCAGGCTGGTGATTAGGACCGCGAGCAGCAGGTCGAACGCGAGCGCGCCGAGTCCGAGCCAGAACGGGCGGTAGGAACCGTGGAAGGGGATCACGGCGTCGAGCAGCCCGATCGGCGCAAACGAATCCAGCACCGAGGTGAGGATGTGGATGACCAGGAAGGCGACCGCGAGCATCGACACGCGCCGGTGGATGCCGTCGATCACGAACCGCGGCCAGCGTCGCGCGGAGACTCGCGTGACGTTGATCATTCCGAATAGCAGGGAAGCGGTCAGGAGCACGAGCGCGACCGTCCCGCTGGCGCGCGTCAGGTACCAGTAGGCGCTCGGCCCGACGGTTGATGCGGCAGCGATCACCGGCTCACGAGCCGCCCGACACCGGCGCTGACGCTGGCGCGGGCGCTGGTGCCGGTGCCGGAGCGGGAGCCGGCGCCGGAGCGGGAGCCGGCGCCGGCGCGGTTCTGAGCGGGCGATCGACGTGATGGTGCTGCACCGCGGCGACGCTTCGGTGGTGATGCCGGGCCCGAGTCTGGACCCGACCGCGCCGGCTCGGGGCCGCGGGAACGGCGGCGGGCTTGGCGATCGCGTGTCCCGGCGCGGCGTGCGCGACCACCTCGGTCAGCGCGCCGACCGCGATGACGGCGCCGGCCGTCATCCATCCGTTCACCCGTGCCAGGCGAGCAAGCGCCGTGTCGCGCGCAAGCTGTGCTCGGTCGCGCCTCATCCGTGGTGGTGATGATGGAAATGTCCTGCCGCCGCGGTCCAGGCGGCGAAGTCCGGCAGCAGGACGATCGCGAGCACCGCTCCGCCGGCGATTGCGGACGCCAGCGCGATCGCACGGCCGGCGCCGCCGCCCGTCGCGGCCGGGCCAGCGTTGCGCGTGAGACGCAGCGCCGGTGGCAACTCGACGAGATGACCGAGCACGTGTGGCGCCATTGCCACCAGCCACACGATGAAGCTCACCTTATGCCAGACCAGCAGCTGATCGCGCGAGCCGGGACCTTCGACGAGCAGGAGCACGCCGGTGACGAACACCGCGAGCGTGGTGACGACGAGCAAAGGCGCGAGGCCGCGGAGCAGTAGATGCGGCGGCCCTTTCAGGCGATAGGCCGCGGTCGCGAGGTAGTAGCGAGCGAACCGGTATCCCGTGCTGGCGAGCTTGAGCACGACCGGGCCGATCAACAGCAGCCCGAGAAACAGATGCAGCCACAGGAGCTGTCCGATGCGCACGATCGTCACTCCGAGCACCGCGAGCGCCACCAGTAGCAGCGCCCCCGTGATCGCGGTCAGCTGCTCGTTGCCGTCGGTGCCGCCGCCGAGGAGGGGTCGGCCGCGACGCAAGGGCACGGTTTGCTCGTCGCGCTGGATCACCGCCACGGCATGAGTGTCGAAACGGCCGCTTAAGCGGCGTTTACCAACTGATGAGAAAGCTCTTGAACTCACGCGGCCATCGCTTCGCTTTGCAATCATCGGGCCATGATCCTCGTGGTTGAGGATGAGCCCGGGATCGTCGACTTCGTGGAGCGCGGGCTTCGCAGCCGCGGGCTGGAGGTGGTCGCCGAGACGGACGGCGAGGCCGGTCTCGCCCGCGCGCTCGACCCAGAGGTCGAGCTAGTGGTGCTCGATCTGATGCTGCCGCGCCTATCTGGAGCGGACGTGCTGAGGACGCTGCACGACAGGCGTCCCGATCTGCCGGTGATCGTATTGACTGCCAAGGGCGAGGTGCAGGACCGGATCGAGGGGCTCGATGCGGGAGCCGTGGACTACATCGTCAAGCCCTTCTCGGTGGCCGAGCTGGCGGCCCGGATCCGGGCCCAGCTGCGGTCGGCGACGCGCGACCCGGGAACCGAGCTGAAGGTCGACGGGCTCGGGATCAACCTGATCTCCCGCGACGTGACCGTCGATGGGACCCCTGTCGCGCTGTCGACGACCGAGTTCGAGCTCTTGGTGTACCTGGTTCGCAACCGCGGCCAAGTGCTCTCGCGCGAGCAGATCCTGCGAGCCGTGTGGGGCTATGACCACGACCCCGGGACGAACATCGTCGATGTCTACGTCGGCTATCTACGGCGCAAGCTTGGCGTCGGCGGCCGGGTGGCGCCGATCACCACGATCCGCGCGGTCGGCTTTCGCCTCGACGCGGGCGACGAATGAAGCGACGCTCGCTCGCACTGGATAGCATGCGCGCCCGCCTGATGGCGTGGGTCGCGGCCGTGATCGTCGTGTGCATGGCCGTGACGTTCCTGGTCGTCTACGACGCCACCGGGAGCCGCCTGCGTTCGGAGATCGATGGCGACCTGCACGGCTCCGCGGTCGACTTCGCTCACGCGCTGTCGGCCCAACGCGGCGCCACGCCGAACGCACTGCTGGCGACGGCGCGCGGGTACGCCACCGCACAGCCCTACAACCAGGCCTCGACGCTCCTGTTCGCGCTCATCCCCGGCGTCGGCAGCGCCAGTAACCACCCGGAGCTGTTTGGCTCAAACCGCCTCGACGACGGCGAGTCGCCACCTGAACAGACGCAGGAGAACGCGTTCGGGCGACGCCTGCTCGAGCCGACCCCCGGATACTCGACCAGGAAGGCGCCCGATGTCGGCAAGGTACGCCTGTATGAACTGCCTGTGCGCGCGGCGGGCACCACGGTCTACGTCGGCGCCGGCGAGGCGCTCACCGCTGTCTCGCGCTCGCAAGCGGGCGTCGCGCGGTCGTTCTTACTCGCGGCGGCGATCACGCTAGTGCTCGCCCTGGTCGCGTCGTATCTCGTGGGGGGTCGGGTATCGGCGCCGTTGCGACGCCTTGCCGGGCTCGCCGCTCGGGTCGACGCCGGCGACCTGCGACCGCGCATGCCGGCCGCCGGCGCCAGCTCCCGCGAGGTGCGGGTACTTGGTGAGGCGTTCAACCACATGCTGGACCGCCTCGAAGCCGCGTTCGAGGCACAGCGCGAGTTCGTCGCAGACGCCTCGCACGAGCTGCGGACGCCGTTGACCGTGATGCAGGGCCAGCTCGAGGTGCTCGCCGCCGACCCGGACCCGAGCCCCGAGGAGCTGCAGCGCGTCGAGGCGCTCCTGCAGGATGAGATCTCGCGGATCTCGCGTCTGGTCGACGATCTGCTGCTCCTGGCCCGATCCGAACGCACCGACTTCCTGCGCACGCGGCCCGTCGACTTGTCCGCGTTCGTCCCCCAGCTCTGGGGCGGCCTCGCACTCACCGCCGAGCGCGATTTCCAGCTCGGGGAGGTGCCCCCGGTCACCCTGTCGGCGGACCCCGACAGGCTCGCTCAGGCGCTGCGCAACCTCGCGCGCAATGCAATCGAGCACACTGCCGAGCCCGACGGCCTGGTGCGGCTCGAGGTAGAACGGGTCGGCACCGACCGCGTGCGCTTCTCGGTGATCGACGACGGACCCGGAATCCCGCCCTCCGAGCGCGACCGCGTGTTCGAGCGCTTTCACCGCACGGATGCCTCGCGCAACCGCCTGGCCGGCGGCGCGGGGCTCGGGCTCGCGATCGTACGGGCGATCGCCGAAGCCCACCACGGCACGGCCCGAGCCGGCGCCGGCCCCGCGGGCGCCCGCATCGAGCTCGACCTGCCCGGGGTCGTCGCGCCGGCGAGCGCGCATCCCGTCACCCCAGTGCGCGCAGGAGCGCCGTCGCCGCCGCCGCGCTGACCACGACGACGATCAGCGGTGCCCGCAAGGCGATCGCGATCGCCGCCACCACAAGCCCTCCGGAGCGTGCGTCGATCACGATCGAGCGGCCCGGGCCGCCCACGGTCTCGGTCACCACGAGCGCCGTCAGCAGCGCCGGCGCCAGCATCGGGATTACGCGCGCGAGCGCACGAGGAAGCTCGCGGCCACCAAACACGACTGGCCCGAAAGCCTTGATCGCCGCGGTCGACAGGGCGAGACCCGCGATCGTGATCCACACGGTGGCGCTCATCGTCGTAGTCCAGCCAATGCCGCCAGCGCGGCGGCGATGATCGGGACACCGGGCGGCGCGACAGGGATCAGGGCAAGCGTGATCACGGCCGCGAGCGCGCTGACCAGGCGGGCTCCGGGGCGTTGCAGCTCGACCACGAGCAGGGCCAGGAAGAAGGCGGGGAAGACCGCGTCCAGGCCGAGCGAGCGCGGGTCGGTGATCGCCCCACCGGCGAGCACCCCTGCGATCGTGCCGAGCACCCACGCCGGATATTGGGCCAGCGTCGATCCAAGCAGCAGCTGGATGTCGAAGCGCCCGTCGCCGCGATTGGCCAGCGCCCAGGATGCGTCGACGAGCGCCTGGCCTCGCATCGCCCGACCGACCGCCCGGTGATCGAGCGACGACGCGATCGCGATGCCCATCGGGATGAAGCGCAGGTTGAGCAGGATTCCGGCGACGATCGCGGGGAGCGCGCCGCCTCCCGCCGATAGCACCGCCAGCGCCGCGAACTGGGCCGAGCCCGCGAACACGATCGCCGACATCACGATCGTCGCGACCGACCCCAGCACCGGCCGCGCAAGCACGCCGAACGAGAGGCCGAGCAGGAACGAGGCCATCGCGTAGGGCACGCCGATCCGCAACCCCTGCGTCACCGTGTCGGCAGGCGGCTCGTCGGTCTGCCTCAGGGCGAATACTCCACGGCCGCGAAGCCCCACGTCTCGTCCAGCCAGCGCGGGACGAACTCGCCCAGGACGCGATCGAGGTCGGAGTCGACCATGCGGTCGACGACCCACCACGACACGACCGCGTCGGTGCCGGGCGCGGACCCCGGTCCGTGCGGGTCGATATAGACGCAGCCGAGCAGCTCGCTCTCGGGCTCGTCGAGGACGGCGTAGTTGAACGTCTCGTGCGCGGCGATCTCGGCCTCGTGGTGAGCGAGGTCGTCGCGGTCCTGCTCAGGGGTCATCGTCGCGGGGGGCCAGCCCCACGCGTCGCCGTACTTCGCCCACAGCTGCTCGCGGGAGCCCATCACGGCGGGATAGTCGATGTCGACGTCGCTCTCCCGGATCGGGCGCAGGTGATGCCCGGTGTCGAGCTCGACGCGGTCGGGATGTACGAAGCCGTCAGGGAGCCAGGCCATGGCGGTCGATGCTAATCAGCCGGCGGCGACGGCGTCCCGTCGCGTCCTGGCCGGCCGACGTCGCCCGCGCTCCCGCAGGCCGTAGGCGAGCGCCAGCAGCACCGCGGCAGCGCAGCCGATCGCGCCAACCCACAGGGATGCGCGCGGTCCGAACACCTGGCCGACGACGCCCACGAGCGGGCCGCCGACAGCGGTTGAGCCCATGAAGGCCATGATGTAAAGCGCGACCACCCGGCCGCGCATCGGCGGGTCGGCACGGATCTGGAGCGTGCCGTTCGTGCTCGACGAGTACACAACGCTCGCCGCACCCGCGAATGCCAGGCATACCGCCGCGCCGGCCGGGGTCGGGACGAGCGCCGCCGCGGCGAGCGCGACGCCGAACGCGGCAGCCGCGATCGCGAGCGTGCGCACGCGACCCGGCACCTTGCCGGCCAGGGTGACGCCGGAGACGACCGCGCCCGCGCCCATCGCCGCGTACAGCAGGCCGAAGCCGGTGGCCCCGAGGTGAAAGGCCGAATGCGCCATCAACGGGATCGACACCTGGAACTCGAACGCCAGCGTCCCGACCAGCGCCATCATCAGTAGCGGGATCAGAAGGTCACGGCGGTTGCGGACGTAGTGCAGCCCGGCTCGGACAGCATGCGGCTCGCGTGCCGGCGGGGCTTCGGGGCGGTTGAGCTTGCTCACGTCCATCGCCAGCAGCCCGATCAGCGGCCCCACGAACGACGCCGCGTTGATCAAGAAGCACCATCCGACCCCCAGCGCCGCGATGATCACGCCGCCGGCCGCCGGGCCGATCATGCGCGCCGCCGACACGACGGTCGAGTTGATGCCGATCGCTCGCGCCAGCGACGGGCCCTCGACCAACTCGGACACGAACGCTTGGCGCGTCGGGGTGTCGAACGAGCGTGTGATGCCCAGCCCCAGCGCCAGGATCCAGACCATCCACAGCTGCACCGCGCCGGTCAGCGCGAGCGTGCCGAGGATCGCGGCTAGCAGGCCTTGCGTCGCCTGGGTGCCGAGCAGCAGCTTTCGCTTGTCGACCCGGTCGGCGACCGATCCCGTCCACGCCCCGAGCAACAGCACCGGCACGGTCTGCAGCGCCACGGTGACGCCGAGCGCGCTGCCGCTCGAGCTGAGCTCGAGCACCAACCATGCCTGCGCGACTGTCTGTAGCCACGTGCCGGGCACCGAGATGAGCTGGCCCGAGAAGTACAGCCGGTAGTTACGGGTGCGCAGCGGGGTCGGAGCGGACGATGCGAAACCCAGACTCAGCACACCACTATGAATAGCGCGTCCGCTGGTCAGAGCCGCTAGGCGAGGCCTGTGCGGCGAGTGGTGCGGCGTTCGCCCGCTCCGGACGCTACCTTCGCAGCCGATGCTGGGGAGCTTGCACGTCGACGATCCCGAACAGCGGTTCGCAGCCGTCCGGCTGTGCTCGGACCTGCCGCTGCCCGAGCGCGACTTCGTGCGCGAGAACGGAAGCTGGGTGCTGCAGCTGCCTGAAACGCACGTTTCCCGCCTCGAGTACCAGCTCGAGCTGCTCGATCAGGAAGGCACCGCGCACGTCGTGTGCGACCCCGACAACCCCCGGCGAGCCACGGGAGCATTCGGCGAGAAGTCCGTCCTGTGGGCGCCCGGCTACCGGCCTCCGGCGTGGCTGGAGCAGCAGGGCGTGCCGGGTGCGCTGCAGGAGGTCGGCATCCGGGTGCTGGGCCGCCGGCTCGAGATCGCCGTGTGGTCGCCGGGCGAGGGCGAGCTGCCGTTGCTCGTCGCCCACGACGGCCCCGAATACGACGCGCTCGCGGGGCTGACCCGCTACGCCGGGGCGATGATTGCGAGCGGCTCGGTGCCCCCGTTTCGAGTGGCGCTGCTGCCTCCCGGCGACCGCGACGAGTGGTACTCGGCATCGGCCGTGTATGGCCGCGCGCTGTCGTCGCGGATCCTGGCGGCGTTACGCGACGCCGTCGCGGTCAGCGGCCTGCCGGTCGGGATGGGCGCGAGCCTCGGGGGGCTGGCGATGCTCCAGGCACAGCGGACCTGGCCCGGCACGTTCGCCGGCCTGTTTCTTCAGTCGGGCAGCTTTTTCGTCCCGCGCTACGACCGACATGAGTCGGGGTTTCCGCGCTACCGCCGGATCACGCGGTTCGTCGGCGGCGTGTTGCGCTCGACGGTCGATGCGCAACCGGTCCCGGTCGTGATGACCTGCGGCGCCGAGGAGGAGAACATCCACAACAACCGCCTGATGGCTTCGGCGCTGTCCGCTCAGGGCTACCCTGTCGAGCTGCACGAGGTGCCCGATCTGCACAACTACACCGGCTGGCGCGACGCGTTCGATCCGCATCTGACCGGGCTGCTTGCGCGGCTTTGGCCGTCGCCGTGAACGGCGTCTCAGCTTACGGGCACTGGGGTCGCCCCGTCCTGGCGTTTCCCGCGGAGCGCGGAGATGCCGGCGAGTTCGAGCGCCGGGGCATGGTCGCGGCGGTCGGCGACCTGCTCGCGGCCGGCCGTGTGAAGCTCTACTGCGTCGACTCGTTCGACAGCGAGTCGTGGTCCAACCGCGGCGTCCCGCTGGAGGAGCGCGCCCGCCGCCATCAGTTCTACGAATCGTGGATCCTCGGAGAGGTGGTTCCGTTCATCCGCGACGAGTGCGCGGGCGCTGCCGAGGTGATCACCTGCGGCTGCAGCCTCGGCGCCTATCACGCCGCCAACTTCGCGCTCAAGCGCGCCGACGTGTTCCCCCTGGCGATCTGCATGTCGGGCAGCTATGACCCCGCCGCCTGGGACGGCTGGGGCGAGCGCGGCGAGGCGACCTACTTCAACAACCCGATGGACTACGTCTCCCATCTCGGGGGCGACCATCTCGACTGGCTGCGCTCGCACCTAAGCGTGTTGCTCGTGTGCGGGCAGGGCCAGTGGGAGGACACCACCGGCGCGCTGGAGTCCACGCGGCGCCTCGCGGGACTGCTGCAGTCCAAGGGGATCCGGTGCGAGATGGACCTCTGGGGGTATGACGTACCGCACGATTGGCCGTCATGGCGCGCCCAGCTGGCGCATCATCTGCCACGGTTCTGCTGATGACCCGTTTATGACCGAGAGCACTCACCTGATTGGCCTGTTGCTCGGCACCGAGGAGGACTGGCCTCGGGCGTTTGAGACGCTTGTCTCACGCCTGGGTACGATCACCGACGCCGCCGGGCACCGGCACCGGATCGTCACCGAACGGATCACGATGGAACCGTTCGACCTGCGCGACCGCCCCCGGTACGAGCTGGTGATCGACCGACTCGCCTACTGGTACTACCTCCCGCGCGAGTGGCTCAAGAAGGTCGCGCTGATGGACGACGTGTACCTGCTCAACAGCCCGTTCACGTTCCAGTCGATGGAGAAGCACGCGGCCTACTGCGCGATGATCCGCCTCGGCCTGAAGGTGCCTCCGACGGTCCTGGTCCCGCACAAGGACCCGCCCGACAACAGCCGCTTCCAGTACACAGCGTCTCGCTACAACCTCCCGTTCGACCTGGCCGCGATCGCCGACAAGATCGGCTACCCCCTGTTCATGAAGCCCTATGACGGCGGACAGTGGATCGGGGTGAGCAGGGTCCGCAACCGCGACGAGCTAGAGCGCGCCTACGACGCCTCGGGGCGGCGGCTGATGCATCTGCAGGCGTCCGTCGAGGGTTTCGACGTGTTCGCCCGGTCGTTGTCGATCGGGCCCGAGACGATGGTCATGAACTTCCGGCCCGAGCTCCCCATGCACGACCGCTACGCCGTGGCCCACGACTTCCTGTCGCCGGAGCTGGGCGACGAGGTCCTGACCATCAGCCGCCTGGTCAACGCGTTCTTCCGCTGGGAGTTCAACTCGTGCGAGTGCCTGGTCCGCGGCGATCAGGTACACCCGATCGATTACGCCAACGCCTCGCCCGATGTCGCGCTGACCAGCCTGCACTATTACTTCCCGTGGGCTATCAAGACGCTCTTGAAATGGTGCACGTTCTGCACCGTCACCGGCCGCCGCCCGCCGCTCGACCTCGACACTCGCCGCTACTTCGAGATCGGCGACCGCGAGGATCTCAGCTACGAGGAGAAGCTTGCGGGGTACCGCGTCCTGATCGACGACTATTTCGAGACCGACCGCTACAACGACTTCTGCGACGCCCACCTGTCAGGTGTCGACGAGCTGGTGCTCGACTGGGTGACCTCGTCAGACTTCGACCGCCTGCTCCTCGACACTGTGCGGGCGACGTATCCGGCCCACGAGCAGGAGCGCTTCGTCGCCCACCTGCGCGGGCTGGTGGGCCAGTGGGTCACCGAGCAGGGTCGCCAGGCCGTCTGGGCCTAGCGCCTGATCAGTCGACCGGCCAGTCGTGGACCGGGACGTTGGCGTGCATGTGCTCGCGGTAGAGCTTGGTCATGCGCCTCAGCGCCTGGGTCCGATCCATGCCCCCATCGTAGAAGCGGTGAAAGACCTCGCTCTGCCATGAGGCGCCGTTGCGAAGCGTCACGCAACGGCGCTCGATGATCCCCAACAGGCGGTCGGCGTCGGCGGGGTCGATCGCGGTGCGCTTCAGGCCCTCGCGTGCCATCGGCAGCAAGCGCCTAACGACGAGCTCGGCCGCCGGCACCTCGCCAAGTCCCGGCCAGTACACGCGGGCGTCGATGCCGCCGCGGGCGCCGGCGTGGAAGTTCTCCTCGGCGGCGGAGAACGACATCTGCGACCACACCGGACGCTCCTCCTCGGTGATCGACCGCAACAGCCCGTAGTAGAACGCCGCGTTGGCCATGATGTCGACGACGGTCGGACCCGCGGGGAGCACGCGGTTCTCCACCCGCAGGTGCGGCTGGTCGCCGACGACGTCGTAGATCGGGCGGTTCCACCGATAGATCGTGCCGTTGTGCAGTCGCAGCTCCGCCAGGCGCGGGACGTCACCGCGCTCCAGGGTCTCCACCGGGTCCTCGGCCTCGCAGACGGGCAGCAGCGCCGGGAAGTAGCGCACGTTCTCCTCGAACAGGTCGAAGATCGACGTGATCCAGCGCTCGCCGAACCACACACGCGGCCTCACGCCCTGGATCTTGAGCTCCTCCGGGCGGGTGTCGGTTGCCTGCTCGAACAGCGCGATCCGGGTCTCCTGCCACAACTCCTTGCCGTAGAAGAACGGGGAGTTCGCCGCTACCGCGACCTGAACGCCGGCGATCGCCTGCGCCGCGTTCCAGTGCCGTGAAAACGCGTCGGGCTCGACCTGTTGATGCAGCTGCACGCTCGTGCAGGCAGCCTCCGGGGCGATCGTGTCGGCGTGGATCGCCAGGCGCTCAATGCCGTCGATCGAGATCTCCAGGTCCTCCCCGCGCGCCGCGAAGATCTGCTCGTTGAGAAGCTGGTAGCGGGGATTGGAGCTGAAGGCCTCCGCGTTCAGGTGCCGTGGACCAATCGTGGGGAGAATCCCGATCAGCATCATGTGCGCGCCGACGGTGCGCGCGCGCTCCTCGGCGTTGTTCAGGCTGGCGCGTGCGTCGCGCTCGAGCTCGGAGAACACCCGGCCTTCGAGCAGCCGGGGTGGGATGTTGATCTCGACGTTGAACTGCCCCAGCTCGGTCTGAAAAGCCGGGTCGGCGATCGCCTCAAGCGCGACGGCGTTGACGAGCGCCGGATCGCCGTTGTCGTCGGTCAGGTTGAGCTCGATCTCGAGGCCGAACGACCGCTGCTCGGGGTGAAAGCGCGCCTCCGACAGCATCCGCGCGAACACGTCGAGGCTCGTTCGCACCTTGCGCCGGTAGCGCTGGCGGTCCTCCCGGCTGAAGGTCTTGGCGGAGACCTGCTGGCCCACCCGCACAGTATCCGCAGAGAACGCCGCGACGTTCAAGTGCACGCTGCCGCGGGTCCCGTTTATCCCCCTGGCAGCCGGGGAGCAGGCAGGAAACGAACTGCGGAGATCACGATGAGCATCAGCGCCTGGGCAGCGACCGCACAAACGGTTGCGACCGCGAACGCGACGACGGTGCCCGCCGGGGCTGCGAGCAGCGCGATCGCGGCGCAGAACACGACGAAACCCGACATCCCGGTCAGCATCCCTCCCAGCAACCCGATCGTCGCCTCGGAGCCGTGCACACGGTGCGTGAACACGGCGAGCACCGATGCGAGCACCGGGAGTGCCGCGAGCATCCCGCCGACCACGGGCCCGAACAGCTCTGACGCGACCGTCAGCAGCGCGATCAGCGCTGCGGTCAGCGCCATTCGCACGACGACGTCTCCGCGTGGATGCTTCGCCGACCCGCCGAGGTACGGTTGGCCCGGGGACCGCGGCAACGCGCCCCGCGCGAACGCGATCGACAGCACCGCGGCGGTCAATGCGACAGGCAGGGCGGCGTCGGCGAGCCACCACCCGGCGATCGCTGCCGCGGCGATCGCGCACGCCCAGCCTGCCGCAAGGCTTCCCGGCCAGCGCCTCCCACGAGCGGCCCTCGCGTACGCCAGCGCGAAGCCGCTGAGCGCGACGAGCCCGAGCAGCGTCGCGCTGGCCGCGCGCTCGGCGGCAAGGCCGCCGCGCTGCTGCGCGATGATCAGCAACACCGGCCCGACGACCGCGGGAAATGCGCTCACCAGCCCTCCGGCTCGAGCGCCCCAGCGCCGGCCGGCCAGCGTCGCCAGCGCCACCAGGACGGGCGCCATCAAGATCTCGAGAACTGTCTGCCCCACTCGGCGCCACGTTACCGCGCGACCGATCGATCGGCCATGACCGGTCACGACCTCGTGATCCTCGCAGTCAAGGGCGTGGCCGGAGGGATCCTGGTCGTCGCCTTCGCGCTGTTGTCCGAGGGCCTCTCGCCCAAGCGGTTTGCGGGCCTGTTCAGCGCGGCCCCGGCGGTTGCGATCGCGGGGCTGACGATCGCACTGCTCGACAAGGGTCCGCACGCGGCGCACGAGAGCGCCGCGGGCATGCTCGCGGGCGCGGCGGGCATGATCGCCTACGCCGCCTGCGTCGTCCTGCTGCTGCGGCGCCGGCGAGCTTCTGTGGCCGCGATGATTGCGATGACCGCCTGGCTGGCGGTTGCGTCGGTGGTCGCGATTCCGGTCCTCGTCGCATGAACGAGCGCCCGCCCGAACCGACCATCACCCACCGGATCGACGAGCGGCCGTCGTTCGATTCACGCAAGGCCGCCAAGGCACGGCCACGCGACCTGGCGATCAGGTTCATCGCCGGCGCGCTGACCTCGATCGCGTCGGGGCTGGTCACGCTGGCGTTCAACGCACGCGTCGGCGGGATCCTGCTCGCATTTCCCGCGATACTCGCGGCCAGCCTGACGCTGATCGAGCAGCAGGAGGACAGCGTCGAGGCGCGCGAGGATGCGCGCGGGGCAATCGCAGGAGGCTTTGCGCTCGCGGTGTTTGCCGCGGTGGCGGCGGCGTCGTTCGGCCACGTCGCAGGCGCACTCGCTCTGGCGACCGCCGCGCTCGCCTGGCTGGTGACTGCCGGATTGCTCTATGCCGTGTTCTGGTGGCGCTGACCGCCAAAGAACTCGATCAGCAGCTCGGTGACCCGCTCGGGCTGGTCGTGTTGAACCCAATGTGTGGCGTCGGGGATGCGCACCACCCGCTCGAGGTTGGGGACGTCGGCGCGATCGGGTTCTGCGAGCTCGGCGCCGAGGTAACGATCGCGCTCGCCCCAGATCACCAGCGTCGGCGCGGTGATCGGCCGGATCCGGCCCTCCGCCCGCCTCGGCGACTGGCGAAACGCCGCCCGGTAATAGTTGATCATCGCCGTGACCGCGCCGGGTTGTGACCAGGCCTCCTCGTAGCGGCCGATGTCGTCGCGGGTGAATGCCCCGGGGCGTGCGTCGTGCTCGAAGCCGTATCGGAACGCGCGCCAGCGTCGCGCGCTGAACATCCGTTCCGGAAGCCACGGAAGCTGGAAGAAGAACATGTACCAGGACTTCAGGAGCTGGCGCGGGCGACGCAGCCCTTGGAGCATCCGCCGCGGATGCGGGACGTTGAGGATCGCCAAGCGCTCCACCGCGTCGGGGTGTTGCGCCGCCGTGGCCCACGCGACCGCCGCACCCCAGTCGTGACCGGCCACGAAGGCCCGCTCGGCGCCGCGCTCGCGGATCAGGTCGCGAACGTCGGCGGTCAGCAGGTCGATGTCGTAGTCACGCACCGACCGCGGACGTGAGGAGAGGTTGTAGCCGCGCATGTCGGGCGCGACCACCCGAAACCCGGCCGCGGCGAGCGCCGGGATCTGAAAGCGCCAGCTGAACCAGAAGTCGGGAAAGCCGTGGAGCAGAACGACCAACGGGCCGTCGCCGGCTTCCACGTAGTGCAGCCGCGAACCGGAGAGATCGGCATAGCCATGGCGCAGCCCGGCGATCTGGTCATCGGCCGCGGGTGCCTGCCCGGCGGTCATTCGTCGGCCTCGATGGCGGCCAGCGTCAGCGCCACGTAGTCGGCGTCCACTCCCGCGGGGAACGCCCATCCGTCCGCGGGCGCGGTCATCGCGAGGATCGTGCCGGTGTCCAGCCGCTCGGCGACCTCAGGCATGCGCATCGTCGACACGAGCAGATACCGCGCCCGCGAGCTCGACACGTTTCGCAGCCGGTGCGCGCCGGCCGGCCCGGCCGGGAACCCGACGACGGCGCCCTTCGACACCGCGCGCTTCCCGTCGGGAGTGCGCAGCTCGAGCTCGCCGTCGAGCACGATCAGCAGCTCCTCGTTGCCGTGGTGCATGTGGTATGGCGTGGCATGGCCCCATGATCTCATCGAGCGACTCCGGGGGTCCGGAGCGTGTCAGGGGGCCAGGCGCTCGACCTGCCAGCCGCCGTCGTCGGTGCGCCGGTAGCGAAGGCGGTCGTGCAGGCGGTCGTCTCGGTGCTGCCAGAACTCGAATGTTTCCGGAGCGAGGCGAAACCCGCCCCACACCTCGGGCAGGGGTAGTTCGGCCTCCGTGTGCCGCGCAGCGATCTCGGTGACCCGGTGCTCGAGCCATTCACGGTCGGGAATCAGGCGGCTCTGGGGCGAGGCAAGCGCGCTTAGCTGACTGAGCCGCGGCCTGCTGCGCACGTACTGCGCCGATTCCTGCGGGCTGATTCGCGCCACCGCGCCCTCGATTCGAACCTGCCGACCCAGGCGATCCCAGTGAAACAGCAGCGCCGCGCGTGGGTTGGCGTGAAGCTCGCCGCCCTTCCGGCTCTCGTAGTTGGTGAAGAACACGAACCCGTCGTCGTCGTAGCGCTTGACGAGCACCATCCGCACCGAAGGCGAGCCGTCCGCCGACGCCGTGGCCAGGGCCGCGGCCTCCGGTGCGCGGACACCCGCGTACACCTCCTCGGCGAACCACTCGGCGAACTGGCGCACCGGGTCGGCGTCGACGTCGTCTTCGCGCAGCTGCGGGCCAAACTCCGGCACGCGGACATTATTCCCCTGGGCGCGGGCGGAGTAGCTCGCGTATGTCGGCGACCGGCCCTAGGTGCGAAAGCTTGTCGGGGTTGACGATCGAGCTGATGGATCTGATGTAGCCGCCCTCGACCTCGAGCGCCAACACGCCGATCAGCCGGCCCTGGCCGTCGACGAGCATCGCCCCAGGGTCACCGTTGACCTCGACGGGGCGCATCCCGGCACCCGGGATCCGGGCGCCGAGCTTGAACCAGTTGTGCAGCGTCCGGGCGACGCGGTTGCGGCCGCGCAAGGACCGAGCCAGCGCAGGCGCCTTGCCGCCACCGTCGCCCGTCAGCACGACATCGTGGGCCAGCAGCGCTTCGAGGCCGCCCAGGTCACCTTCCTGGGCGGCCGCGAAGAACTTCCGTGAGAGCTCGTCGCGTTGCTCGCGGGTGCTCTGAAACCGCGGCCGGCGGGCGTCGACGTGCTGTCGCGCGCGAGTCGCAAGCTGGCGCACGTTGTCCTCGCTCTTGCCGACGATCCGGGCGATCTCGTCATATCCGTAGTCGAACACGTCGCGCAGCAGCAGCACGGCCCGCTGCTCGGGAGACAGGCTCTCGAGCAGCACGAGCATCGCCACTGACAGCGAATCGGCCATTTCCGCTTGCCGCGCCGGATCGTCGGAGCCCTCGGTCACGATCGGTTCCGGCAGCCACTCGCCGACGTAGCTCTCTCGCCGCGCCCGTGCAGAGCGCAGCTCGTCGATCGCCAGTCGCGTGGTCACTGTCGCGACGAACGCCCGCGGCGAGTCAATCCGCTCGCCCTGCTCGAGCGTGCGGTGGACCCGCAGCAGCGCCTCCTGAACCACGTCCTCGGCTTCGGTCACGCTGCCTAGCATCCGGTAGGCGATCGCGAACGACCCGGGCCGCAGCTCATCGAGGAGTCTCTCCTGTGAGCTCACGCCGCCGCGAACCCCTGGCGCCAGCTTGGATGCATCGGCTGCCACCCGAGCTCACGCTTGGCCTTGGCGTTGGAGGCGCCGCGGATCTCGGTCATCATCACCGTGCCAGCCTCGCCGGCGGCCAGGCGCCCGACGAACCGAGGAACGTGCCACGGTTTCGGCGCGCCGAGCCCGTGGGCGAGCGCCGGGAGCCACTCGGCGACGGTCGCCGGGTCGTCGTCGACGACGTTGTAGATCCCGCGGCGTCCGTGCACGATCGCCGCGAGAGTCGCATCTGCCGCGTCGGCGATATGGATGAACGACCACACCCCGCCGCCGGTGCCGACCACCGGGAACTTGCGCCGGCGAACCATCTCGAACTGCTCGGAACCGGGTGCCAGCGACGTTCCGGGGCCGTAGAAGGCCCCATACCGAAGCACGATCCCCTCGGTCCAGTCTGCGCCGGTGACGGCGTCCTCCAGATGACGGATCGCCTCGAGGGTCTCACGCATCTGCGAAGGAGGGGCCGGGTCGAGCGGGTCTTGCTCGGTCTTCACGGGGCCGCCGGTGCGCTCGTACGGCCAAGCGGCATAGCTCTGGGCGACGAATCGTTTGACCCCGACCGCATGTCCGGCAGACAGCAGGTGATCAGTTCCCGCGCTTCTCAGACGGTTGGTGGCAGCAAACGTACGGTCGAAGTGGCGCGTGTCGAAGCCGGCGATCGCGGTCAGCTGATGCACGATCACCTCGGGCTGCGCCTTGGCCACCGCCTCGGCGACTTGGTCGGCATCGAGCGCATCCACGACAACCGGTGTGGCTCCCATCTGCCGGATCGCGTCCTGCCTGGACTGGCTGCGGGTCGTGCCGATCACGTCGTGTCCGGCGGCCACTAGCCGCGGGACGAGCTGCTTGCCGATCGCACCTGTTGCACCTGCGAGAAAGATCCTCATTTCGGCTCCCTTGCGTCAGTTTTCAATGTTTGACGAGACAGCCAGCGCGCCTGTGACAGCAGTTATTCGCGAAGTCTGCGTGGGTTCCGCGGGCGTAGGCGCGGTCTCGGGTGCGCTTCGGTGCTCCTTGTCGCCCGCTCCTCTTGGTGCTCCTGCTCGGCGGCTCGCGCTTTGTCCTCGCTCAAGCCCACTTCGTAGAACACCAGCAGCACGACCGCTCCGAGCCCGACCGAGATCAACACCAGCGCGAGCAGCTGACCGGTCAGTCCCGGGAACACCGCGGCGCATATTCCGCCGATCACCGCGACCGCGACGGCCGAGCCGAAAGCCACGATGCGAGAGCGGGAGCTCACTCGTGCGCGCCCGGGGTCAGACGGAGCCGAGCGTCCGACCCAGCAGCGCGAACAGCTCGGTGAAGTGCCGCTCGCATGCGGCCTCGTTGTAAACCGCCGTGTCGGACATCGTGTAGCCGTGAAGCGCGCCCTCATAGACCTCTGCGCGGTACCGGACGCCGGCTCGGTCGAGGGCGTCGCTGAGGACGGCGATCTGCTCGGGGTTCATGTTCGCGTCCTGGTCGGCGTGGCCGAAGTAGACCTCTGCCTTCAGCTTTTCTGCCGAGCGGTGCGGGCTTGCGGGAGCGTCGGTCACCAGCCCGCCGCCGTGAAACCCGCCAAGCGCCTTGACGCGATCGGGATACGCGGCGGCGAGCCGCCAGCCGACTCGCGCGCCCATGCAATAGCCGGTGATTCCCACCGGTTCCGTCGCCACGTCCGACAGGAAATCGAGGTATGCCTGGCCGTCCCGTGAGATCGCCTCGGGCGTGAGCTGTTCGATCAGCGGGCGTATTGATTGCATGAAGCCAGCGCGGCTGTCGGGATCCGTGAAGTCGGGCAGTGGGAACACGGGGGCCCGGCCCGCGCGGTAGAGGGCGTTGGGCGCCAGCACCACGTAACCCTGGCCGGCGATTCGGTCGGCCATCTCCTCGATTCGCGCTCGCAGACCGAACGCGTCGATGACGAACAGCACGCCTGGGTATTCGCCTTCTCCGTCGGGACGCGTGACGTACGCGTCCGCGACCCCGTCGGCGGTCTCGACGTCAACCATGGTTCCTCGCATGCCAGTCAGGATCGCAGGTGGGGCGATTCCGGGTCCGGCTAAAAGATCTTGCTGACCCCGTGCACAACGGCGCTGCCGACGATGATCTCGAGCAGCACGCCCGCGACGCCGACGACCAGCCCGAGGGCGACGACGATCACGTCCTCCAGCAGGACGCCAAGTGACAGCAGCACAACGCCCAGTGCCGGCAGCGTGTCGAGCCCCGTGAACGGGGGAGCGAAGAATGCCCCGGCGGTCCCGCCGAGCGCAAGCAGCCCGAAGACGGAATTGCTCACGCGGCTCTGGAACAGGAACCTCAGGCGCGGGCGCGACAGGCGCTCGAGCCTGCGGATCAGCTTCATCAGGCCCGCGATGAACTTCTGCTGCTTGGGCCCGGCGAGCTGGAGCCTGCACCATTTCTGCGGCAACCAGATCTGGTCGCGGCCGACAATCAACTGCAGGGCGAGCAGCGCGGCGATGATCTCGAACACATGGGTCGCGCCGCCCGTCGGCAGCGGCAGCGCCGGCACTCCGAGCAGCAGCACGAACAGGACCGCGAAGCTCTTCTCGCCGAAAACATCGACGAGGCTGCCGAGCGTCTTGTCGCTGTCGCCCTCGAGCCAGCCCTCGAGCGCCTCGCTGACTTTCTCCTGGGTTCCGGGATCGCCCTGTTGCGTCGCCATGCTCCCACCATAGTCCCTGCGCCACATGCCTTTATCGTTTTCTTCAGTGGCGGGCGACCGGCTCGACGATGATGCACAGCGCGCTGCGCGCTCGTATGGCGCGGCCGCCGACCACTTTGCAGGACCCGCGCTTGGCTTCTGGGACCGGTACGGGGAGCAGACCGTGGCGCAGCTGTCGCTAGCGCCCGGCGGCTCGGTCCTCGATCACGTGATGCCCGGCACGGGCTATCGTGGCACGATCGACGCGCTCGCCACCGACGAGCGTGAGGTCGTCCGTCGTACAGTCCTGGCCGGGGTCCGCGAGCGCGATCACGAGGCTGCGTACCGATGTCGTGTTCGGGACCGCCACTCGTCCCCTCACAGAGGAGGTATGAGATGCGCGCAGTGAGATTCGACCGCTACGGCGGGATTGACGTGCTCGACGTGGTCGACGTCCCGGCGCCGATCCCGGGCGCCGGCGAGCTGCTCGTCAGGGTCAAGGACGCCGGCATCAACCCGGGCGAGGCCAAGATCCGCGAGGGCCTCTTGCACGAACGCTGGCCGGCGACATTCCCCTCGGGCCAGGGCAGCGACCTTGCTGGGATCGTCGAGCAGGTGGGCGATGGGGTGAGCGGGTGGGCGGTCGGAGACGAGGTGATCGGCTTCACGGACAACCGCGCCAGTCAGGCAGAGCTAGTCGTGGTCGACGCCGAAAACGTCACGGCGCGACCGTCGGGCGTTCCGTGGCCGGAAGCGGGCTCGCTGTTCGTGGCCGGCACAACGGCATACGCCGCGGTTCGCGCCGTGTCGGCGAGCTCGGGCGACACCGTGGTCGTCGCGGGGGCAGCCGGCGGCGTCGGCTCGATCACCGTGCAGCTGGCAATCTTGGCCGGAGCAACCGTGATTGGCCTGGCAAGCGAGCGCAACCACCGCTGGCTGCAGGACCTCGGGGTGATCCCGGTTACCTACGGCGACGGAGTCGAGCAGCGCATCCCGGGTGCCGCCGGTGGCGCGGTCGACGCGTTCATCGATCTGGCTGGCGGCGACTACGTCCAGGTCGCGCTCGAGCTCGGCGTCAAGCCGGACCGAATCGACACGATCGTCGACTTCGGGGCTGGCCAGAAATACGGCGTCAAGACCGAGGGGACGGCCGCCGCCGCCAACGCGGGGGTGCTGGCCGAGCTGGCGAAGCTGATCGCCGAAGGCCGTCTCGACGTGCCGATCGCCCGGGTGTATCCGCTCGATCAGGTGCGCGAGGCGTTTCGAGAGCTCGAGCAGGGGCACACCCACGGGAAGATCGTGCTCGAGCCGTGACGGGAGGCGTCAGCCTTCCAGCATGTGCTTGAGCCGGTCGTAGGCGCGCGCGATGTTGCGGCGCACCATGGGCCGCATCAGGGGTTCGGCCACGCGGTAGAAGGCGCTGGAGTCACCTTCGGCCGTCTCTCGCACGCGGGTGCGTTGTGGGCCGAGCGGCTCAACCTCCCGGGTGATCCGAATCGGGAACGACGAACCGGGGAGTGAGGAGATCGTGATCGAGCGGCCCGGCTCGAGCTCGGTCACCTCGAAGCTCGTGCGTACGTCTTTGCCCAGAAACCGGGCCCTCTGGTCGTAGCGGGAGCCGACCGCGATCGGCGGCTCGGTGGTCCACCGCGCGGATCGCATGTTGCTCAACCATTCCGGGTTGTGCTCGGCGTTCTCCATGTACTCCCACACGACGTCCGCGGACCGCTCGATCTCCAGCTCGACGACTACGGGTTTCATGGCCAGGTGCCGGCGCGTCCTCGCTTCTACGCAGCCGCAGCCGCGGGCGCGGCCGGCTGGGCCACGCCGATCATCGAGTCGCGCGTAACGAGCGCCGCCAGTTCCTCCTCGCCCAGCTCCGAGGTACCGGGCGGGCGGCGGGGGATGACGAGGTAGCGAATGTCGGCGGTCGAGTCGAGGACGCGCAACTCCACGTCCGGCTCGAGCTCCAGCCCGAACTCGGACAGCACCCCGCGCGGGTCGGACACGGCGCGCGACCGATAGGCGAGGCTCTTGTACCAGTCTGGTGGCGGTCCCAGCAGGGCCCGCGGATAGCACGAACACAGCGTGCACACGACCATGTGGTGCACCGCATCGGTGTTCTCGACCGCGACGACGACGGGCGACGGACCCGGGTCCAGACCGAGCTCCAGGGCTGCGGCACGCGCATCGGCCAACAGCCTCGCCTTGAACTCGGGATCTACCCACGCCCGGGCGACCAGCCGCGCGCCGTCCCCCGGTGTGCGCGATACCAGCCAGTCGATGCCACGCCTGATGTCCTCGCGGCGGATCACGCCCTTCTCGACGAGCAGCTTCTCGAGCGCGCGCGCTCGCGCCGCGGCCGGGGGCTCGCCGGCGTCTGTGATCGGCTCGTGGTTGTGGTCGTGGCCGTGGTCGTGGTCAGGGGTCGGTGCGGTCATCCAGCCTCCTCAAGCCAGTGCTCATACAGGTCCACGTAAATTCGCTCGTCGGATTGGCCATCGAGCCCGGGCCACAAGTCCTCGCGCGCGAAACTGACCAGATACAGCGCCACCTCGGGCAGGCCATCTTCGCCGTAGGCCCGTGTCTCGGGATTCCGAAAGGCGTCGTGGACGCGTTCGATCCGCCCGGTCTTTCCCTTCACGTAGCCGGGGGTGCGATGGTGGCCGTCGTGGGCTCGATTGGTGACACGCACCGGCTGTCCGATCTGATAGGTCATCGGACAAGCCGGCCATCCACCTCGCCGGTGTCGAGCACGCCCTTCTCGTTGAGGATCGTTTCGATCGAATACAGCCATCGCTCGTAGTAGGACGCGCGCTCGTACCGTTCCGGTGGCATGCTCTCGATCCCGCGCCGCAACTCGTCGATGCTCATCACACCGCTCCTGTTGAGCGCTCCGACCATCGCGTCGGTTAGCACCTCCCAATCGGCCAGCGAATGCTCGCGCCGGTCGATCTTGGCGTCCGTCGGCACACCGCCGCGGTCGTGCACACCCCGCTCCACGGTGCCTCGATCCTACTCCGCCTTCGAGCTCTGATCCGGGCCGCTCGGCCCCAGATCCATGTCCCCGCTTTCGAACGTGACGCCAACCTCCTCGAGCACCACCTGGCGGGGCCCCTCTTCGACGACGCCGGCGACGCGGGCCTGGAGTCCAAGTCTCGACGCGGTGGCAACGACCTCGTCGCCCGATCCCTGAGCGCAGTACACGGCAAAGCCGCAGCCCATGTTGAAGGTCGAGTAGGCGGCGCTGCGCGACATGTCCGCCTGCTCAACGAGAAACGCCAGCACCTCGGGAACGTCGGGCAGAGCCCGGATCCTGTAGGTCAGCTCTCGTCTCGGACGCATCAGCTTCAGCAGACCGTGGCCCGTGATGTGGCTGAGGTAATGGACCTCGATCCCGGCCGCCAGCAGGCCTCTAACCAGCCCGACGTAGATCGCGCTCCGATCCAGCAACGCCTCCCCGAAGCTCCTGCCGCTAGGCAGTCGCGTGCCGTACCCGTCCGGGAGCCGGGAGGCGATCAGCCGCGCGAGCGACGAGCCGTTGGCGTGCAACCCGTTGCTGTCCACGAGCACGATCTCGTCGCGGGGCACGAGCTCGGCGCCGAGGATCGCCGGGCGGCCGTCGGGGACGAGGCCGACCGCGCTGCCGGCCAGCTCGATGTCGAGTCCATGAACAAGCTCGGGGAGAGATGGGGACTCCCCTCCTCCCCACGCCGCCCCCGCATCCACGCACGCCTCGCGCCAACCGGTGAGCAGCGCCGCGTGTCGGTCCTCACGGCGATACCACTCCGATGAGCCGGTGGCGAAATAGGCGTTGACGACCAGCGGCAGCGCGCCCACGCAGCAGAGGTCGTTGACGATCGCCGCAACCGTGTCGTAGGCGACGTTGTCGAACGCTCCGACGCCGAGTTGCTCCTCGACCTGGCGAGCAATGATCGACTTCGTTCCCAGACCCTCGACTACGAAGCCGAACGCCCGGCCCTCCAGCTCGAACACGAATGCCGGTTCTCCGCGGGATTCGTCGACGGCACGGCCCCCGAGCGCCCCCAGCAGGCCGGACGTGGCCATCGCCTCAGTCAGTGCGCTGCGCTTGCCGGCATCGAGCGCCTCGTAGTCGACCCCTGCGGAGCTGTAGGCAGATCCCCTGTGCTCCGCCGATCGCTCGCTCACGGGGCGAGCATATCGACCGGGTTGACTACTGCCCCGATCGGTAAGCATGGAGGTATGTCCAGTGCGCGCACCTCGCTGGTCGCCGGAGTCGACGACCTAGTCGGAGACGGAATCGAAGCCGCCGTGAGCGCAAAGCACCGGTGGCGGCTCCGGCGTCTGGGAGCGTTGCATGCCCTGTCGCCTCCCGACGACGGCCTGTGGGCGTCCGGTGATCCGCCTCCCCGCGGAGGCTGCTCCATGGACGTCCTGATCGACGGCGCCGAGGCCTTTCCGGCGATCGCTGATGCGATCGAGGGGGCGCGTGACTTCATCCACGTGACCGGCTGGCACCTGGCTCCGCATTTCGACCTCGTCCGCGGCGAGCGGCCCGGAACGCTCGGCCCGATGCTGGCGGAGGCAGCCGCGCGGATCGATGTGCGGGTCCTCGTGTGGGCGGGCGCACCGGTGCCCGCCTTCCGCCCCACCCGCAGCCAGGTGCGCGACACCGTCGAGATGCTCACGCGCCGGACGCAGATCCGCTGCGAGATCGATCCGCGCGAGCATCCGTTCCATTGCCACCACGAGAAGACCGTCGTCGTCGACGGCGAGCTTGCGTTCGTCGGCGGCATCGACATCACCGACTACGGCGGCGATCGCTTTGACACCAGCGACCATCCGGCCAGGCGGCGCCTCGGCTGGCACGACGTCGGCACGCGACTGCGCGGCCCGGCGGTGCTCGACGTCCACGATCATTTCGCTTTGCGGTGGCGCGAGCTCACCGGACAGCATCTCGAGCGGCCGGACGCTCCGCCCGCCGACGGCCCGCACACGGTTCAGGTCGTTCGCACGGTTTCCGAGGTGATGTACGACGCCTTGCCCAAGGGCGAGTTCCGCATCCTCGAGAGCTACACGCGCGCGCTGAGACAGGCCAGGCGCTTCATCTATCTAGAGAACCAGTTCCTGTGGTCGCCCGAGATCGTGGGCATCCTCGCCGACAAGCTCCGCCATCCTCCCAGCGACGACTTCCGCCTGGTGATCCTGCTGCCCAGGCGCGCCAACAACGGCCACGACGACACGCTCGGCCAGCTCGCGGAGCTGACGGCCGCCGACGACGGCGCCGGACGGGTCCTCGCGGCCACGATCCGCTCGCTCAGCGGAGGCCGCGACGATCAGCTGTACGTGCACGCCAAGGTCGGGATCGTCGACGACCGCTGGCTCACCGTCGGCTCGGCCAACCTCAACGCCCACTCGCTGCTCAACGACACCGAGATGAACGTCGTCACCGACAACGAGGCGCTCGCCCGCGACACGCGGCTGCGGCTATGGGCCGAGCACCTCGAGGTCGACAAGCAGGCAATCGCTGACGATGAACCGTCGACGGTGATCGACGAGCGCTGGCGGCCGATCGCCGGCGAGCAACTCGACCGCCTGCAATCGGACGCCGCCCCCACCCACAGGTTGGTGGCGCTACCGGGCGTGTCGCGCCGCTCGCGCCGTCTGCTGGGCCCGCTCGCCAACCTGATCGACGACGGCTAAGCGCGGCGTGCGACGGTAAGGTGCCGCGTTGCCTTGCTTGTCGCGGTTACTGATCACGCTGCCGAGCGTTTTCGCCAGCGGGTGCGCGGCACGCTCGATGCGAAGACCGAGATCGCCTCGCGCGTGGCCCGAGGACACGCGGCCGGACGCGTCGAGTCCGGCGAGCGCGGGACCGTCCTCGTCCGCGATCTGCAGCGCCGCGACCTGGTTTACGTGTGCAGGCCGGCGGACGGAGAGCTCGTGGTCGTGACGCTCTGGGAGGCCGGCGAAGATCCAGCGGTGCCCAAGCGCTTCACCGATGCTCTGCGCCGCGATGACCATCGGGTGACGTGACGAATGACGCCGCAGGCCGACATCGCCGTGATCGGGGCGGGCATCATCGGGCTGTCGACCGCGTTCGCGCTGACCGAGCAGGGCGCCTCGGTGGCGATCTACGAGCGCGGGGTACCGGGCAACGGGCAGTCCGGCGGCGAGTCGCGGATCTTCCGCCACGCCCACGACGACCGCCGGATGGTGGCACTGGCGCGCGAGGCTCGCGGCGTGTGGCGCGAGTGGGAGGAGCGCTTCGGGCAGCAGCTCTTATCGCGTGACGGAGTCATCTCGATCGGGCCCGCCGTCGATCGGCGCCTGACGATTCTGCTGGAGGCCGGCGGAGTGCGCGTCGGGCGGATCGGGTCAAGCGAGCTCGCCGATGCGCTGCCGCTGCTGGCGCCGTGGGACGGGCCGGCGATGCTCGACGAGGACGGCGGCGTGATTCGTGCACGCGCAGCGATCAGCGCACTGACTGCGGTGCTCGCCTCCACGATCGTCGCCGAAGAGGTCGTGGCGATGCGGGTCACGTCACGGGGGTCGGTTGAGGTCCGTACCGGCGGCGCCACCGTGGAGCACGAGCGCGCCGTGCTGTGCGCGGGACGCGGAACGACCGCGCTCGCGCGTAGCGCCGGAATCCCGCTACCCGTGCGTCAGGCGGTCCACGCCCGCTTCACCTACCGATTGCGGGGCGATGCGCCGGAGCGCCTGCCTTGCCTGCTCGCCGGCGACGGCACGTTCGGCGAACCGGCCTACGCGGACGCGATGCCCGGCAATGAGGCGTACGCGGTGGGCCTGGGCGACATCCTGATCCACGAAGACGGGAGCCTGATCGCGCCGACCGCGCTTGCACAGGCGACCGAGCGCACGAACGCGTATGTGAGCCGTGCCCTCCCGGGCCTGGATCCCGATCCGGTCGAGGTGCGGCACTGCTGGGTTACCGAACTTCCCTGGCACCCGGACGGGATTGCGGTCTGGGAGGCCGAAGGCCTGTTGGTCCTGGCCGGCGGCAACATGTTCAAGCACGCGCCGCTACTCGGACGCCGGGTGGCTCGGGCGGTCCTCGGCGATGGCGTCCCCGAGAGCCTGCACCCCCAGGCCAATCTCGGCGCGGAGCGCTTCAGCCGCTGAGCAGCGGGTCAGCCGAGGAGCGCGTCAACCTCTTGGGCCGTGGGCAGCGAGGGCTGGGCTCCCGGCCGCGAGGCCGCAAGCGCGCCCGCCGCGCAGGCTCGGGTCAGCGCCGCCGGTCGATCCCTCCCCTCCAGCAGCGAGACCACAAGCGCGGCGCAGAACGCGTCGCCCGCGGCGGTGCCGTCGACGGCGGTGACCGGTGGCGGGGTCGCGCGCGCGAACTCCTCCCCGGATTGGAGGAGCACCGCACCTTCGGCGCCGAGCGTGAGCGCAACGAGGCCGTCGTAGAAGGATCCGATCGCCTCGTACTCATACCTGTTGACCACGAGCAGGTCGGGCTTATGCCGCAGCGGACCGCGCGCCGGGGCGGCGTTCAGACAGAAGAACCGCGCGCCCGCGGCGGCCGCCGCGATTGTTGGCGCCTGGATCTCCTGTTGGCAGATCACGGCATCGGGGTCACCGACATCTACTTCCTCAGGCGCCAGCCGGCGGTTGGCGCCCGGCGCAGTCACGATCATGTTCTCGCCCGTCTCGTCGACGAGGACGAACGCGACGCCGCCCTCACCGTCGTCGCGGACGACGCCGCTGGTGTCGATGCCTGCTTGCTCGAGCGAGCGAAGCGTGAACTCGTCGCGCCCGAAGCGGCCTACGAACCGGACCGAGGCGCCGAGCCGCGCGGCGGCAACGGCCTGGTTTGCGCCCTTGCCTCCGGGGATGCGCTCGAACGCGCCATCGGTGACTGTCTCGCCCGCGCGCGGCAGTCGCTCGCAGCGCACGACGAGGTCCACGTTGGCCGAGCCGACAACCGTGATCCTGGGAGCGGGCGACACCGCCCCGGGATGCTATGCGGCGCGCGCTTCGAGGGCGTTGTCGGCGACCCAGGTGGTGAAGGCGTCCGGGGCGAGGGGGCGGCTGAGGTGATAGCCCTGGGCCAGGTCACAGCCCAGCGTCGCCAGGCGCTTGAGCGTCAACTCGTCCTCGACGCCCTCGGCGATCACCTTCAAGCCGAGGTCGTGCCCGAGGTTGATCGTCGAGCGCACGATGATCAGGTCGCTCTCGTCCTGCATCATCGGCGAGACGAAGCTGCGGTCGATCTTCAGCTCGTCGATCGGCAGGCGCTTGAGGTTGGCAAGCGACGAGTAACCGGTGCCGAAGTCGTCGACCGACAGGCGCACCCCGAGCTCTGACAGACGCCCGACGATCGCCAGCGCCCGCTCGGGATCG